>JBMZJQ010000046.1:0-13882 GCA_049617635.1 Candidatus Poseidonia sp.
CGAAGTTCTCCCATGAGGTGGCGCTGGACTTCCTCCATCGTTTCACCTCGCAACACGGAGAGATGGTGGGTTGTATCGTTACCGACTTTGGCGTAGTATTCCACCACCCACTCTTTGTGGGGTGTCTCTGCTTCCCAAGTGACGTCCTCCCATGTTTTTGTCATGGTATTACATTGGCTTAGCCGTTTATCAATCCTTGGTCTTCATGTGAAGAGAAATGACGGAATTCGGGAAATTTTTCCGCTTTCACTCCAAAATACGGAGAAATCAGTAGTTTTGTTACTTTTTACGTGCAAGAGATGCCATGCCAAGCAGAACGGACGCCGCTACCAACACGGTTCCAGCAAACGAACCGCTGTCCTGCTCGCTGGCTCGGTCGCGGTGAGCGAGTTCAACTGCACCAAAGGTGCTCACCCGTTGACCTTGCTCAATGTTGTCAGCGGTCGGTTCGTGAATGAGCAACACACTCCATGAGGTCAAGGCCTCAAATTCGACGGAAAACGAATCCGTGCATCCCGAGGCTACTGAGGCATTCAACAATCCGATGGTTGTGGTGATGTTGGCTGATTCAACATGGCATTCTGCAACCCCAATCAACACACGATCCCTGATGTCTTCTCCGGGGTTGATGGCTCCAGATGGCATTTCTTTTCCGTGTTCAAGGACAAGGAACGTCAATTGCGTGCCGTTGCTGCGAAGCAGGTTGGCGTGCGTAACACTGGCCCTGTATCCGGTGTCCGTTCGTTCCACCTCAAAGGCCAATTCAGTCACCTGTTGGCGGGCAAGTTCCGTGTTCAAAATATCGCGCTGCACCTCCGCCCAGGCGTCGTAACCCACCCGGGGTTCGCCCCCCTCGACCAGGAAGGTCGGGGTTGAGTTGCCCAGCGAAGGTTGGCTAAGACGGAGGCGGTCAATCCGATGCTGACTTGCTGGCGGTTCAAAGGCATCTTTCTCTGCAAGGCCCGTTGGATGCAGCGCGATTAAACCGATACGAGAACCGTGGCTGTCGGCCACCATCATGAGTTCTGGGTCGATTTCGGCGCAGGAGGGGCACCATGTTGCCGTGATTTCCTCCACCAGCATCGTGCGCCCGCCGATTCCCGTTGAAACGGGGGAAGCAAAGTCGGTTTCCAGACTGACCACTTTCCCTTGAACCGGGACAAAAACAAGGATGAGGAGGCTGATGACGGTGAGGGCCACACGTCCGTTCGCTCGCCGGCCAAATCTGCTCACGTCCGTTCCACGCTGTGGGGTCCCTTGATTGCTTGCTTTGCCCGGTACGGAAGAAAAGGATTGATGAGGGCGAGGCAGGCAGGATTGAATGGAGGTAAGGTGGATGGCTGACCATTGGGTTGAGAATCATAAGCGTGATTCTTGGCGGCGGCAAGCCAAAGCAAGCGGGTATCGGGCCCGCTCTGCCTTCAAACTCAAACAAATCCAAGAACGATTTACACTCATTCGGGACGGTGATTTCGTCCTGGATGTCGGTTGCCACCCAGGTGGTTGGGCTCAAGTGGCTGTTGAACTTGCGGGCCAAGACGGTCGTGTCGTCGGCGTTGACCTTCAACCGTGTGCTCCGGTCGAAGGAGCCGTGTTGCTCACCGGCGACATCACCGACCCCGTCACGCAAGAACGGATCTTGGGTGAGTTGGATGGCGAACTCCTCAACGTAATCGTTTCAGACATTTCACCCGACATCACTGGAAAGTGGGATATGGACCAGTCCGTTGCCATGACCCTCGTCGCCGACGTCATGGACTTTTCATTGCCGTTGCTCAAGAAAGGCGGGGCTTTCACGACCAAACTGTTCCAAGGCATTGGCGTGGATGAATTGATTTCAGCCGTCAAACCTCACTTCTCGAGCGTGCGACGGTTTTCGCCCGATGCTTCTCGAAATTCTTCTTCTGAGGTGTACCTTGTTTGCAAACACCACACGCCGTGGAAGGCTCCAAAAGCCACCATTCGTGAACGCTACGAACGTGAATTGGACAAAGTCTTGGGCGGTGGTGACCTTGAAGACGACGTGGAACCCATGGCCACAACGTTTACTGTTCGAAAAAAGCAAACCGACGATGGGTTTGAAGAACCTTGAGGTGATGTTCGGGGGTCATGAAACCCCTTTCCCGACTTGCCTGGCCAACACCGGCGAATTGCATCGAAAACCTGCGACCAAACACTCCCGTTCGCCATCTCGAAATGGTGGTGCTCCGTATTTATCCAAAACGGTTGATCGCTTCACCGTCATACACCGGGCACGTCGCAGCTGCATGTGGACGCGACGAAACCGGACTGGTGGGCTTGGTGCTTTGGGGCGGCCAAATCGAATCGGTGTGTGTGGGGGATGTGGTCCGACTGGAATCAGGGTGGTGCCGTTCACGAGACGGGGCTCTGGTCGTCAGCACCGGAAAGCATGGACGATTGACTGTCGTGCAACGTTTTGAGACTTCACGGCGTGGCTGAGACTCACGCAACCATAAAGAGGGGGAGGCCTTGGGCAGAAGCGTTGCGAGGCATCCACATGAGTGAACGAGCAAGCGTCTGTACATCCTCTGGCATTCCACTGGCTGAAGAAGGCTCAACCACGTTCCCGTGTCCCGGTTGCTTCAACCCGATTGGACGAAGCCCTCGAGTGCGCAACCAAGGCGTGCTCTACAAGTGCCCCAACTGCGGCTTTGTCGGACCCTGAGGTGATATCATGGGCATGGTTGTTATGACATACAAAGTGAATCCTGATTCCAATCTTGAAGATGTTGATACGGACGCCATCGCTGAGGCCATTGGCTCTCTGCGAAACGATGACTACGACATTCAGGCCATCGAGACGAAGCCGTTGGCCTTCGGCCTCAAGTTCGTTCAAGTTCACGTCAAGATGAACGACGGTGAAGGCTTGGCTGATGCTTTTGAAGCCCAAATGGCTGGGATTCACGGCGTCGGTGAAATCGAAGTCCTCTCCATGGGCCTCATCTGAACACGAGAACGGTACCACCGCCTCGTCACGCTGTTCTGTTGCTGCCGTTTCGCTCACATGTTGGCGAGCGGGCCTTGAATAAATTCACGAAGAAGCACGGTGGCGTAGCTGCCAGAACTGAGGGTGAATCGGAACCGTACACAGGCTCCTTCGGGATGCCAGCGATCCCCTTCGCCGGGTCCATCTTCCCAGCGGGCCCCCATGGTACGTGCATCTGCAATGGGCACGGTGTCAACCGAAAATTCCTCAAATTGAGCGACCAAACCACGTCGTGTGCCCGTCGTCGACAAACGAGGAATCGCTTCGATGTTCCAATCGACATCGGCAAGGTCTTCGGCCATCAGCGTGCTTTGTTCAACCTCTCCAGGTTGGCCCAAAGCCTCCATGTAATCGCCTCCGGGGAGCGGGCCGGTGGTCATCAAGCGCCCAAGGTCGCAATTCCGAGTGATGCGAGGAAGGGTCCTCGCCTCAACATTCACGCATGATTTCATGTCCAGTTGACCTTTCTCGTCCACACGACCCACCACATCACCGACGGCTGGCGTGGCCAACGGCAGTGAGGCTTCGATACGTCGGTGAAGGGATTTGTTGAACACGATGGATTGCAGAGCATGCACCGTCATCAACTGCAGGTTGGTGGGAAGCGTTCGAAAAGCACCCACATGGTCCTCGGGGTTCGCCAGCAAATGTTCCATCATTTTTCTCTCAAAACCCATCCACCGAGGCAGTTCGTCAAGCAAGGCTTGGCTGATGCCGTCTTCTCGGATGCGCTGACGGATGGCTCGTGCTTCGTCTTCTTCGTTGGGCCCTTCCATCGAGAGGTAGGCCATGACGGCCTCTTTCCAGTCACCCATGACCACGTGCCGTCCGACCACCGGCGTGACCGGTCGGCCTGACCCAAACCGTTGGGGGCCGATCCAATTTGGAAAGCGCTGGGGGCCGAGCGAGGCTTCCATATCGGCCTGAATGCGTTCGACCTCAGCGAGGGCTTCCACTTCGCTGAGTGGATGGCCGTCCTTGTCGCAACATCCTCGAACCACGATGGTGAAGCGATTCCCACGGTGGTTTCCAAACCCAATTTTTTGGTGGGTTCGTCCCATCACTTCGATTTCAACATCGGGCAGCTCAACTTCAGCCACCTTGTTCATCGGGGCGTCGATCACGAAGAGCTGCGAGGTGACCGCCCGTTTGTCTTTGGTACCTGCAAAGAAAATCCGGTTGCGCGGGATCTTCAATTTCGCAGCGAGTTGATTGCAAAACCGGTTCGTTTCCCAATTGGTCAGGGTGATTTTCGCAACCGTGAAACGGCCGCGGTTGTCAAGGTGGACCGGTGTTGCAATCTCTTCGACCCGGAAGTCGGTCACCCTGGATTTGATGATGCCACCTATGCCGTTGTTATTGGTAGCATACCCAACCAAGCCGATGGCTTCGGCCAATGGGTCTGACATGGAATCGCCCTGCTCAGAGGCTGGCGTTGTCAAATTCGGAGGCCACGCCACCAATGATGTCGTTCAAGACTTTGTCAACGCCTGCTTTGGAGGTGGTGCGAATGTAAAACTCGGGGTCGTCGAGTTCGGGATGGCCGGGGAAATAGTTGGCATAGTCCACGTCCTTGTGGGCGTTGAGTCGCTCTCGAAGAACCTGAAGTGCCGTGTGGCTTTCGCCAATAATACGGAGTCGGAGTTCGTTTTTTTCCTTTTTCAAGACCGTAACCGCCATGATGACCGACCCAGCGACCGGCCCTCTTGTTTTGAACCTTCGCCTCCAATTGAGCGGGGTGAATGCAAGGTGACAAAGAAGAGGGCTTGTGATGAGACGAATCACCTCTTTCTTTTTATGCCCGATGGAGAGAGCCGAAGCATGGATACGGCGGCCTTTGAGGAACGCCTTGCCAAATTGGCGCCGTCGTTCCAACGTGCTTCGCCTCTGATTGTGGCGACCTTCACCTTGGTCACGGTCCTACTGGCCAGCAATCTCTACCTCTCGCCTCCGACGTTTCAAACCGACTTGAACGAGTTTTCACCTGAAACCGAGGCTTCCATGGCACACGACCGAATCCACGAACATTTTCCAAACGAAATGCGACCGATGTTCATCCATGTGACCGCCGATGACGGGTCAAACGTATTGGCACTAGAGACCCTTGTTGCGATGAACGAGGATCTTTCCCATTTCCAGAATGAATCCGAAAAGAGGCAGAATTTCGTGAACGTTTGGACCACGGCTCCGGGGATCCTTCAACTTGCACTTGATGAAGAGGCCGATGGACGAACCATCGCCTCGCTCAGCGATTGGCCCGAAGTGCTTTCCTTGGTCTTTGATGACAACGAAACGTGCAGCTTGACGGCGGATGACCAGTTGCTTTCGGCAGCAACCTACGCGTCGGCCGCTTTACTTCACAAAGATCTTGATTACGACCCTGTTTGCGACTATTTGGACGACGGCAGTGGTACGGGTATTCCGTCGGCATCCTCCACCCTCTGGGTTCTTGAGGTGGACCCTGCTATCGAAGAGTCCGTTCGCAGAGAACTCCAAAATCAACTTCGTGGGGTCTTTGAGGAGCGCTCAACGACATCAAGTCTCCAATACGAGGTCATCTCCAACGATTTGCTGGCCCATGACATCGACGAAGGGACGTTTGACAACCTCCTGATGTTGGTTGGCCTGGCCTTTTTGGTCGTGGTTATCATGCTCGGTATTTCGTTCCGTTCGGTGAATCAAGTTGTGTTCCCGTTGGTTGGACTGACCAGCGCACTGATCTGGACGTACGGCATTCTCAACCTCTCGGGAGCCGTGTTCACAGCGCTTGAAGCCACGGTGGCCCCGCTGGTTCTCGGCCTTGGCATCGATTACGCCATCCACCTCCAACGCTCCCAACGCAGTGCTTCAGAAGAATACCCGGATGTGGCTGAATCTTGGTTGAGGTCGGTTGGCCATCTCTCTGTTCCGCTGACCTTGGCGGTTGTCACCACCGTAGCCGCCTTCTTGGCCAACATCATCTCCCCGCTTCCACCCTTGGCCACCCTTGGTTATGCTCTCTCCTTGGGCGTTGTATCGGCCTTTATCTCCTCGACTGTGTTTGTAGGTGCCCTCCACGTGATGTTCCGAAAAGAGGGCGAGCAAAAGGAAGCACCCCCTGTGCTGAACCTTCCTCAACTCTCCGAGCGCATCGTGCGAGTTCAACAAAAACAACAGGTCGGGGTTTTGTTGGTGACCATTTTGATATCTGGACTGGCCGTTTACGGGGCCGCATCATTGGAAACCGACTTTGATTTGGCGGATTTTGTCAACGAAGATTTACCGATCATGACCGTTCGTGATGAGTTGGCAACCAGTTACGAAAGCGCTGGCTGGAAGGTGGTCTACGTCTTGATGGAACCGGCTGACGGTCAAGTCTTCATCCCCGGCGACCACATTTTACTCACGGAACTGAATTATTTCCACTCGGACTTGGAATCCAACAACGATGTGGTGGGTGTGCCTACACCTTCCTACGAAGGGCCGCTGCCCGTGATTCGTGACGCTATCCTTCGAAACGAGTCGCTTGGTGAACAATACAACCTTGAAGTGGACCGTGGCGAAGTGTTGCGAATCAATCGAAACGACGATCTCGACCTTGGTGCCTTCTTTACTGCCTTGTCTACAAACACCACCGTGGCCGACCCGTTGACCGGGGAAACATGGCAGGAACGGGTTGAGCAAGTCGTCCATCTCAACGGCGATAACATCGTCAACCTGCGTCACGAAATTCGGGTCGAAGCCAGCACGTCCGTCGAGTCAAGCCGCGTGATTAACAATTTCATCGAAATTTTGGGCTCTACCGATGATTCCGGGACCCTGAAGTACCAACTCAAAGACCATGCACAACTTCACGTGACAGGTGATTTGGTCATGCTCGAGACCGTCCTCGATGGTCTGAGTCTAACCCAAATCGAAAGCACCGTCATCTCCCTTGTGGTTTCCTTCCTCGTGTTGTTCGTGTTGACACGCCGGGTCATGCCAGCCGTGACCGTCCTGTTCCCGGTGGGTGTGGCGTCACTTTGGGTGGTAGGCTCCATGGCGCTCCTTGGGTTGAAGTGGAACGTCTTAACGGTCATGGTCACTGCACTGACGTTGGGCATTGGTATCGATTACTCCATTCACATGTGGCGCCGATTCGAGGTCGAGATGGCCAAACGAGGCGACCACTGGGAAGCGTTGTATTCAGCATTGAACACCACCGGGGTAGCCCTCATCATGAGCGCCCTTACCACCATGGCTGGATTTACTGTCTTGCTGTTCTCGCCGATGCCCATCATCCAAGACTTTGGATTGATCACCGCCGTGACGGTTCTCTTCTCGCTGGTGTTGGCACTCATGCTGCTTCCAGTCCTGGTTGAACTCGCCGCCCGTGGTCAAGAAACGGAAACCCTTGAGTGATCAGACCACTGCGAGGGCTTGGACAATATCGTCCATCTCCAACCCTTGCTCACGAGCGACCAGCGCATAGGCCAACCACGGCGTAATGAGATGAAAGGCTGCGATTTTACGCTCAGCCCTCCGTTGCAATTCTTCGGCCGTCAATCCGCTTTGGCGAACGATGAATCCTTTCACTCTGCGTGTGAGTGCTGCCCGTGGGTCGTTGTTGGTGCTGGGTTCCTGAACGTCCACCGCAGGAGGTGATGGCGATGCAACAGGGGTGCTGGTTGAGGCCCGCGATTCGGATTGTGGGAACTCCATGTCGTCGGGGCCAACGGGCTGCAAGAGACGACTTGGCCGAGGAAACCAACCGAAGGGGACGTCGATGTCGCCAAGGGTCACCGCTGCCGTGAGTTCACCTGATTTCTCTTTGAGCCAGCCTGCATTCACCAATTGCTCAACCGCTTCTTCGGCTTCATGCGGTTCAAGCCACTCCATGTCAAAGGACAAGGTGCGTTCGAGGTCTGCCCGAGGAAGGCTCTGAACGCTTCGAAAAACGATGGTGAGAACCCTGCGAATGTCTGCAGCGGCTTCACTCATGCTCCTTGGACACCCTCAGGCTTCATGAAGGTAGGCTTCATCCATCTTCAGGCAGTTTTGTGAACGATTTGTCCTCGTTCAAGATCCATCGGCCACAGGTCTCTCCAACATAGAACGTCCCTTCAGCGGTGTATTCGTACTCCCCTCCGCCCGGCAGTTGAGAATAATCAGCTGCATGTGTCGAGGCGTCAGGAGAAGGCTCCACCGTTTCGGGTGTTCCCAACGCATCCATGTATTGAGCTGCCATCGCTTGGGGAGAGACTTCAGGAACAGGCTCAGCCGCCTTGGGCGGGCCGCGAGGTGGTCCTTTCTTCGGTTGACCACCTTCCTTCTTGACCACCTTTCCTCCAGGAGGACCGCGCCGTTTTTCGGGGGTTGCAGGAGGAGGTGCTGTCGGGCCTGGTGTGGCATTCAACGCCACTGCAAGTTTCCCGTCGTCAATTTCTGGTCCTTTTCGCCGCCGAAGGACCACGAGAAGTCCGAGCAGTCCCATCATCCCTGCGCCGCCGAGGAGAATCACCCCACCAAATCCATCGCCAGCGGTGGTGTACTGTTTGCTGTAGACGTTGTTTGTCTCGTCGATTTCCCAAATGTTTTGCTCAAGATCGACCGTGATTTCGAGCGTCCACGTTCCTTCGGGAGCGGTGAACGATCGTTTCACAGATTTCGCGGTGTTCTCGTCCATTGAAGAGAAAATTGAACGTCCAATCAGGGTCCTTTCATCGCCTTGAACAAGTTCAATGGTGGCGTTGAACGGTACTGTGAGCCCCTCTCCACCGTTGACGACATAGAACGAAAGGCGAACGGTCTCCCCCGCCTTGAACTCCTCAGAAATCTCAATGTTTTCAAGCGCCAAATCAGGCCCAATGTTGTTGAGCGGTGCTTCCAACCAAGGGTCAAGGGCGGAGTTGCCTGTTGCGGAGGTCAACGTCCAACCTGCGTCATCGCTACCTTGTGCCCAGCAGGCCAAGGTCGCCTGAGGGGAGAGCAGAGAGGGGTCGCCGAGTTCACTGAAATCATAGGTAAAACTGAACATGGTGTTGCCGTTGAAGTATGTGGTGGCGTTTCTCACCAGCGTGATGGCCTCCCATTCAACATCCATTGAGCGAACCTGGCAGGTGAGTTCCAGAGGCGATGACCAACCCTGTTCCTCGTCAATGTTCACGCCGATCTGAACATCGTCAAGGTGGTAGCGAGAGATGGTGTCGAGAATCGAGGAAGCCAACAAGGCCGGTGGTTGGTGGTCAACACGGAACGATGGGACTTCGTAACTGGCCAGTTGTTCAGTTTCAAACGGGTCCCACAACGTCAAGGTAAGGTCGTAAACCAAACCCGAAGTGTCCGGCGTTGGGATGGAAGCAAACATCATGCCGTTTTCGATGTTCACGGTGGCTCCGCCTTTCCACGGGTTGCTCTGAATCATCCCGTCCCATCGCAATCGGAGGTCGCCCGTGTAAGGTGTGGCGCTGGTTTGGTGGGATATATCGGCTGTGAGGTTCAAGTGGTCGCCAGCCATCACCACGGCGGTCTCACCAATGACTTGGTTGACCGGACCATCATCATCCCGCAAACTGTTGAGGTTAATGGCCATGGCACGCTCCAAGACCCAGGCTTCGCTGTAGTCGAAGCGCTGCGTGCCATCATAGTCCTTGAGCCAAATGTCAACTTCACCCTGAATCAGGCCTGCCTCGATAAAACTCCATTCCACCTTCGCCGTGATGTCCAATGCCAGCACGCCGTTGCTGGTATCGACCACGCACCCCGTGGGCAATATTTGCAAACGTTCGTCCAAGACAGCACAGGTGTTGTCAAGAACGGTGTACTTGAAACCGAGAGAATCGTCATTTCCAAGTTCGACCCGGACTTCCATAATGTCGTTGAGGCCGTTCAGATCTTCCACCACGATGGACCAGCCCACTTCCTGTGCGGGTTCGAATCGCATCAGAGTGTCTGAAAGCAAGTTCGTTGTCGGTTCAAACGAGACCAGTTGACTCTTGGTTGGTGTCCTCGATTCCCAACGAGCATGGCCGTCCTCAGGCGTCGCCGTAGGAATACCAAACCCTGCGATGTCTTGCCCTTCAAGCAACACCCTTGCCCATTCGTGGTCGTCGTTGATCGTGTCATTCACGGTGACGTTCACGGTCCAGCGGTTCCCTTGTTGATGGAGGTAATACACAGCAGGTTCGTATTCACCGCGTTGCGGTACACCGTCCTTGGGATGGCCGTTTGTTCCATCGTTGCGTGCCTCAAGCCAGGCGTATGCGAAGAGCGTTTCGTTCGTGAAACCGCCCACATCGTAGAACGCAAAGGACACGGTTCGGTACACGTCTTCGTTGATGTACGCATCCAAGGAGGGGGAGACATCGAGAAGCGTAGGCCCGTTGCTGTTGACGATGAACGAATGCGGTTCAGTCGAAAAGGTCAGGCCCCAGTCTTCGCTTGTTCGGGCCTCAAACCAGAGGTCCACCTCACCGGACAGCGTTTCGGGAACGTTGAGCAACGCATGGTAGAGTTGACCTGAAGGCAAATCAAACCATTCTGAACTTTCATTGTACCAGATGCGCTCTCCAAAGACATCGAGGTCATAGGTGTGCATGTCCACGTGCAATCGCGCTTGCAACTGGCCCCCCAACACCCGTAGGCCACTGTTGGTGAAGAAGTGATCGAGGCTGATGTTGAGCAGGCTGTTGCCCGGGAGTACCTCCCCCACCTCAACCGTCTCGTCGCCTTGACTCGATGCGTCAGCGGTGATGTTGGTGAGTTCAACCGTGACTTCTCGATCCATGCCGATGATGTCGTCGTGCAAGTAGGTGACATTGCGCTGAGCGTGCGTTGTGGTTTTGATGCGGAGATGGTCTGTTGGCATGGTGCCGCCGATGGAAAATGTCCAATCAACGGCTTGCCCGTTGGCACCATTGGCTCCAAGGGTGGCGGTTGGTTGTCCAAACAGCAACCCCTCGGGGTCTTCAACGGTGAGTGTGTCCGTGGTCGTGTTGTAGATCAATTTCAACCAATCTGAGCCGACCTGAAAGCTTCCGAGTTCATTGCAGGGATGGAGTTGAAGCGTGTATGTTCCGCTTTGCGTCACACCGTGGTGAAGGGTTGAGATGGTCAGCGGAGAGGAGGTGGGTTGGATGGTGGCGGGAACCGTTCCGGTAAATTCTGCGGTGTCTGCACCGATGGAAACTTCGAGGAGCGTTGGCGTCACCCAATCCATGAGGTTCGTGGTTTCGTATCGAACGCGGTATTGGAGGTAAGGTGAATCTTCAAGAACGCCGGACAGGGAGGTGTTCCCCGCCGACAGATAGGTGTTAATGGGCACAGTGGTGGGTAGCCAAGACGCCGAAGCAATACCCTGCAGCGACTGTGCCGTTCGATATTGCAAACCGATGGAGGTGTCGGTTGGCTCGAGCGTCGAAAAGGCCAACCACAACAGACTGGCCGCCCCATCTGAGCCGGTTCGCAAATCTTGGATGGGGGAGACCAGCAAACCTTCTCGCTGGCTGGGGTTGACGTTGTATTCGTTTTCTGCAAGGTATTGAATGGACCATGTCCCAAACCGTGTTGGACTGCTGTCTCCGCTGGCATAGACCAGTGTGTCGTTCGCTCTTACAAGTGTGGAATCGTACAGGCCGGTCTGGAGCGTGGCGTGCGTGTTCCAAAGGTTGTTGAACGGGTCGTAGCCGTAGGTCTTGTCGTTGGATGTGCCCTGCCAACCCCCCGATGTGTAGCCACCATGAATCACGATTTCATCGTTGTACACGGCGGCCGAGTATGCCGACAGTTTGCGAGTAGCGTTCGGAAGCTGCGACCAGGTGTTGGTGATGGGGTCGTAGGCTTCGGTGAGGTTGGAGTCACCTTCGACGGTCGTGTTTGCAGCAGGATCAAAGAACTGAGCGACCCCGCCGTAAGCGATGAGTTTCCCCTTGAAGGAAACCAATTCGAACGAGTGACGTGGGTTGTTCATGCTGGCCAGTTGCGTCCAGGTGTCGTTGTTTGGGTCGTAACGCAAGAGGCGGTCGGTGAGGTCTGAGCGGTCCTGAGCCGTCACGCCTCCAGCAACGTAGATCATCCCCCCGTGCTCCGTTACACCGGCCAATCCCACCGAACGGTTACCCGGCATGGACGTTCCGTAACTCCAATTTCCTGCCGCAGGGTCAAACACCTGCACGAGTCCACTGGCTTCCATACTGGGTGAAGCGAAGGGATAGTAGTCGCCGATGGCGTAGATTTTTCCTCCTGCAACAGCACACTTGTGGTACTGTTGCACTTGCTTCAGTTCTTCAAGAGATGGCGACCACGTCTTGTTGGTCATATCGAAAATCTCAACACTTTTTGTAATCGCTTCGTCACCGGTTTGGGTTGGGTCCACGTCCACCCTTCCACCGATGAGAAACACTTCGTTGGTCGATGGGAGGTACGCAGAACATGCACCCGAACGCAATGAAGTCAGGCCAAAGCCACCCGGCGTGGTCCATGACATACTCGGCCGGGTTAACGAGGTCAATCCGCTTGCTGGATTGAGGGAGAGGTTCGTGAGAGAGAACCCCTGTGAAGTGGTGAAGTTTTGCGTCACTTGCATGGTGTCGCGAACGGACACCTCTTGGTCGAGGACATCAACAGTGTCCTCCTGCTGGACGCAGGGCAGCCACGCCATGGCGAGCATCATGACGACCATCAGAAAAGCCCCGGCTGTCCCGCGCCGCTCCACGCCCATGAGGCAAGGTAGGTTGGAGGGCGTGTATATGCTTCTCGCACCCGTGGCATCATTTCATGCAAAGAAAAACCATCCATCGCGCCTCAATTGAAGTCGTTCTTATAAGTACAATCAAAATCTTGAATCCATGCACCATCCTGCACACTCACTTGACACGGTTTCAGAACCCAATTTGCTGTTCGGATTTCCAACCCTGTTCTTCGGAACCCTTGCGCTGGCTGGAGGCGTGGCTTTTCTCCTCAACAAACGTCTCGCAGGGTTGCCAAAAATTGGAGAGAAGCATTACGATCTCCTCGTCCTCGTTCTCGGCTTGTGGTGTCTTGGTGGTCTCTTGACCGACGCCTTTGCTCATATTTCTGGTGTGGTGGATGACACCTTCTTCACACCCTGGCATGCGATTTGGTATTCCGGAGCAACCGCTTACGGCTTGTACATCACGTACGCCATCCTTCCCGACGAAGGCTTGACCCATTTGGTCAAACATCCCTTCCAAGCCCTTGACAGCGTTGCCCCGCATCATAAACCCGGTGTGTACGGGATTGTGATTTTCGGTATTGCGGGCTTTGGTGACATGATTTGGCATGAACTGTTGGGTGTTGAAAACAACACCGACATTCTGCTATCTCCGACCCACATTGGGTTGTTCATCGGCTTGGTGATGTCCGTTACCGCACCGATGTGGTCGGCATGGCCCGATGCCAAAAGCGGCACCAACGGCGTGAAATCGCAACTGTTGTTGGTGTTTGGCGTTGGCGCTGCGTGGGCCGTGTTGATGCTGATGTTCCGCTACAGCAACCTATGGTTCAGGCCGCTCCAGCATTTTTGCTACAGCGGTTCAACCAACTTCTGCGATTACGGCAATTACAACGAGGCTTTGGAAATCGGCCTTCAGAGCCTTTGGCTTCAAGCCCTCATGACGTCGGGTGTGTTGATTCTCTTTTTGCGCCGCTGGCAACCCGCTCGTGGCTCGATGTTCATTCTGTTCAGTTTCTATGCGGTCAGCATGTGGGTGTATTCGGAATTTGACCGAACGGTCTTGTTGATGAGTCTCGCATGGGCAGTGATTGGCGAGATGGCCCTTCCGTTGCACAAGAATTTCGGGATGCAGGTCTATGTTCCTTTCATGGCCGCCATGCAGGTCCTGGTGTTCATGGTCTCGTGGTTCATCCAAGCCCAAGATGTCTCCAACGTCACCTACT
>JBMZJQ010000047.1:0-13691 GCA_049617635.1 Candidatus Poseidonia sp.
CCTGAGGTTCCGAAGCAGGGACGACTCCCCAGCGTCCACCATCCCTTTTTGGCCTCACAGTCTGTATTTTCACTAAAACCCGATGTTGATTACTCTAAGGAGTTCAGGGTGGTTTTGGAAAGGGCTGGGTTAAGTTTAGGGAATCAGTCCCTGTTTAATCAGTACCAAGGCCAAATCAGACCGCTCTGCCTCTATGAGCGAAGCGATGGCATCGAGAATTAAGCGGCAGTTGCACCCCTGTCCGACTCCCCTGCGTCCACTGTCTCTCATCAGTCTTCATAGAGGGTCGCAACACAAGGTGAACATGACCCTGTTTGCCCCTGATGAATTGACCCCTGAACACATGATTTCGTTTGGTTCCCAAACCTACGGCGCTGAGTTGCTTATCACGGGCGTGCCCACCAATAGCCAGGGCGAACCCTCTTGGGCGACATTGGACGATTTGCTGGCCACCCCCCACGCCCACGGCATGCTTGCCTGCATTGAGACCATTTCTCACGTCCACCAGTGGGTCTCCATGACGGCCGGTGAATTGGTATCGCCTTTTCCTCGCCTCAAGGTTCGCTTTGCAGCGACCATCGACGAAGCCATCGACGGGAAGGCCACCACCGTTAATCCAGCCGCTTGGGTTCACCTCGGCCATGGATGCCTTGAGCACGGTTTCGAGGTGGTTGAAGGGCTTGAGCCTTGGGAGGACGAAGAAATAGAATCCATCCCCGGTCTTTCCAACGGCCATGAGGACGAGGATTATCGCTCCGTCACCGACATCGCCCAGCGCATTGCTCATCAGCAAGGAAACATCCTCTTCATGGCCCTACCGCTGTGCTATGCGCAACAAATTGCCGCAAAACTTTGTCAAAACAACCGTATCCATCTCGCCAGTGCGTCAACCGACTTTCGGGTGAACGACACACTGCAATTTTACGATGGAGCAACGCACGGCGAACGAATGGACCAATCACTCTCATCCTGGAGTCAATGGGTACGTGCCGTCGAAGGAGCATGGCGAGGGGCAGCCAGAATCCTGTTCAAGAACGGAGATCCATCAGGATGATGCGTCATCGTCCTGTGTAATCTCGGCGTCGAGGACGAGGTGCACGTCGTATTCCTTTCGCTCACGGAGCGCATACCCTGCACCGCCTGCACCAAGAAGAACGAGCAGCATGAAGAACAGAACGGCGAACGGATGGTCGTCCAGAAGGTCACCAAGCGAAGCAAAGAATCCGTCACTACCCTCATCTCCGCCGGCGGATTTTGGTTGAATCAACGAGACCACCGTTTGCTGGTCGTAGGCCGGACGTGTGAAGGTCAGCATGCCGTCCATCGAGTCGTCGTAATCGTCCGAAGGTGGGGCTGGGTCAAGGTCGGAATAGAAGTCCGGTCGTTGCTCAAACATGATGTCGACCGGTGTGGAGAGGTCAAGGGTCAACATCACGTCCACCGTATAGGGGATTCGAGATTCGAAGAATTCTGGGTCGTCCAACAATCCCCACAACGTCACGGCCTGTCCCGTGGTGTCGAAATGGGCCCACTTGCCCCAGGATGCCTCATCCACGTCGAGTTCGTAATACCACGTGTCCCCCAAACGAACACCTTGTCCACCATCGTTGCTTCCATCATCGCCAAGGTCAATGGAGAGTTGGAGGGTGCCAACCTGCCCTGTGTCGAGGTCAGCTTCCGTTGCAGCAAGCGTGGCTTGCAGGAGTGTTGTTCCGTTGGGTATCCACACGTAATGGGAATCTTCGGTGTAGTATACTGCGCCGGTTTGGCCGTTGTTAAAGTGGTTCCAATCGCCCTTCCATGCGTGGCGCACACGGTCGGAGTTGACGGGAATACTGGTGGTCGTCATCATGGATTCGTAGATGTCGTAGGCGTCCCAAACGGTGTACTGGGGGTGGTCAACGATGCCGTCGTTGTCCTGATCTCGCATCAATTGGAGCGTACGGGCGAGGGCGACCGCTGCATCCACGTCCGTCAATCCGTGACCGATGCGCCAGTCATGGCACTTGCCCGTTGCGCTTCGATAACATTCGGTAGGGATGTCGTTGCACGAATCCTCGTCATTGCCGTCCTCGCAGGAGTTGGCCATGCCTTCGTAGCGAGCCGTGAGTTCCAAAATGAGTTCAATTTCGTGTACTCTGCTAAAGTTGGCCGTGTTCCAGTCCTCGAATTGTCCGTAGGCCGCCGTTCCGTCACCGCCCACCAAGCTGCTTCCGAAATCATGGTCGTCGCGGTGGTAATCAGCCACGCCCAGCGAGGGCGCCACGTCCAGCAGAATGCCCGCCATGCCACCGACGTGAGGGGTGGCCATGGACGTGCCTGAAATGGACATGTAGTACAGGTCGCCTTGGGCGCGAGTGGAAGCATCAATGGCCGTACCGCGTGGGGCTGTCGCCCAAATGTTCCTTCCGGGTGCGCCCACATCGGGCCACGTGTGTTGTTGGTTCATGCACCCTCGAGACGAAAACGAAGTGACCGCCGTACCGTCGTGGGTCAGGGCCGCAACGGAGATGGCAGCAGGGGTGTTGGCGTACACGTTGGTTCGCAATCCACCCGAGCATTCGGCACCGGAGCCGCCTGAGTTGGAGGCTGCGAAAATGACCGCCACGCCGTTTTCATAGGTCAGGCGGTCGGTGAGTTGTGCGATGACGCCGTCCGGGTC
Organism: Candidatus Poseidonia sp.; assembly: GCA_049617635.1. Taxonomy (GTDB): domain Archaea; phylum Thermoplasmatota; class Poseidoniia; order Poseidoniales; family Poseidoniaceae; genus Poseidonia. The sequence continues at coordinate 2,663 of JBMZJQ010000047.1, forward strand.
GTAGTCACCGTCGGTGCCCCACGAGTTGGAAACGACACGAATGTGGTAGGGGTTCTGACCGGGGACCGAGTGTGCAAACGTCCATTCAAGCCCTTGCTCAGCGGCAAAGATGGAAGCACCGTCGCCCGTCCCGAGGGCCACCAGTTGGCCGCCCTTGGCGACCCCTGCTCGACGACCGGCCGACGCGTCACCGTTACCGGCGATGGTACCGCCAACGTGCGTGCCGTGACCAGAGGATGTGTCAGAGTTCCTGGTCTCAACCCAGCCGCTTGGACCAAACTTCGCTGAATAGAGCGTCTTTTCACCGCTCCACGGTTCAAGGTAGTCGTAGTCGGGATGACCTGCATCAACGCCGGTGTCGAGGTCGACGATCGCCGTACCGTCACCGTCCCATTCGGAAAACGAGAGGTCGGTATCTCGCAACACCTCGCCGTTGGGTTGAATGATGGCTCGGGTCCACGCATCGGTGGCTCGCACCACGTGGGTCGTCTCGTGCATCATGATGCCCGGCTCCGTTGGGTCGCCACCCCACTCGGGAGGGAGGTAGAAGAAATCCAATTCCTTGTCGAGTTCGAGGTATTCCACTCGGTCCCATGTCGAAAGATAGCGAACCGCTTGTGCGGTCCCTTCGACCAGCCCTCCGTCAACCAGGGGTGCGTCGCCAAGCAGTTGGAATCCGAGGTCCTTCATGACCGCCTTGTCGGTTGCCGTGACTTCGGAGTGCAGTTGGTAAATGACGGGGAGGACATCCGTGTCCTCTGCTCCGCCGAGCGCCACAAGGAGGTCGTGGTTCATTTTTTCAGCATCTCCAAGCGGGTTCATGCCTTCCGAGAGCGGGGACGCTGTGGCCCCCACCATCAACAGTTGAAGCAAGAACGCGGTGAAAATCAGCGCACGACGATGGGTTGCCATGGGATTTTTCGCTCGTCGGCGTGCTATAAGAGTGGTGGTTCTGCGGACAATAGATACAAAGAGGTCCCGGAACAACTTCTCTCAGGGAATTGGCCATGCAAATGACGACATCCGGTTACATTTCGGCGTTTCAGGGCGTGCGCGCTCTGTGGAATTGGTTGAGAAAGAAGGAACCGGAAACCGAGACCTGTTCTGCTCGAGAGGAAGCGATTGAGCAGGCCGAACTCGAACGAGAACTGGCGCTGATGCACGCTGAAACTCAGCGCAGCGTGGAGCAGGTTCGCACCCAGTCCCGTGCAGAACGGCTAGCCCCTGTGTTGGCAATGTACGAGGTCGTGCAAGCAAACAAGCGCCAACGGTTGAGCCAGGCGAGCGATGACCTGTCTGCCACCGATGCGTCGGTCGTCGGTTGATGTCACGCTGCGTGTGGGCCTTCGGCAGGGCCAAGGGGAACAATCCTGTACGGGTTCAGATTTTCGTGGGACCAGAAGTAGTGCCACTTGATGTGGTGCCAGTTGCAGGTTTCTCGAACGCCGGGCAGTTCCAGCATTCGATTGACAAACGCATGAAGGTGAGGATAGTCGATGATTCGGCGAAGGTTGCACTTGAAGTGAACCACGTAGACCAGGTCAAACCGTACCAACGTCGTGAACAGGCACAGGTCGGCCTCGGTCAGCACCCCGCTGTCGTCGCCAACGAGCCAATCTCGACCTTGCATGTGGGCTTCCAATTCATCCAAGCGGTTGAACAAGGTGTGAACGGCTGAATCATAGGCGGATTGCGTTCGAGCAAACCCGGATTTGTAGACGCCGTTGTTGACCGACTCGTAATTGGCGTCAATCATCGCATCGATGTCGGCCTTGAGTGGCTCGGGGCACAACGTCGAGCCGTTGCCCAAACCCGCTGAAGCCATGGCGTCAAACATTCGGATGATCTCTCGGCTCTCGTTGTTCACGATGGTGTTGAGATGTTTGTCCCACAGCACCGGAACGGTTCCCACTTTTCCGCTTCGAGTCCACCCTTCGAACGCTCGGTTGTAAACACCCTCGAGGCTTCGCTCACCGTTCAACGAATCTGCGGTGGCCCCGGGCTCATCGGGGTTGAAGGTCCACGAGCCGTCAGGCTCCATTCGCCAATCCACCACGTCGTAGGTGATTCGCTCTTCAAGACCGAGCAGCCGCCGTGCGAGCAGCGTTCGGTGGGCCCACGGGCAAGCGTGCGACACGTAGAGGTGGTACCGGTTGTCCTCAGGAGCAAACAGGCCTCCGTCTACGATGTAGTCTCGAAACTCGCTTTGTTTCCGAACAAAGGCCCCGTCGTTGAAGGCCTTGGTCCATGCACCGGATTGAAGGTCAACCATAGTCAGTGGGACGGTTGGTGATATATAGGTGGTGGTTTTTCGTTCCACGGTTCCTTCAAACCACGGCCAGTTCCTCTGCCAACTCCGCCAGGTGTTCGTTGCGAGGGAACGCCAACGCCACGACGCCGACCGCCAGCACCATGCCGAGGAGCGCAAGACCGGAAGTCAGACTCGTTAGGCTCAGGGTGTATATTCCACACCGACGATGTATCGCGGTATGGGCGATTTGACCATCCCTATCATAAACGGTCATTGACTCAAATAGCAACAAATGGTTTTATGTTGGATTGCTTTCGGCAATGCTATGAAAGCCAAAGCCATCCTTCTCGTGACCCTTTTCCTCACCAGTTTGGTTCCGCTCGCGCAAAGCAACGCTACCCTACCAACATCGCCCAGCCTCACCTTTTCGCCGATGACCTGCGGGGGACAGACCATGTGGGACACCGTGGCCGACGTCAACAACGCGGTGTTGGACATCGTGGGCAACGAAACCTACCCTGCCATTTCAACGGCTTCCAACGCCACCAACCTCTACATTCGCATGCTCCTCGACGAGAGCCCGCTCCAGACCTCCACCAACCTCAAGTCCTTCTCGTGGGGGTTGGAGTTTGACACCGACGGGAACCTCTCCACCTACGAGCACCTCATCATCATGAACGGGGCCGGCAGCGACAAATTGTACATCAAGAACAACACCGTGACCCAAACGCCCAACGACCCCACCGATACCACGGAATCAGTTTCGATTGAATTTACCAACACGGGGAGCTGGTGGAACGTCACGGCGGCTAACTCCGCTTTCGCCGGTTCCACCGATTACTGGCTCACCTTCATCCTGCCATGGACGGTCCTCGCCGACCACGACATCACTCGAGAATCCACGTCGGCCTATTGGTTCGGAACCTCAACTCAATCCTCCAACATCAACGGTGACTTTGTGTGTCACGACGGGCTTTCCAACGACCCGGTGACTCTTGAAGCGCTGGCCAGCGATACCGATTCGCTCGATCCCTCCACCCGCCTTGCCTACCCCAGCGCCTACACCGCTGGCGGCGCCAAGTACGCCGACGTGACGGTGGTCAACGGTTCAAGCCTCAACATCAACGCCATTTCGACCCCACCCTCGGCGACGTACGGCTTGGAGTTCGGCCCTAACGGCTCCATCAACGCCTCCGTGGCCACCAACGGCGCCGTGACCATCACGGGCGATGCCGTCGGTTCAGATTGGGTCAAGGTGTTCGCCAACACCACCTTCGGAACCTCGACCGTTTCCGTCAATTCCACCTTCCTCGTGACGGTGACGGACTACCTGGCTCCGGCCGACCACGTGCTCGACGTGGCCGAAGGCGCTGAGTTTGTGCATGTGTTGCCGGTTGGTGATGCATGGATCAGCCCCGACGTGACCGTCGAAGTGGAAGGCCTGCCCACCGGTGTCACCTATGTGCCCCCACGAACCAACATCACCCAAGTCACCGAGAGCGGCTATTACACGCAATGTACACTCACGGAAGACGGCCGGGTGTTTTGCCAAGGCTACGATAACTACAGGGCGCTTGGTCCCGATTATCACTTGGGAAGTTTTTCCTCTTACGTCTACGATTCTCGCGCTCCTGTTGAAGTCCACGAGCCATCAGGACTGGACTGGACGGCCGTAGGGTCGACCTCGTACGGGTTCTGCGCAGCCAACGAAGCCAACGACATTCGTTGCTGGGGCGACAACGGCGTCTCGACACGCACCTTCGTTAACATCACCAACCTGCCTTCAAGCAACGTGACCCAAATTGTCGGGACGGCGGACACCTTCTGCGGCTTGTTTGAAACCGGGCAGGTCAACTGCTGGGGCAAGGACCCCGCTCGGATCCTCACGAGTAACTACAACTACGCGTTTACGACGGCGTCCGTCGCCGTGACGTGGTCCGGTTCAACCATCACGGAACTGGTCCACCTTGACCAATCCATCTGCGCCCTGTCAACTTCGGACTTGGAGTACTGTCTCGGGGCGACCATCAATCCGTCCACCGGTGGTACCGAATACGCTTCGGCCGATGCTCCCTCCACCACCAGTCTGCTCTCGAGCATCAACTCGGGCTCCGCTGTGGTTGACGTGGCCCAAGAACAGAACACCGTTTGCGCCGTGCTCACCAACGGCTCCGTGGCCTGTTACGGCGATACCAATTACGCCTACATGCGTGGCATGGGCCAAGGTGCGGCGACGCCAGCGTCCTACCACGAGGTCACCTATGCGCTGTTGCCCAACAACACGAACGCCACGGCGATTGCTGCGAAATCCGTTTATATCAACTACGCTCGTCAACTCTGTGCGCTCTTGGATACGGATGAGATCGCCTGTTGGGGCCTCAACCGAACCAACATGTGGCCCTACACCGCCCCAGGCCCGACTCCTGCGGCCGTGGATGTGCCGGCCAACACCCTCGACCTCTTCACCACGGCCCGCTCTGGTGAATACGGTCCCAGCCAAATCATCACCTCTGACAACCGGTTGTACAATTACCGCACCACCAACAGCTCAGGTTACTTAGTGAACAAATCCGTATCCTACTCTCAATATACCGGCTCCACCATCAATTACAGTACCGAATGGCACGGCTACGACCTCCCGGCTCACTACATCAACGGAACGCTCACCGGTCTCGGTCTCCACCGATTCACGGTTTGGTACAATTCGAGCACCACTTCGCAATCCTACGACATTGAACTGAACGCCACGGCGCCGTTCCGCTTTACTGCCCCGATTTACGAATACGAAATCGGCACCTACGTCAACCAACCCATTGACGTCAGGGATACCTGCGTGCGAGGCGACCTTGGCCAGCAGTGCGACGCGTTCTTTGCCCCCGAAGCGCCCCGAGGCATCAGTTTGAACGACTACTACGGTTGGACGGGCTCCAATTTCCAGTTCACCGGTACCGCTCAAGCCAACGTCATCAACACCACCTTCTCCATCGTCGTCCAACAGTGGGTGGACACGTGGGAAGTGTATCATCCGTCCAACTACAACAGCGGTGAACTTGTGAACGTCTTCGAAGAAGTGGTCACGGTTCGCCCCAGCCTTCGTTCCTTCGGTACCTTCCCCGTGGTGGCCAACGGCTTCCCCTTCGATGCGAACCTCGACCGCTTGATGCCGTTGATGACGGCTTCGGAAACCTTCTCGTTTGAAGGCACGGTGCCCAATTTCAATTTCACGCTTCAGGTGGAGGACCGTCGCTTTGACACCCTCGGAATGAACAACGGCATGGTCTGTGCGGACGGCGACGACGGCATGTCTTGTTGGGGAAGATACTCCATGTCCGGCTCCACCAACCCATACTACGGCTTCAGCAACCAACGCTACTTCTTGCCCAACACCACCACGATTGACCAAACGTTCAGCACGCCCATCCCAGCCCGTGTTTCGGGTGATTTCGACATCTCTACCGTTGGGGAAGGTACGCTAGGGTGCGTGTTCAACGCCACTTCCGTGGTCCACTGCCCAACTTCGGTTCAGTGGAACAGTCCTTACACCATCACGTGGCAGGACCCGTACAACGGGGCCACGGCCGTTGACAAATCCGATTTCGGTCAATGTGCTGTGCTCAGCAACGGATCGGTGGCCTGCCGTTCAGTGAATTCCGACTGGGGTTTGCCGCCCTCCATCAACGGCATTTCCTGGATGCCACTCCCGAGCGGTGCCTCGGCCGTGGAAGTCGAAGCCGTGGCCTACCGGAACCTTTGCGCCATTCTTTCAAACGGAAGCCTTGCGTGCACGGTCTGGGTGCCCGGTCCCGGTCAAACCGGTTACGACCATGTCCTCCTTTCCAAATTCGATAACGGCAGTCGCATCCTCCAAAACGGCGATGTTGAACTGCTGGAGATGCCAGCGGGTCGGACGGCCGTGACCTTCTTGGGAATGTCGGGACGCTCCGGTTGTGTCCAGCTTGACGACGATTCCGTGTATTGCATCGGACGATCGTATGGGGATTTGGATGACCAAAACCCCTACTACCCTGCCCACCGATCCTTCGGCGTCATGGGGGCTGCTATCAACACAAGTACCTACAGTTCGGAGCAGACCTGTTTGGTTGACGACAATCAAAGCCTTTGGTGCTCTGGAATCACCTGGTACAACGGCTACCCCGTGTATCACATGGTGGACACTTCACAACGGATGGACTCCTATGCCACCACGTACCAGCAAATCGACACCGGCGGCCCGGTGGTGGACGTCGAGGTCACCGACCGCACCGTCTGTGTGCTGTACGTCAACGGGACCGTTTCGTGTGCTGGCACGGACAAGACCATCATGGGCATCGGTGAGAAGGAAATCTACTTCGGCGTGAACCAAGGATGGAGCGCCGACTTTGTGAACTTCACCAAAATCTTGGACACGCCCGTGGGTCTCATCGTGCAGACGGCCGCCACGCCAGCCCAATACGGCATGAGCCAAACGCTCGACCTGTACGTGAACACCACCTACGGGCAAAAGGACATCTCCGATTCGCCGCCCATCAGCTGGGACGGTGATTATTCGGTGAACTACCCGTTCAAATTGGATTACGTCCACGCCGTTGAGTTCGATTCTTGGACGGTTGAAATCGTCAACACGACCTCGTTCACCATCCCGGGGACGACGTATTGTACCTGGTGCACGAACTTCACCTTCACGCCGTCGCTGCCCCAAAACTGGCAGTTCAACCCTGCCACGGGCGACATCACCGGTTACGCCAGTCAGGAGTTTGCAGCGACCACTTACACGCTGAACGCTTCGGCGTCCAACGGTTCGGACGAAGTGCAAATCGAAATTGCCGTGGTGAAGGACTTGACCGTCCCGATCATCGTGAAGTCCAACCCGTATTCGCACATCGAGGTGCTCGTGAACCAAAGCATGACGGAAATTGACTTCAACGACACCACCGGCAAAACCACCTCTTGGTCAATCTCCCCAAGTCCGCCCACCGGCGTCTACTTCGAGACGCTGAACGGTACCATGTGGGGCATTCCCGCCTTCGTTGAATTCTTCCCGAGAAACTACACCGTGACGGCCACCACGGCCGCCGGCATGACCTCCACGATGTCATTCTCGATGCAAGTGATGTCCACCTTCACGCCCATCGACTCGGACAATGACGGCCTGCCCGATGACCGTGACCCCGACGACGATAACGACGGCTACAACGACACGATGGACCCGTTCCCGCTTGACCCCAACGAATGGGAGGACACCGACGCCGACGGCACCGGCGACAACGCCGATACGGACGACGACAACGACGGCGTTGACGACACCAGCGACCTGTGGCCCTACGACGGCACCGAATGGTCGGACAACGACGGCGATGGCACCGGCGACAACGCCGACACGGACGACGACAACGACGGGTTCGCTGACACCCTGGAGGAAACGTGCGGTTCAAGCACGACCGATAACACGTCCATTCCGACCGACTTTGACACGGACGGTGACGGCGACTGCGACGCCGTTGACCTCGATGACGACGATGACGGCTGGTCCGACGTCAACGAATCCATCTGCGGCTCCAACCCGTTGTGGAACCTCTCGGTTCCCGTTGACTTTGACGGCGACCACATCTGCGACATCATGGACGACGATGACGACAACGACGGCGTTGACGACGTGGACGATGCCTTCCCCAAGGACAACACCGAAACCAACGACAGCGACGGTGACGGCGTTGGTGACAACGCTGACCGCTTCCCCAACGACCCCGACGAATCTTCCGACCGTGACGGCGATGGGGTAGGTGACAACAGCGACCTCTTCCCCGACGACGGCAACGAGACGGTGGACACCGATGGTGACGGTGTGGGTGACAACGGCGACGCTTTCCCATCGGACGCCAACGAATCGGCTGACAGCGACGGCGACGGTCTTGGCGACAACGCCGATGCGTTCCCCAACGACATGAACGAAACCTTGGACACCGACGGCGACGGCGTGGGCGACAACGGCGACTTCTTGCCCTTTGACCCCTCGCAATCGGCTGACAGCGACGGCGACGGATGCGGTGACAACGCCACCGGCACCAACGGCGATCAGTTCCCCAACGATGCGACGGAGTGCCCCGACAGCGACGGCGACGGTGTGGGTGACAACGGCGACCTCTTCCCCAACGACGCCAACGAATCCGCTGATTCGGACGGTGACGGCATGGGTGACAACGCCGATGCCTTCCCCAACGACGCTTCTGAAGACACCGATTCCGACGGTGACGGCGTGGGCGACAACACCGACTTCCTTCCCAACGATGCCTCCCAGACGGTGGACGCTGACGGTGACGGTTGCGGTGACAACCCCGATGGCACGAACGGCGATCAGTTCCCCGGCGATGCCACCGAGTGCCCCGACACCGACGGTGACGGCGTGGGCGACAACACCGACCTGTTCCCCAACGACGCCGGGGAATCCGTTGACAGCGACGGCGACGGCTACGGCGACAACGGTGATTTCCTGCCCAACGATGCCTCTCAATGGCTCGACAGCGACGGCGACGGTTGCGGTGACAACCCCGAAGGCACCAACGGCGACCTGTTCCCTAACGATGCTTACGATTGCACGGACGCTGACGGCGACGGTCTGGGTGACAACGCTGACACGGACGACGACAACGACGGCGTTCGCGACACGGTCGACGCCTTCCCCAACGACGCCAACGAATCGGTGGACACCGATGGCGATGGCGTGGGTGATAACACCGATGAGGACGACGACGGCGACGGCGTGAGCGATGTGGACGACTACGACAGCTTGAACCCGCTCGTGTGGGAAGAGCCAGGCTTCTCCATCTCCTTCGCCCAATACTTCACCACGATCCTCGCGGTCATCTTCCTCGTGGCCTTCCTCAATCGAGAAAAGGACGAGGACGAACCGCGGGCTTGACCTCCGGCAACAAGGAATCCTTGAGCGAACCCACGGCCTCGGTCGTCTGGGGGAGAAACGGCTAAGTGAACCCCGCCGCGATTGGAGAGCGAGAGCGATGAAACTGCGTTTGCACCAATTCCTCTCAAAGACGGGGCACTTTGCTTCGAAGCAGACCGTGAAGGAGGCCGTTTGGGCCGGCGAGGTGACCGTCAACGGTTCGGTCGTCAAGGACATCGCCTTTCAGTTCAAGGTATCCAAAAAAGAGGTGGCCTACAAGGGCCAGGTCCTCCGTTTGCCCACAGAACATCGGACGTTTCTGCTGAACAAACCGAGAGGGGTGATCTGCTCTCGCCTCAATTCGCAGGAAGCCTCCCTGGGCAAGCGGTCCGTCTTTGAGTTGTTTCGCGACCACGTCACGCCCACGGAATACGAGCGCTTGGTCACGGTGGGCCGTTTGGACGAGGATACTTCGGGCCTCTTGCTGGTGACGACCAGCGGAGACATGGTTCACCGGATCGCTTCCCCCGAGAAGCACGTGGCCAAAGTGTATCGCGTCACCACAGGAACGCCCGTCGCAGAGGAGCAACGGTCCCGTTTAGCTGGAGGGCTTGACATCGAATTGGAAGTCAACGGTGAGGTCGAGTTGTACCGAACTCGTCCCGCTGAAGTGAGGATGGTTGACCCGTGCATCACCTCCCTGACCCTTTCGGAAGGAAAGAAGCGACAGGTTCGGCGCATGTTCGCAGCGCTGGGTCATGAGGTGGTCGCCCTTGAACGCACGGCAATCGGCGGCTTGCAGTTGGCGGCCTACGAGCTTGAACCAAGCGAGTTCATTGACCTGAGTGACGTCGATGTTGAGGGTCTCGTTCTCCAAGGTTGACCAGACAAAAGACCTTGAACACCCTCCTTCAAGCCAGCATGAGGATGCCACATGCCCGGTGACATGTCGTGGATGAAAGCGCGTTATGACGAGTTGAACGAGAAGTCGTTGTTGTGGGAGCCGCCGACGCTCGAAGGGCCCAATCAACCACGCTGCCAAATGGACGGAAAACCGACCATCATGCTCTCAGCCAACAACTACCTGAATTTGACGACGCATCCCAAAGTGGTCGCCGCCATGCAGGAAGCGACCACCACCTACGGTGCAGGAAGCGGTTCTGTTCGGGCCATCGCTGGCACCATGGACATTCACCTTGAGGCCGAAAAGAAGGTTGCTGAGTTCAAGGGTGTCGAGGCCTCGCTGATTTACTCGGCAGGCTACACCGTGAACGTTGGTCTCATTCCTACACTGGTTGCCGGTCCACAAGACGTCATCATTTCCGATGAACTGAACCACGGATCCATCATCGATGGTGTACGTTTGACCAAAGCAGCGCGAGGCGTGTATGCTCACAACGACATGGGCGAATTGGAAGCGGTGCTCAAGGCCCATGAAGGCTCGGACCGAAAACTCATCATCACCGACGGCGTGTTTTCGATGGACGGTGACATCGCTCCGCTCGACGAAGTCACCGCCTTGGCCGAAGAACACGGCGCCATGGTCTATGTCGATGACTGCCACGGTGAGGGTGTGTTGGGCGATGGCGGTGCGGGTATCGTCGACCATTTCAAACTCCAAGGAAAAGTCGATTTTGAAACAGGTTCGTTTTCCAAAGCCCTCGGCGTACAGGGCGGCATTCTTGCTGGAACCGAGATGACGCGAACGCATGCCCTGAACCATTCACGTTCGTGGTTGCTCTCCGGCTCCCAGCCGCCAGGTGTCGCTGCTGCCCAAAAAGCGGCCATTGAAGTGCTGATGGAAGAACCAGAGCACCACGCTCGCCTCTGGGAGAACACGAATTATTTCCGCAAGGAATTGCAATCCATGGGCTTTGACACCG
>JBMZJQ010000048.1:0-13361 GCA_049617635.1 Candidatus Poseidonia sp.
CCAACAGCGCTGCACCTCACCAGCATTTCCTCAACGCCTACGGACCACCTCATCCTCATTCCCGAAGGTTACCTCACGGCGGAGGATTTTGGTGAACTTCCCGAGGGCTGTGAAGTTTTGACCATGCCGAGTGAGGAGGCATACGGCTGCAACACCATCGGCCTTCCCAACGGCAAGGTTCTGGTGGCTGCGGGCTACCCAACCGTTCACCAAACCTTGCGGGACCAAGGATTGGAACTGGTTGAACTCGACATGAGCGAGATACGAGCAGCCGACGGCTCGTTGACGTGCTGCTCAATTTTTTATTGAGGCGCTCAAGCGACCATTGAGACCCAACGGCTCAACACCTCGAGCATGGCGTTGTCTGGTTCACCTTGCCAAACATGACCGTCAATCGCCCCGGTCATGGCATCATCGGCGAGCGTTATCCAACCGGCTTCAGGTATCAACTGCAACGTCTTGGTGTGGTCAAGATACAACCCCAGTTCGAACACGACCCATGGTGAGGATTGACGAGCGAGGGCTGTGAACGGGTCAGAGCGAAGAAAGGAACACAAATCCTCCAACGAAAGGAAAGAACACAACATGGTCAACGTTGATTCGAGGGCCTGGCTGGCGGCCGTGAGTTCGGGTCGCGCATCAAGTTCGCGTTGCTTCACAAGCGTAACAAGCGGCCCATCGTCAATCATGTTCTGTGGCGCCCTCATCAATTGCATGAACATTCGCACATCACAGGGCAAACTCAGGCTTATAAGTCCCAAAAAATTGCACACAGCATGCACCACCACGATAGCGATGCCAAATGCCCCGTCATGCATGGCGGGATGACCTCTTCGACTTCTGAGAAGCGCTCCAATCAAGATTGGTGGCCCGGAAATCTCAATCTGAATATCCTCCACCAGCACGACCGAAAGTCCAACCCCATGGACCCCGATTTCAGCTACACGGAGGCCTTCAAATCACTCGACTACGCAGCACTGAAAGCAGATCTGCACGCCCTGATGACCGACAGTCAAGACTGGTGGCCCGCTGACTACGGCCACTACGGACCGTTCTTCATTCGCATGACCTGGCACGCTGCTGGAACCTACCGTATCGGTGATGGTCGCGGCGGTGCAGGCACCGGCGCACAGCGATTTGCTCCCCTCAACAGTTGGCCCGACAACGGCAACCTCGACAAGGCCCGACGCCTTCTCTGGCCCGTCAAGCAGAAGTACGGCAACAAGATCAGTTGGGCCGACTTGCTCGTGTTGACCGGTATGGTCGCCATCGAATCCATGGGCGGTCCCGTGTTTGGTTTCGGCGGCGGTCGCGCCGACATTTGGCATCCCGAGGAAGACATCTACTGGGGGGCAGAAGACGAATGGCTCGGTGATAACCGATACGGCGACACCCGCCAAGACCTCGAGAATCCCTTGGCCGCTGTCCAAATGGGACTGATCTACGTCAACCCACAAGGCCCCAACGCCAACCCCGACCCGCTGCTGAGTGCTCAAGACATCCGTGAGACCTTTGCTCGCATGGCCATGAACGACGAAGAAACCGTCGCCTTGACGGCTGGCGGACACACCTTCGGAAAGGCACACGGTGCAGGGGAAGAATCCCATGTGGGCGCCGAACCTGAAGGGGCCAGCATTGAGGAGCAAGGCTTCGGATGGATCAGCACGCACGGCTCTGGAAAGGGCCGAGACACCATCACCAGCGGCATCGAGGGCGCATGGACCTCCAATCCCACCCAGTGGGACAACGGTTACTTCGATTTGCTGTTCAAGTATGACGACTCGTGGGTGCTCACCAAGAGCCCAGCCGGCGCTCATCAGTGGACGCCCGAAAACCCCGACGAAGAAGACTTGGCGCCCGATGCCGAAGACCCTTCCATCAAGGTTCCAACCATGATGACCACCGCCGACATGGCCATGATTCGAGATCCCGCCTACCGGAAGATTTCGAAGCACTTCCACGAGAACCCCGACGTGTTCGCTGACGCTTTCGCTCGAGCATGGTTCAAACTTCTTCACCGCGACATGGGGCCCAAGGCACGGTATCTCGGACCTGATGTCCCCGAAGAAGACCTCATTTGGCAAGACCCCGTTTCGCCCGGCTCGACTTCGTACGATGTCAACGCCCTCAAGGACGCCATCAAATCCAGCGGCCTTTCCATCAGCGAAATGGTCGAGACAGCCTGGGCCAGCGCTTCCACCTTCCGCGGCTCTGACATGCGCGGCGGAGCCAACGGCGCTCGCATCCGACTTGCTCCGCAAAAAGACTGGGAAGCCAACAAGCCAGCCCAACTCTCGAAGGTGCTTGGCGTGCTCGAACCGCTTGCTGCTGCCCACGGCGCCAGCGTGGCCGACACCATCGTCCTCGCCGGCTGCGTGGGTATCGAGGCCGCATCCGGAGTTTCCGTTCCGTTCACGCCCGGTCGTGGCGACGCCACGGAAGAGCAGACTGACGCAGCTTCCTTCGCTGTGCTCGAACCTGTTTCCTGCGGTTTCCGCAACTACCTGAAGAAGAACTACGCCGTGACGCCCGAAGAGATGATGCTCGACAAGGCCCAACTCCTCGGTCTCACCGCTCCAGAAATGACCGTCTTGGTGGGCGGTCTGCGCTCGCTTGGCGTCAGTTCTGACGACCGTGGCATTTGGGGAAGCGGCGACTCGCTGGACAACTCGTTCTTTACGACGCTTCTCGACATGAACGTCGCTTGGACACCAACGGGAAGCAACTCCTACCAGGCCAAGGACCGTTCCACCGGTGCAGACGTACGAACCGCCACCCGCTACGATCTGGTGTTCGGTAGCAACTCGCAACTTCGCGCCGTCGCTGAGGTGTACGCTCAAGACGACAACAACGACAAGTTCGTCGGCGATTTCATCGCAGCATGGAACAAGGTCATGAACGCCGACCGCTTTGATGTGGCTTGAGGCGGGTTTTACCCATACCTGAACCCAACGTTCAGCGTGGAGAAACGGCTCCAGCACGACGGATGACCCGTCAAAAGCAAGCGATCTATGACAACGTCATGAACCGTTGCGACCATCCAACGGCACAAGAAATCCACCACGACCTCTCTCCGCTCGGCATCGGGTTGGCCACCGTGTACCGGAACTTGACCCTCCTGGCTCAAGACGGGTCGATCACCACCGTTGAGCACGAAGGAGAACTTCGTTACGATTGCAACAACGAAGCGCACGGCCACGCGACGTGCACGGCGTGTGGGCGCCTTTGGGACATTTCCTTGCCTGCACCGTATGACACTATCGAGGCCAGCGGACTGGTCGACGTTGAGCAGGTTGAGTTGACGCTTCGTGGCGTTTGCACATCGTGTGCTTAAGCTGCCGCAGCGTTGGTCAGGGATGCCTTCTCGGGAGGCGATTCTCGGACCAGCGCATGCAAGATGGCCGAAAAGGCCCCGGCACCGACCCCAATCCACCACACCAGGGTGTAGGACCCCGTGCTATCGTACAACACCCCGCCGAGCCAAACGCCGAGAAAACTCCCGACCTGATGGGACATGAAGACAAGACCGTACAGCGTTCCCATGTACTTCAGCCCGTAGATATGGGCGATGAGGCCGCTGGTCAGCGGAACGGTGGCCAACCAAAGCAACCCCATCAACAAGGAAAACACGAGCACGGTTGTGGGCGAGATGGGCGTGAGGATGAACCACGCGGCCACCACCGTTCGACCCGTGTAGACGCCGGTCAACAGATGCTTTCTCAGCCACCGACTGCCAGCCCAACCAGCGGTTAATGTGCCCACGATGTTCGCCAAGCCGATGACTGAAATTGAAATCGCCCCCAGAGCGGCGGTGGAATTGATGCCCAAGGACGCCAACCATCCCTCGCTGGCGATGTCCGAACTCATCTCGGTGATGAGTGCAGGGAAATGGGCGGTGATGAAGGCCAACTGGTAACCGCACGAGAAAAAGCCGAAGAAAATCAGCGAGAAAGTGGGGTCCTTGAACGCCTTCAGCAACACTTCACCCATGGTTTCTTCCAACTCACCTTTGTTGGCCATGGCGGGGGCTTTCATCCAAGGCAGCAGGAGCAAGGTGGCAAGGATGCAAACGGCGAACACCGTGAACACGGACGTCCACGGCATGATTCGCAACAATCCCTCGGCCACGGGAGGACCCACCACTTGCCCCAAGGAGCCCGATGCAGTGGTGATGGCCAACGCCATGGAACGGTGTTCGGGAGCGCTGGCTCGGCCGACCACCGCCAACACCACGCCAAAGCCCGTGCCCGCAATTCCGAAACCGACGAGCACCTCGTAGAATTGATGTTCGAGGGGCGTGGTGGCGCCCGCCGACAACAACAACCCCATGGCGTAGAGTATCGCTCCAAAGACGATGGCTTTTCGATCGCCCATTCGTTCAGCAACGGCTCCAAAAATGGGTTGCCCGAAACCCCATGCGAGGTTTTGGATGGCGATGGCGAGGCTGAATTCTGCACGAGGCCAACCGAATTCTTCGGCAATGGGGATTTGAAACACCCCAAAGGTTGCCCGAATCGAAAAACTGACCAGAATGATGAGGCATCCGACCACCAACACGGGGTGAAACAGCCTGGCGTTTTGGACGGGTGTGGAGGACATCTGACCAGCCTACCAGGGCAACGGACGGCCGGTGTATTCAACAAAGCGTCCGGACATGACCAGCGTTTGCTCGTCAATACGGTCAAGGATCCCCTCGACGCTCTCTTCGGGTTGCACCGGCGCGTTGGGTCCGCCCATGTCGGTCTCAACCCATCCAGGGTGAATCAGCAGCAACGAAATGTTCCGTTCAGCGAGTTCGTTTTTCATGGCCACCGTGAACATGTTCAGCGCCGTTTTCGACGCGCGATAGGCGTAGGACTTCCCGCTTTGACAGTCGTCGAGACTGGCCATGAGGCTGGAGAGCATGACCACGGTCCCGCCACCGGCACGGTCGAGCAGCGGCAGAGCGAGTTGGGTGACCCTCACGGGAGCAACGGCGTTGACGGCGAAGACGTCCTCGACGATATCGAAATCGATGTCTTCAACGCGTTTCCACCGACCATCCGAAATCCCAGCGTTGTTCACCACCAGGTCAAGGCCCGTGTCGATGGCGCTCAGGGTCGAGGCGATGGCCATCTCGTCTCGCACGTCCATCCGGTGCAGGTGCAGACCGGGTTGGGCAAGCGAGGATAAATCACCTTCACCGGAACGGTAAGTGGCGTGGACGGTGTAGCCCCGTGCCAACAATTGGCGTGTCATTTCGAATCCCAATCCACGGTTGGCTCCGGTCACCAAGGCAACGGGCATGAAGACGGCTTGGCTCCGAGGGTCATAACCTTGGTTGGACGGCGTCTGCCCTTCGGAGCACCGCACAGGGTTTTTTGGCGTCCCGTACGTGGGACAAGCATGGCAGAGGAGGACGACTATTCCAGCAGCGTCGTGCTGGGTATCTCCGACGCCCTCATCGAAATGACCGGTATATTGGTCGGTCTGACCTTCGCCCTCGAGGACATGAATCTCATCGCCCTCTCTGGCTTGGTGACGGGCATTGCCGCATCGTTCAGCATGGGCGCCTCCGAATTTCTTTCCAAGCGAACAGAAGCCAGCGGGGACTCGCCCCTCAAAGCCGCCTTTGCTACTTGGGCGGCCTATGTTGGCGTCGTGGTGGTGCTGGTGACGCCGTATTTGATCGTCGAACAAGCGCTGTTTGGTCTTGAAGAGCACGTGGCTGCGATGGGGATCACGTTATTCCTGGGCATCGCTGTTGTGGCCGGGTTCAATGGGTGGCTGACCCGCCGGCAACAGCAAACCTTCTTGCCTCGCTTTCTTGAAATGCTTGGGATTCTCGCTCTGATGACGCTGATTTCCTTTGCCATGGGCAAAGGTCTCAGTGCCATGCTTGCTGCTTGAATCAGAAGATGTATTCCTTCTCCACTTCGGGTTCGGTTTCTTTTTCTCGCTGCTCCTTGATGTGCTTCAGTTGGAGGTAGGCGCTGACCACCATGCCCACCAAAGCAAGATAGGCATCGGGCGCATCCACGCCGTTTAACCGTTCAACGGGCCATCCAAGGAAGATGTAGAGGGCGAGCATCATACCCAACGTGCCGACCAAGCCGGCCATAAGAGCCGGTACCAAACGGCGGAAAGCGAAACTAAAGAGGAACGCCAAGAGCGTGAGAACCCCTGAAAGAAACGCATCGCCTTCGAGATCGACGCCCACATTTTTACCTCCTGCGATGAGGTTGGTGATCACAATGTACACCAGGCCCGCAGCAAGGAAACGCATGGACATCTCAGCAATGCTGACACACACGACCCCGACCAGGGCGGCACCCGCTAATCGGAACAAACCTTCACCCACTGCAGGATCGTCCCCCAGCAAGGAATACAGTGGACCGATCATCCCAAAGGCAAGAAAGAAACCAACCAGACCCACGGTCATCGGAATTCGTTTTCGACCCTCGACGACCATCAGCAACGAGAGAACAAACAGGGGGATGGCGTACAGCCAACCACCACTGACCATCAAACCAAGGGCATCGTTGGCGACTTCACCAGGCTCGACCACGCATGATCATCTCCAAGGCAGCAGCGGATTAGATGAGCCCGATCATTGCAAGGCCACCCAACATGATGAGCAAGGCCGGGAGCATCATTTCGAGGCCAGAGCGTGACTTTCCAATGTTTGACAGTTCAGAACCTCGCATCAAGGTGCACTTGACTCCGGGGGCATCTTCGCCGCCCCACACCTCGATGGTGCTGTTGCCCAGCGTACCGTCCAAACCTTCGGCTTGAAGCTCCTCAGAAGGCCTTGGTTTGGTCTCGCCGAGCACGTAGACGGGGTCGCCCAAGCGGAGCCCATAGAGCGTCCAGCGGTGTTTCTTCACAGTGGCCCCTCCCAGTAAACCGGCGACGGCCGAGGCCATGAGTTGCTTGCCCAACGATTGGGCGAAGGCACCGTCCCACTGCTTGAGGAATTGTCCGTAATCGGTTCGCTTGAAGCTGGTGAGGTTCACCTTGATGCCTCCGGTTCCGTCGTGAAGAATGAACGGCACACCGCCTCGGTCCGAACGGATGGTGACCCAGTTGCACTCTTCTCGGCTGTTGCCTTCGCTGTCCCTCACGGTTCGGCACTGGTACTGCTCGTAAGTCCAATGGAAACCCGTCATGTTGTGCATCACCATGGCGTCGCTGCCGTCGACCTTGACGGTCAATCCGCCCGCCATGGCCGGTCGAACCTGACCGACCAGTTCTGGGTGGCCCACGGCAGCCGAGCGTACCAAAGAGGTGGGGGTGTCGAGCATCTGGCCGAGGGCTTTGACTTTGAAGAAACTCACCAGTGTCGCAATCAAGCCGACGCCCGCAACGATCAGCGCAGGAACGATTCCCACCTCAAGGGTCGGGTCGGAATTGATGGCCGCCGTTCCTGCAACAAGCCCGCACACCACGGCGAGGTTCGAGAAGATGCCGAACGAGGTCATGGTGGCTGGGCGAGGTGTGCCCACTTTGACGGGATGCTCTGGCAGCGGGGAACCGTCACCGTGAGGCCCGTATGGATTCGCTGTGTCCCATGTTTGGGGCCCGGGGGCGGGCAAGATCCAGTCGTTGGGGTCGTTGGTGGGCACCAGCGTGGATTGCTGCAGGAACCAACTGTCCACGGTCAGTCCGCTTTGCTGCGCCTTGGCTTCCAATTCCTCGGGAGGGATAGCGTCTTTGCGCAGGTTGTTCAACCCGGCTTCCAGGCTACCAGGCGTACCTCCGGAGAGCACAAGGAGACCAACGGCGGCGATACCGATGCCCACAAACCAATCCTCACCACCAGCAGCAACCACACCGTAGCCGGTGATGATGGCCCCGAGAATCCACATCACCCACCCCCCAAACGTGTAGGGGGTGGTGAGTTTGAAGCCGCCGCCGATGAAGTCCATGTCGTTTGCAACCATGAAGCCCCCATGCCCCTGGCCAACATAATGTTGGTGGGGAGTCACGTGGCGGACAAGGTGCTTTTTGCATCAGCCAAGGCGAGCCTTCATCTCGGTCAACATGACATCAGGCAAAGGCACGTAGCCGACATCGGCCACATGGTCCATGCCAGCGTCCGAGTAACCGTAGTCGAAGAAGCCTCGAACCAGATCCCAGTCGTTGTTGTTGACGTTCATGTAGATGTAGCGAGAGAGCGGAGCGTAGCTACCGTCTGCCACGGTGCTGGTCTCTGGAGCAACAGCGTTGCCAGCGTCTTGGACGCCGTGGGTGTCGTTGTTGGCGATGGCCACGACCGACAGTTCGTTGGCGTTCTCCTCGTAGTAGGCGTAGCCGAAGTAGCCGATGGCGTATTCGTCACCGGTCAAGCCGTTGACGATTTGGTTGTCGTCAGCGGAGTTTTGGTAGCCACGAGCGGAATCAAAACCTTCTGCCACTGGGTCAGCATCTGCAAAACAGTTCTTGCAGAACACCTGCTCACCGAAGTACTCGTAGGTTCCCGAGTCGGAATCGGCACCCCAGAGATTGATCTCTTGGTCGGGGCAGGCCGTGGAGTTGTGAAGGTCGCCCCACTCTCGAACGCCATCATCGTCGTTGTTCGGCGTAACCGAGGCCATGTCCAAGCCACCTTTTTCGTGGTTGGCGAGGTTCTCTTCGCTCCAATCGCTGAAAATCCAGCGAAGTTGGGCCATGGAAAGGCCGCCCATGTCGGTGACACATTGGTCAGCTGCGCCACCTTTCTTCATGACGACGGACAGACCGTCGATGGCCACCACGAGTTGGGTGACGGTGACGTCGGAGTTAGCGCAGGAGTAGGTGTAGCCATCGGAACCAACCGAGGCTTCGGAATCTTTCCAGCCACGGCTCATGTCACCGATGTTGACGCTGTCAGCGTCGGTGCTGCACACCTTCGAGGCGCCAGCACCGGAACCGCCGCCGGCAACGGTGACGGTGTAGTCAGCGTTCGCGGTGCTGTAGGCTTGGCCCCAGGCACTTGCCACGGGGAACACCGTACTGCTTCCAGCGATGTTGATGGTTTTCTGTTCGACGTCTTCCGTTTCTCCATCGCCAAGACAACCGGCCAATCCGGTGGTCGTGAGGATCAAGATGATGGTCAGGGTTTTTGCATGCTTTCCAAGGTTCATTGTATTCGCTCCTTGGGCCTCCCAGCCTTGGGTTGGCCTTTGGATTCGCCCATACACTATATTGACACTACCATAGTTCTCTATAGGCCAATATAGATTATACCCGTTCCCTATCTAATCATGTGAAGAATGGAACGGATGAGCGTGTCGTAGCATGAGCGAGGGAGATTATCGTAAACTCCAGTTAACGGGCGGCTCGACCATGATCGTTTCACTTCCAAAAACCTGGATTTCCGAGAATCAACTCGTGAAGGGCGACGTAGTGAACATCGATGAATTGGCTTCGGGCGAACTCCGGATTTCTCCGCTGCAAGGGAGAAGCACCAAAACCATCGTTCGCATTGATTGTTGTTCACTCAATGTTGGGCTGGTTGACTTGCTCATTGGAGCCTACCTCTCCGGTACAGACACGATCGAAGTCACCTGCGAAACGTCAATATCGCGTGAAGTCCGCAACGACATCCGCGATTTTCTTCGAGATACGCGCGGGATGGAAATTGAAGAAGACACTGGAAAAAAAATCCGTATCGTGTCCATTCTCAACCCGTCTGAACTTCGCCTCCAAGTATCCATCAATCGCATGTACATTCTGATTTCCAGTTTGGTGAGCGATGCCTTTGAAGTCCTGCAGGGTGAGGACGCCGAACTACTCAGCGACGTTCAGGATCGCGAGCGCCAAATCGATGCTCGACGCTTTTTGATTGAGCGCCAAGTCGCGGCCGCATTGAAAAATCCGACCGTTGAGAAAAAACTCAAACTCAATCGCTTCACGGCGGTGGAGCACGCCAACATTGCCCGGGTTCTCGAACGGATGGGCGACCATGCATCGCGATTAGCGTCCCTCGTGTGCGAACATTCGCATTTGGTTCAATCCAACACGGCGGTCTTGCCCTTGAAGGCCATTCCAATATGGTCCCAGGCCCTCAAGACCTTGGTTCACAACATGTATACCAAAGACGTCAACATCATCCACGAAGCGAAAAGAACCCTCGTCGCTCTCATCACGGAGATTGAAGAATCAGAAAGCGCATTGTGGACTGGGCGAAAATCTTCCGAACGTTTGTTTTCAGAGTTTCAAATTTCGGAATCAATTCGACGAATCTGCGCTTACGGCATCAATTTCGCTGAAGCCCTGCTCAACATGCTGATGCATGAGCGGTTGGAAACTGTTTGAGGTGAGATGTCATGGGCCCCATGGTTCGCCTTGAGAAAAAGTATGGACCAAAGAATACATCGTTTTTCAACGCCAGAAACATTCTGTTTTTGACGAGTCTGTCGGTCATTCTCATCACACTCGGCATCATCCAAACATTGTTTTTTGAAGCAATGTCGTTCTTTTCTCAGGTGGCCGACGCACGTGGTTGGTTCACGTTTGAAGTGGATCTCACGGGCCTCTTGTCTGCGGGCGGATTGTCGCTCATCGTCTTGGTCCTTGGCGTCTTGGGAGAATACATCAATCAGTTCAACGCTTCGTTGCTCGAGCGAGCCCCCAAAACGTTCCTGCTCCCATCAAAAACCATTCTGAAAGCAACGTTCGTGACCCCGGTTTTGATTTGGCTCGTTTCCGGCTCGTTTGTTCTCGGCCTGGCTCTCTTTGGTCTTGTTTTTGTTTGGCGAAGGGCAGGAAAGGCCTACCTCTTGCTCTCTGGAAAATCCGAAACCACACCCGACCGGTCTGTCTTGTACTTCCTTGGTTTTTCTTCCCTCGCTGTTCTGTTTTTCTCCATCACCAACAATCACGGTGGCGCCTTCGGAGAGTTCTTTTTCCAAACCCAATGGACGCCAACGGGTGCCTGTGCCGACCGGCGAGCACTTTGCGAAAACATGACGTTTGGTGTCAACAGCCTTCTGCTCACCACCCTCCAGGTGGCCTTCGGTGCCTTGTTCATCGCCGTCCCGCTCGGCGTGGGATGCGCCATTTACCTCAGCGAGTACGCTTCACCTCGTTTGGTGGCCGTGGTCAAACCAACCCTCGAGCTGTTGGCTGGTGTTCCATCCGTCGTATACGGCTTTTTCGCGTTCATTTACATCGGTCCGCTGGTGGTGGAAATCGGCGATTACGCCTTCGCGCGGGGATGGATTGATGCCCCGCCCAACGTGCTGAACCCCATCAACGGGGCCATTGTGGTGGGCGTCATGATTCTCCCACTGGTGGCTTCGATGTCCGAAGATGCGTTGCGAGCCGTTCCAAACGAATTGCGGGAGGGCTCATTGGCCCTTGGCGCAACAAAAATCGAAACCACGTTCAACGTGATGATTCAAGCTTCGCTCTCAGGCATTATCGCCAGCATTATCCTCGCTCTTTCTCGTGCTGTGGGTGAGACCATGGCCGTGACCTTGGCCGTCGGAACTGTTGCTGTTTACACGTCCAACATGTTTCTACCTGCTCAAACGATGACGGCTTACATTGCGCAGCGCGTCGGCGGCGACTTGCCCTTTGGCGAAATTGGCTACCTGACCATCTTCGCTGTGGGCCTCTACTTGTTCGTGATTACGCTGTGTTTGAATTTACTTGGCAACAAGGTGTTGTCCGCTTACCGGGAGGCGTACTGATGAAGAAAGACATTGACCTCCTCAAGAAGCGAAACCGTGCTCGTCGGGACCTCATGGAGCGGGCAGGCTCCACTGGACTTGCACTGTCAGGCCTCATCGGCCTGCTGTTCTTGACCGTGCTCGTCTGGCAAATCGCCAAGCCGACCTTCATCGATGGCGAATCGGGACAAATTGAGCCGGCTTCCGAATTCATACCAGTTTCCGACTACATCCTCAAGTGGGACCATCCCACCGTGGACGACAACGGCGACCTCATCGGTGACGCTGTCGTGCTGGAACTTTCGTGGAACGACGGGAGTCCCCAAACACACAAAATCACCGTCACCGTAACGGGTGAGCGCGGCCTCAGTGAAGACATCACCGTGGACTCGTCTGGCGTCTCAACCAATGCGGTGGAGGTCGGCAAGAAAACCAAGTTCTACATCCTCTCAAGTTTGGACGTTCCTGTCACCGTTGAGCAGTTGTCCGGCCCTGTCCCCGCCGCCGACCCCACCGGTGCGCCTGCCGTGGGAGCCTTCGTCATCTCTGGGGAGGTTGACCTTCTCGTAGCCGATGGTTCGCTGGTGTCCACGCCACTCGAAATAGCGGCTTGGGTGACCCTTCTCGGGGCCATTCTGCTCATTTCTGTGCCGATGCCAACGATGCTGGAACGTGTTGAGCGAATCGGTAGCAACGAGCGAGCCGTCAAGTACGGCTCCTACACCCTCTCAGCAACCACGTTGGTGCTGGGCGCATTCACGCTGGATGCATGGCTGGGTGCGCTTTGCTGGTTCATGGGGGGCGTGATCATCATTCGCCTTCTTGAAGGATTAACCCGCCTTCGAAATCAAGGGCGAGACCCGACGCAGTTCAACCGACTGAAGCACTCCATCACCAATCGCGAAGGTTTGCTCATGTGGGCGAGAATGCTTTTTGTGTTCTCGGCGCTGTTTATTCCACTGGCCATCAACATCCCCTTCTTGACTGAACGCTACCAGGATATCTTCATCCCCTATGCTTCGGGTATTCGTTCTGCATTCTTTGGTACAATCTGGGTCATGACCATCGCTATGCTGGTCTCCATGCCGATTTCCATTGGAGCCGCAATTTACCTTGAGGAGTACGCCAAACCCACCCGCACGACCAAATTGATCCAAGCACTGGTGACCAACCTCGCCGGGGTTCCCTCCATCGTGTTCGGTATGTTTGGTTTAGCCATCTTCGTGAAGCAAGGCGGCGTTGGTTTGGGGTTGGGCCCATCGATTCTAGCCGCCGGACTCACCATGGGCGTGATGGCGATGCCGATCATCGTCCTTGCCAGTCAAGAGGCACTTCGAAGTGTACCTCGGTCGCTGCGTGAGTCGGCGTACGGCGTGGGTTGCACGCAGTGGCAGGTCACCCGAGACCACGTTCTTCCTTCAGCCATGCCCGGCATCATGACGGGGAGTATTCTGGCCATGAGTCGTATCATGGGCGAGGCGGCGCCACTTGTCGTGGTCGGTGCCGCAGCCCTCGTGTTGTTTGACCCCGATCCGCTGGCAGGCCTTACTGGAGGCAACGTCAACTTCACCGTGATTCCAATCCAGATTTACTTCTGGACGTCAGAACCCGAGCACGCGTGGCACTCCATGGCCGCAGCAGCCAGCATCACCCTGATTGTGCTCCTGGCAGCCATGAACAGCGTGGCGATTATTCTTCGAGAGCATTTCCGTAGGAGACTGAACC
>JBMZJQ010000049.1:0-12531 GCA_049617635.1 Candidatus Poseidonia sp.
TGGGAGAACACGAATTATTTCCGCAAGGAATTGCAATCCATGGGCTTTGACACCGGGGATTCGGTCACCCCCATCATTCCCGTGATGTGCGGTGAGTCCAGCACCGCCAAGGCCATGACCCAAGCACTGGGAGAAGAAGGTGTGATGGCGGGGGCCATCGTCTTCCCGATGGTTGCCCGTGACAAGGCCCGCATTCGAACCCAAATGTCCGCAGGCCTGTCCCGTCAAGATTTGGATGACGTGCTTGCCGTGTTTGAACGGGTTGGGCCGAAGGTAGGTGTGATTTGAGGTCTATTCCGACTCAAACGCGTCCACAACTTCGAGCATTTCAGCATCCTCGCCCACCATTTCCTCGGCTTCAGCCGTTGCTTCAGCCTTCATTTCCATGCCTTCGAAGGGGTCCATCCCGTCTTCGATCATGCACAGCAAGCGCCAGCGAGGCGCCCATGAAAGGTGGACATAAACGGGGCCGGGCAGCAACAACAGTGCCCAGACAATGAAGGCTGGGATGGCCATGAGGTCGGTGCGGTCGATGGTGAGCAGGGCCAGGCCAACAAACGGCATGGGATAGAGAAGCGTTCTTGGAGGCGTCATTGGCAACCGCTTGGTGAACGAGACCAGCAACAGGGAGACAAAACCCGTGATGGCACACGCCATCAGCAAAAGCGAGGTGTGAAACACCCACTGCACGGCCCAGACATCGTTGTCTTTGTCACCAAACGCATAGGGCAACAGCAAGGCCAAGCCAACCAAGAACCCGTAAAAGGCGCCGATATTCGCAGGGTGGCTCAGCCAAAGCGGGAGTTGAGAAAAACGACGGGAAAGGGAGGTGCCGAGCAAGGTTTCTTGCTCGTGCACGGCCAATTGCTCGACCTTGGTCATCCAAGCTTCGTTGGTTGGCACGACCTTCGGTCGCAGGAATGGGTTTTGAAGATAGAGGGTCAAAAAAAGGCAAAATGCTCATTCTTTGCGCCGGAAAAACGACACCAGCGGGCTTTCAACCTCCAATTCCGCCTCCTCCTCCATCCACGAGCGTTCGAGCAGACCTGAATCGATGTTTTCCCGCTCCCTGGCGTCTTCGATGGGGTCGGGGACATCGTTAACCGCATCCCTCAGCGCAATCGCCTGGTTGATCAGGGCCAGGTGGCGAACCATGGTTGGGGTTTTTTCTCGTGCTGAACTGAAGTGGCCGATGACCGGGTAATCAAGCGTGTCTTTGGCCAAACTAAACCCACCCAGCAATTCATCGGGGATGGCCCTCACGCGATGGTTTCCGGGGTCGCACCACGTTCCGTCGGACAACCGTACGACGACGGCTGCGTCGCCCATGGGTGCGGTGTCCATGAACGGGTGGTTGATGTTCACCGCAAGCGGGGTGCTGGCATGGCTTTGATACCGCATCAGCAGAACCGTGGCGTTGACGGCAAGGGTGGAAAAACTGACCAAGGCGGCGATGGTGCTGGCGAGGTTGACCCACATGAGCACGAGGAACAAGAGGGCGGCGAAGCCGACACTGGCGGCAAGTCCTGTGTTTCGCCCGCTGATGAACGGTTGTGCAACGGGGGTTCGGATGAAGGGAATCATCTCGGGCGGGCGCTCGCCGTTGTTCCCTGCCATGGAACGACATATGAGGGGTTTTCTTGAACCTCACGCCCGAGGCAATTGGTGGTCACTGGCCAACAACGCCCAGACCTCGTTATCCGCCACATAGCGACCGATGACGGTCAAGTGCCTCTCGATGTCCAAGCCCCAAGCCTCGGTCCATCCTTCCAACTTCGGCCTCAATTTCTCCCATTGCTTCGTTACGCCTGCGACGTTGCGCCGCTGGTGATGAAGCAAGAGCGCAGCCGTTTGAATCAAACCTTGAACCAACAGCACCTCCTCGGGTGGCGCATGGCGTTGTTTGAGAAGATTCCACAACGTTTCCCAAGATTCGTGCGCATGCCAAAACTGGGCGTTGTCAAACAGCGCCAACCCTTCCTCAAGGAGCGCGGTTTCTTCAGAAGCAAGCGGACCGGCGACCAATGCCATGTGTTCGGCCGTAGGGATTGAACCTTGAAACAGTTCGTCTCCCCTCTTCGGACGCCGCACTCTTCAAGAGGGGGTTCGAAGAAGCAGGCTTGTAGGGTGCGGATGCATGGTTAAAATCCAGCATGGTGATTTGTTGGAACAACGACGCGGTGGCGTTGATGTTTTGCGTACCTTGGTTCGAAATCTTGCGATTCACGAACAGTCTGGGGCTGTCCAGATTCGTTCCAATCACGGTGGGCAACTCCGCACGGGGTGGCTTCTTTTTCGTCTTGGCCATCCCGTGATGGCTTTCCATGATGCGGGCGACGCACGCGAAGGACTCGAAGCGTTGTTGACCATTGAAGAAGACGCGATGGACGTCAACAACGATGTGGAATTGTATGAGTTGAGCATGAATTCGCTTCGGGCCGTCATGGCTGCCCATCCGTCGAGCGTGTTGCACCTCGAGCACCAACCCGAAGAACACGACGCAGAATCATGGTGGTCCAGCGTACGTCTTCCTTCGACGTCGTGGCGTCGTGCTGAACGTTTGGAAGACATCGAGGAATTGTCCCTCGAAAGTGAATTCAGGAGGCGCGAAGGCGCAGGTGAAGGCGATGCTGGCCTCATGCCAGGTGGCGTGTACATGGTCGATTCCCCCGACCCCCACCTGATGCTTTACTTGGGCGTTGAACTGGCCGAGCGAGGCATGCCGCTGCTCGGTTTGTTTGGTTTACCTCATGCGGACACCGATGTCACCAAGCGCCTCCCGTTGCCGCAGTGTTTCGCCTTGCTCTCCAAGCATGGTCCGTACGAAGTGCTCTCGGATCGTGAGGCGTTGCTGTCCACGGTGAATGCCTTCCAATGGGGGAGTGAACGAAGCGTCATCGTTCTCGATGGCCTTGACCGACTGGGCAACGCCATGGGGGACAATGTCATGGTTGACCTGTTCAGGTCCATATGTGATGGAGTTCGATTCAACGACCACATCCTCCTTTGCACCACGGACCTCGAGATGTTTGAAACCAAAATCCACCACGCGCTGACCAGCGAGTGCACCATGCTACGCCCTTCCACACTCGAAGCATGGGTGGCCGAACCCGATGCCCTCTGGGACCATCCAATTTTACTCGCCCCCGACGAGGAGGAAGAGCAGTGGTTGGCTGCTCAAATTCAACATCAAGGAGCCATGCTGGGGGCCGAAGAGAGCAGGTCAATGGTGGAGGGTGGCAGTGTTGAAGTGGACGACGCCGAACGTGCAGAGGCCACACAAGCCCTCTCTTCGGAAATGGCGTCGTGGACCGAGGGCCCAATTCCCGAGGTCGCCCCACCGTCCGTTGAGGTTCCAACCACGGCCATCGGTGGGACGCCATGGCGTCCTGAAAACACCGCATCTCCTGTCATCGAAGGGCGTTTGGTCAGCGAATCGCCTCGCATGCCATCTGCTCCTGTCACGGTGGTTGAGGAACGCGTGCTGAAGCGTTCCATTCAGCCCAAGCCCAAACCGGCTCAACGACCACCTGAGTTGCGTCGTCCGCAGCGACTTCCTCAAAGAAAAGCACCACCCACGATGCCGGCGATTCGTCCCGGTTTGGCAGGTGAGCGGAGTTCTGCCGTGGTCAAAGCCTCACCGAACCTGCCAGAGTGGCCTCAACAACGGAAGGTCAAGCGCGCCTATCGCAAGGAAAACATGGATGTGTTTGCCACTCGACAAGATGAGGCGGTTGAGCGTCATCAAGCTATCAAGCGACCGGTTCAAACCGCAGCCCTACGGGACAACGTCGCCTCTTCTCCAGACTTGGCTGAGAGCGACTTACCTCCCTCTCATGTCCCACGCACGGTTGAATTGCCGAGCAAAAATGCCAAGGACGCCCTTTCAAACAGCCTTCGTTCCGTGGACAAAGACGCCAAGAAACCGGCGCGTGAATCGGCATCCCTTTCCCAAGCCAGTGGCGACATCGATGAGATGTATGAGAAATGGTCAACCTTCGAGGAAGAAGACGGCTTGGACGCTACGGCTCTCTACAGCGAATCCGGCGAGGCACTCAAGCGCTACAAAGGGGGCTCGTGATGACCACCCCCACCAAACTTCGCTCGGTCCTTGAAGAGGCAAAACAGCATTTGAGGGAAACCATTGAGGAGCATCAACACGATGCCCCTTCGGCCAAAAAGGCCTCCGAACCTTCACCCAACGACCACGAACCTGCCCGTTCAAAACTGAACACGTTGCTCGGTCGGCAATCGGTGCCGAAACGAAACCTTTCGGTGTTCCAGAGCGTTGGCGTCCCACAACGTCCGACATACGACATGATCGCCGACAGAGTTCTCGGACCTCATCTCCCCCAGCATCGTACGTTTTTGGATCAGGGTTCGGCTTACGCCGATCACGTGGCAGAACGCCTTCGTCATTTGCAAGAACGGTTGCAATCGTCACCGGTTGAGGCCGCTTCCAACGAGCGTTCTTCGGCCTATGTTGGCGTGGAGGACGACGGTCAGCCCGTGTGGAGTCATGTTCTTCAGATGCAACGAGGTCAGTCCATCCATCCAATCCAGGGCAACGGTTCAACCACCGAGGTTGAGGCGTTGATGCCGAAGCAGAGCGTTCCCCACGAACGTCCACCATGGCCAGCCTCAATGACATGGTCCACTCAGGGCACGTTCAAGCAGTGGTTTGTTGGTGACGAAAATTTCGAAGCAACACAACTGTGCGAGGCAGCCATTGACGAACCCGCCGTTCGCTTCAACCCGATCTTCATTGAAAGCGAACCACAAGCGGGATGTTCCCTTCTTTTGCACGCTACCGGCCAAGCATGGCTTCGCCGAAGTGAGGGCCACGTGCTTCACATCACCGCCGCCGATGTTGTCTCGGTTGACCCCCTTTCCTCGTTTTGGAAGGATGCCATTCCCGGGGCAACGGCCTTGGTGGTGGACGATGTTCACGAATTTGCTCACCATGAGACTTGGCGGCACCAACTTGGTGTCCTGCTCGACCATGCGCTCAATCTCGGCGTACAGGTGCTGGTGGGTGGCCGGATGAACGTGGAGGCGTTCCCTGCTTCCCGCCTCAAGGAGGTGCTGCGCTCGTCCACGCCCGCTTATCTCGGCGCACCTTCGGCTGCGACGTTGATGGCCTTTGCCAGATGGCGTTGCGGGCAGAAGAATTTGCTTCTGTCCGATGTTCACTTGGCCCAATTGGCCCGCATGCCACCTGCTGGCTGGCGTTCTGTGGACCGTCGTCTCGAACAAATCACCCTGGCCTTTTCCAGAGGAGAGGTCTTGTTGGACCACGACGATGTCACTCGCGTGCTCGAACCGAGCCGCGATGCTTCGCCCGACCCGTTGGAACACAAGCGCGTTGAGGATGTTGCTGCGACGTTGGTTGGCGAAGTCTTGGACAGCGTCTATTCCTCGGTTGAACCTGGTGGCATCGACCTCCGTGCTTCGCTGGAGCCATGGGGCGAAGATGATTACGAACCACCTGGATGGGAGGACGGTGTTTTGGCTTCCCACGAGACCGAACGCTTCGAACAAGCCTTGAGCGACACCATCGACAAGGTGACGCCCGGACGACCCTCGGTGCTCGATGTTCACGAGCGTGAGCAATTTTTGTTGCGAGACCATGAATCCATGGACGTTCACGATGTTGAACGGGCCGTGGACGTTCTGGTTGATTTGGACCAGGCCATCGATGAGCGCATGGCCGTTTCCGACCGGGCGTCCGTGTCGG
The DNA here is from genome assembly GCA_049617635.1 of Candidatus Poseidonia sp. Classification (GTDB taxonomy): domain Archaea; phylum Thermoplasmatota; class Poseidoniia; order Poseidoniales; family Poseidoniaceae; genus Poseidonia. The sequence continues at coordinate 5,738 of JBMZJQ010000049.1, forward strand.
CGACCTCGGAATTGAATCAACTCGAGGAGCAGATGGTCGTCCTCGCTCAGCGAGCGATGGACGCCGATATTGAAACCCTCATCACCATTGCGGATGAATTGCGTGTTCTTGAGGAACGCTTGGTTGAACTTGACCCCGATCGAGCCCCGCTTCCTGCCTTCGAGGACGACACACCAGTGCGTCAACGACGCCCGGTGACGCGAAGGAAGACGCCGAAATCCACCCCGGTTGAAGACGACCTTGCGTCCTATGAGCCGACGGGTGAATGGAACATCGATGGCAGCGATGTCCGTGCAGATGAGTTGCTCGAAGACGAGCCATCAGCCCCCAAGAAGGTACGACTCGCACGCTTGGAGCGCCGCACCGTGCTGATGGGTGAAGAAGAATGAGAGGCCCTTGGTGGATGGGAGGCGTTGCTTTCCAATGCCAACCGAACTGCGGCCGGTGTTGCGACGAACCCGGAGGCATGGTTTACCTGTCCCCGGATGATGCGATTCGACTCGCCCAGCATGCAGACCTGAGCGTGGAGGACTGGCTTGAGCGAGACGCCCGAACCACCGCCGATGGCCGTTACATCCTGCGAAGCCGCGAAGAGGACGGCGTCTGCATTCACCTCAACGAACGGATGCAGTGCTCCGTCTACGATGTGCGACCACAACAGTGCCGTGCCTTTCCGTGGTGGGGTGAAAACTTGGCCACACCCGATGCATGGGCTGCGACGAAAGCGGCGTGTCCGGGCATCGACGCCGAGGATGCCATTCTGGTGGACGGCCACACGATACGACTGAACGTGTTTGCCGACAGAAACGCAACGAAGGGCTTCAGGGAGTGGCCGGTGGTCAAACGTCGTTGGAAACGATAGGCTGCGCCGGTGTAATTCAGCACACCGTTTATCATCGGAAGTTCATGCAAGAGCCGCATTTATACGAAACATGGCTCTCGGCTCCTGTGAGGGAGGGAAGATGACGGGAGACGAACCGATGTTCACGGTCCATTCCTCTCACCTGAACACCGGGTTGCGTGGCATCCCCGTTGGCACCTGCCGTACCTCGTTTGTCACACCAACTGAAGGCGTGCACTACTGCGGTTATCCCATCGCTGAACTGGCGCATCATGCTCCAGAGGACGTGGTGTACCTGCTGTTCAACAAAGAGTTGCCAACACCTGAACAATCCGCAGCCTTCCGTGCCGATTTGGCCGCACGTGGTGCTGTCCCTGAAAGCGTGGCCGCCGTGTTTCACACCCTGCCAAAGGACGGACACCCCATGGACTGGTTGAGCGTCGGGGTTCACACCCTCGGCATGCTCAACACCACCGGGGATTGGAAAGAGGATGCGCTCAACCTCATCGCACGCATGCCCCGAATGATGGGGCTGTTGTTCCGAATTCGAGAGGGCCGTGGTGATGACATTCCAGAAGACGACCTCTCTGCAACGATGGTGCAACGCTTCGTTCGGACCCTTGATGTTGAAGGGGTTGACCGTGAATTGATGGAAAAAATTCTGGCGACCTACCTTGTCCTTCACATGGATCACGGAGGTGGCAATTTGTCAACCTTCACCGGCAAAGCCATCGCCTCGGGCCATGCGACGGTGTATGCCTCCATTGCAGGCGCCATGAACGCGCTGTCCGGACCGCTTCATGGACGAGCCAATCAATCGTGCTTGGAGTTCGTGTTGCGAATCGGAACAAGTGACCCCGAGGAGGTTGAAGCCTTCGTTCGAGCCGAGCTCGCTGCTAAGCGACCCGTGTTCGGCTTTGGTCACGCCGTGCTACGCGCAGAGGACCCACGTGCCACGGTTCAGTTTGCCCTCGGAGAGGCGCTGTGCCCCGACGACGAGAATTTCAAGATCATTCGCACACTTCGCGAAGTGGCCCCTCGCGTGCTCAGCGAAAACAAGAAAATTTCCAACCCGAATGCCAACGTCGACATCGCCAGTGGGGCGCTGCTTCACCATGTCGGTTTCACCGACCCAACCTACTACACGACCTTCTTTGGCTGGGCCCGAGTGGCAGGCATTGGTGCACAAATCCTGGACGAACGTACCGTGATGCGGGACGGAAAAGGCATCCCCATCTACCGTCCAAAATACATTGCTGAACAGCAACACCTGCGTCACATTGAGTGAGGGTGGAGAACAGGACGGGAGGTTTTCCCGCACCCACGGTGACCGATGAGTCGAGGTGCAGCCCACGGCGGCGTGGCTCCTTCAGACCGCTTCAATATCTCCTCCGTCGTCTCGGTCCACTGCCAACGCTTTCGCCATTCATCGACCAAGAGCCGACGACGTGAAGCATCGCATGCTTCCCAAGTCGGTGTGGTTTGCTTCATCTCCTTCAACAAGGCAACATGGTTCTCTTCCGTAGAGGCTGCAAGTTGTGCCCATTGGCGTTCATCCAAGGGCTGTGTTCCGGGTTGGGACCATCGAGCATGACCTGATGGAAGCCAGGTCAAATCGGGGTCTGCATAATCGGTGAGCCCCGTCAAACCCGCTCGCAACAAATCGTGTTCGAGCACCGGCCTCGTTGGCCAAACATAGGTGGCCATCCCTTTTCGGACCCGATTCATGCGCTGTGCAGCCGTTCCGGTCAACCCCACAGGGCGTCCAAGTTGGAGCCTGCGGGTGCTGGACTGGAAATATTCGACTGCGCACGGCAGCATTGAACTGCCTTGCTGTTGATGTCGATGGACCAATCGTCGAAACGGCATGGTGAGGTATTGCGGGAAGGCTTGGATGCGCTGTGTGGTACGTGTGCCGTACGGGGCGATGTAGGGTATCAATGCGGCCCACGGACGTTGCGTCTGCGACAGGGCAGCCGAGCGTGGCATGTTTTTGTGAAAGGAATAGTACACGGTGTTTTTTTCAGGAATGTCTGCATTGTTGAGGACCTCGTCGGCCAGTTTGATGGCCTCGGCGATGTGTGCGTTGTGCTGTGAGCGACCAAGATAACCGCCTCCGGTCGCAGCTTTAGGATGCGGTCGCTTGATTTCGATGCACCCCATCTTTCCTTGGTCTCTCCACGCTTTGAGCACCGTTTCATCCTCAAGAAGGTCCTCAAAACTCAGAAATCCGAGGTCAACCAAGTCATCGTGAGTCCATTCTTCGACCCAGAGTGGACGGCCACGTAACAATTCGGACGGCACCGAAACATCCCGGTCGTGATGAACGATCAGGCGCTTGTCTGCAGTGATGCGAATGTCAAATTCAATGCCATCAAACATCGTGATGGCGTGGCGCAAACTATCGAGGGTGTTCTCTGGTGGAGCTTGCCAAGCACGGGCTCCAACCATGAACCTCGCTGGTTGGGCTTCATTGGTGAAGGTTTGCCCTGCTCCCAGCAAATGCGAATCATGGTTGGCGACCTTGATTCGTCCGAAGGCATAAAACCAACTTTCAATGCCGCAGAAGCATGGACCCCTACGAAATCATGATGGGCATGATTTTGGTCCTCACGCCAATTATTTGTTGGTTTTTCACGCGTCACCAGCCTGAACACCGTGTTCATTGGCGGGATTGGGCCACGGAGTTTCACAACAAGCGCTACTACCTTCATGCCATGGGTTACATCGTCATCATCCGTTGGAAATCCATCACCGACAAACTGAACGAACCCATGAAATCGAGAACCGGCCATTGGACCTCGTGGGTTCACGGCATTGAAGGTGAATTCACCAAGTGGATCCAAGATGCGTTTCGAAACGATGCACTCACGGAATTCTTGAATTTCCATTACCTCTTCGTCTACCTTTTCCTCATCTATGTCACCACGGTGTATTTCGCCTTCTCAGGTGACCGAGACATGACCGATAAGGTGACGCTCAACTATCTTCTCATCTACGCTCTGGCTGTCCCCTACTACCTGTTCTTCAACGTTGAAGTGACCTCCTCTTGGATTCCTGACATGGATGCGTTGCTGTACCATGAAGGGTGGTACACCGTGTTTTACGCCCTTCACGACCCGTTGGACAACGCCGTCCCAAGTCTTCACGTCGCCATTCCGTTTGGGATCTTGATGCTCAATTATCTCCATGTTCGGGAATCTGGAGGAACGCTGCGTGAATGGCGTCATTGGCCCTATCACGTCTTCGTGTTCGCCAACACCCTGTTGTTCATGTTCACCATCCTCTATCTCGGCATCCATTGGATTGTCGATATCCCGTTGGGCATCTTGATTGGAGGTATTGGTGCGCTGTTCATTCACCATCTCCAACCACGATTGCGCAACGATTACGGTCCAGTGTTCAAAGGCATCTCTCGAGAAAAAGTCCGCCGCCACATCCTTGTTGAAGGCGTGGTGATGTTGCTGCTGCTCACGGCCATGATGATGGCGGTCAACTATCAAGAAGAAACGGTTGATGAGCGAGTGTCCTTCCGCCTCGGTTCGGGTGACAGCACCTTCGAAATCATTCAGAAATTCGAACCGGGCGAGTTCGTGGTGTCCAACATTTCGAACCTCAACGAACAAGCGACGCTCGAGGTGGTGCTGGTGATGGTCGAAACCAGCGTTCCTGCGATGGAAACAGGGTCGATCGATTGGGAGGTGATGAAAACATTGGGTGAACATCACAGCATTGCACCTCAAACCACGTTGAGTTTGAACGTCACCTCACCGAAGATTTACCATTTCATTGTCATGCATTACGATGACGCTTCAGGCGAGGAACCGGTCATGGAAGTCCGCATCATGAACGACTACGGCGATGACAAGATGGGTCAGGCCATGTTCCTGAGCCTTCCCTCGCTCTGGATGACCGGATTCGTTGTCTATCGCTTGTACCGGTTGAAGAAGGAAGGACGCAGTTGGATTGATTCTACACCCTCATATGTGTGGGCTTCGTCGGTATCTTCGGACGAAGAGGCCTAATCGCATGTCGGACCCATCGCTCGAACTCACGCTTCAGCGCCTGTCCCAATCCAGCGGAGGGCAAATTTTGGCTTCGCTCCGCGACGGCCTTCGTCGCTCCCTCAAAGCCTATGTGGCGCTCTTTGTCCTCGGCTTTGTGACGGCCTTTCCCCTGAGCAGCACGCTCATTGCATGGTTGATCGATGCCGAACGCCTGCCCAGTGATGTCGACATCATCGTCGTGTCTCCGGTGGAATTCTTGTTTCTTCAGTTGAGAATCGCTGGCTCAGTCGGGTTGGTGCTGGTGACGATGATGGTGGTCGGCCAAGTTGCTCTCCACGGCGCACGCCATCAAGCCGTTCAAGCCCGCCTGCAGGAACTGAACGTCACGATACCTCGGCCGTCTTCAACGACGCTCTTCTCGGTGCTGATGGCGATTGGGCTGATGGTCGCAGGGTTGCTCTATGCGTGGCACGGATTGATTCCAATGCTGTTGGATTACCTCACGGCGGACGCCCAACAGGCTGGGTTGTCCACCGAATGGCGGTTGTCGAGTTATGCCGGTTTCGTGGTCAATCTGCTTGTGGCGTCCGCCATTGGTTTTCAAGCTCCGCTGGTCACGACCCTCGTCCTCAGGCTGGGTGTGTTTTCCCGCAACCAACTTGTCACGTGGCGACGAGGTATTTGGTTCGGTGCCTTCGTGATGGGGGCGTTGATGTCGCCACCGGATCCCTTGTCGTTGTTTTTGGTGGCGGTCCCCGTCATCGTGTTGTTTGAATTGGCAATGGCAGTGGACAAGTTTACTCGGGGATAAGTCCCTCAAGCAATGCTTCGGTTTGAACGGGCATACGGCCCGGTCGGGCTTGGTAATCCAAACCGTGAAAATCTGAGCCTGCGGTGATGGCCAAGCCATGCGCACGTGCGTGCGTCATCAACTCGTGACGATACCCATCGTGATGGCTTCGGTGGACGGCTTCGATGGCGTCAACACCATGGTCACTCAAGCAGGCAGCGAGCGTGGAGGTTGGCACACCGTAGTACAACGGATGGGCCAAGGATGTCTTCCCGCCGGCCTTGTTCACCGCTTCAACGGCCTCGGCGATGGTTGGTTTCGAATGGGCAACAAAGGCGGGAAGACCGTCTCCAATCCATCGTTCAAAGGCTTCCTGTTTGGTTGCAACATACCCAAGATGAACCATTTCTTCAGCCAAATGAGGACGGCCAACCGAGCCCGTTGCTCGCTTGGCGACACGCTCGATATCGACGGGCATGCCCAGTTCTGCAAGTCGTTCACACATCGCTTTCATGCGAGGGTATCGTCCGTCTTGGCGAGGTGCCAACCACGCCTTGAACGCCTCCACTGCGGGGTCGGGTGTGGCTGGGTCGTGGTTGGGGAACAAGGCCAGAAGGTGCCAGGAGGCCGAAGCACGTTCCCGTTCCATCGTCTCCAAAAACGCTTGGTCCGGAGCGTGTGCGGGTTCACAGGTGATCTCGACGCCCGGCACAAATCGAAGTCCGCGTTGCTTGGCTTCCTTGGCGGCTTGGACCCAGCCGTCGGTGGTATCGTGGTCGGTGAGGGCCCATGTGAGGACCCCTTCATTGGCCATCAATTCAGCCACGAAGGCAACATCATGTTGCCCGTCGCTGTGGGTGGAGTGGGAATGGAGGTCAACCGACTCGGTCCACATGTACGTAACCGCGCCTCCCACCTCTTTCAAGGATTCTTTCAAAACAAATCGTCCAGATCTGGGAGTTCCGGCACGCCGATGTTGGGTCCCGTTGGTTGAAATTCGTCCTGTTCTTCGTCTGCATGTTCATCAGCGAACAAATCGTCAAGGTCCGGAAGCTCAAGCGCAGGAAGGCTGGTTGCAGTTTCGGGAGCCGGTAGCTCAATTGATTCATCGAGCAGGTCTGGAATGTCTGGAAGGCTCGACAACAAGGCATCGGCT
>JBMZJQ010000050.1:0-11278 GCA_049617635.1 Candidatus Poseidonia sp.
AGCGTCGCGCTCCTTATCTATGAAGAGAAGCCCATGAACAAGTGGATGGGATTCCGATGAGTGTGAGCGAAAGCCATGACAGTGAGGCCAAAAAGGCAACACAAACCGGCCGTGATTCGACCGAGCGGGTCACGTTGGCCTCGCTTCGCTCCCAGTTCACCAGCGCCAGTTCCACCACGGTTGACGAAGCTGTGGGAACGCAGGCAAGGTTCCGACAGGAAGAACGACTGCGAGCCGATCTTCGTCGAGAACGACGGTTGCGCCAGCAGGCCATTACCGAGCGTATCAACGCCATGAAGGTCACGATCGCCACCGACCTTGCCACGCAACACGAAATGACCCTCGATGCGCTTGAGCGTGAGTTGCGCACGGAAATGGAAGCTGAATTGGAGTCCATGGAACGTGATGCACTGGCCCAAGAAGAGGCACGGGTGCGTCAGGAATTGGATTTACGCCTTCAGCGACAAGTGGAAGCGCTGCATGAGCAACACGGTGTTGAACAACATCGCCGACTTGAGGAACGAAAAGACGAGCTCAAAGCCTCCATTGAAACCCAACTTCAGGAGGAGTACGAACGCAGGCTGGCCATCCAAAAGGAACGCCTTCGATTGGATTACAACCAGGAATTGCAGCAACGTCTGAGAGACATTGAACAACGCCTTGAAGATGAAATGGAAGAGCGGTTCCAGGAGATGGAGCAACACGAAATCGCTCGCTTGGAAGAAGGTCATGAAGCCATGCTTTCTGAGCGAGAGGACCAGTTGCGTCGGGGCATCCGGACACGACTTGAACAACAACTCCGTCAGCGACTCAAGCAACGCGAGGCTCGCCTGAAAGTCGAATTTGAACGTCGAAGTTTGCGCCTTGAAGAAGACATTGCTCAACATTTGCAAGAGGATATCGAGGCCCAGTTGCGTCGGGAGACCGATGCGCTTGAAGACCGCATGAGGGAAGATGTTGAGCTGGCCATCGCCAAGCGTCGTGATGAACTGCGTGTTCAAATCGAGCAGCAGTTGAACGAACAGCAAGCCGGGCGACTGGCGGAGCGAAAGGCTCGATTGAAGGCCAAGTACGACCTGACGTTCAACAAAGCCATCGATGATATCTCTCGAAGTCTGCAAGCCGAGATCGAAACCGAGCTTGAACACCGGATGGAGCACGATTTCAACGCCTATCGGCACGCTCGAGAGGCAGAGATTCAAAACCGTCTTTCCCGCTACCGCTACGAACGTGAAGCCGAACTTCGTGAACAATTGGAAGCGCAGTACTCGGCCAACAAACAGGACTGGAGCGAGCGTTTGGATTTGGAATTCCAATCCCGTGAAGCCGCTGCCCGAAAGGCCATCATGTCGGAAGTTGATGCCCAACTTCGCAACGAACGCCTCACCCACGAAACCGATCTCGACCTGCTCAAGGAGGAGACCTCCCTTGAGTTGGAGGTCGAAATGGAAGAGCGCCTTCGTGACTTCAAGGCCCGCAAGGAAACCGAAGTGGCCACGCAACTTGAACGACAACTCGACAAGCGTGAGGAAATCATGCGCAACAAAGCCCTCATCGACGTACGAAAGCGTGAAGCACAAATTCGCGCCGAAATCGAAGCACAATTGGGCCTCAAGCGTGCTGAAATTCGTGACCGCTTGAAGGGCCTTGCTGAGAAGATGGATTCCTTCAAGGAAATGGCCGAGGAGAAGATGCGAGAAGCCGTCACCCAGCAAATCCAGGGTGAAATCGATGCGGACGAGGCACAACTTACCGCTCGTGAGCGTGAATTCAGTTCCCTCCAAGCCACGGACACCCGAGCCGAAAAGCGCCAGAAGTGGATGCAATCAATTTCCGGACAAGCACCTGCTGCCTTCGGAGCAGGAGCCATGGACCCAACAGCGTTGGGTGCACGCCCTGACGGGCTGGGTGCTGCCGCAGGACGACCTCTTCGCGGGTTGATGGGTCAACAAACCGAACAGGAGCCTCGTTTGGGTCTGGGAGGCATGCGTGCTCCGATGACCAGTGCCAAGCCACTGGCAGGACAAACACCTGCTCCTTCCATTCGTACGGTTCGCCAACCGATTGGTCAGGCTGATTTGCCCCAACCCGTTCGAAGCGTTCGCCAGCCGATCGCACCTCCCGCCTTGGTCCCACAAGAAGAAGCCGCCATGGAAGAACGAGAGGACGAAACGCCCGAGCATGTGGTTGAAGAAGTTCAAGCCGAAGTTGGTGAACTCACCGAAGCGGTTGAGGAACAGCTTGTTGAAACCGAAGACGGAGGGCTTGAGGCTGCAGAAGCCATTGAGGCAACACCTGAGGTCACGGAGGAAACCGTCGAGGACGAAACCACCACGATGTCGAGACCGACCACCCTGCTCAAGCCCATCCGAGGTGTGTTGCGACCGCTTGAGGAAGAGGAGAACGTTCGCACGGCCTCATTGACACCGGTCGGTCACATGCTGATTCCAGAGAAGAAGCGTGGACCACCGCCCTCCTCCTCCGTCGGCGCTCCGAAATCAACCACGCTTCGCCCGGTCAAAGGAACCTTGAAACCTGTAACCAAGGAACCTCCACGCCGACTCGAGCCTCAAACGGATGACGAGCAGGAAGATTGAGCCCTCACAGTTGAGCGCGTGGTTCATATCTAACGGTTGATTCGGCGATGACATGAACCGAGCGCTTGCGTTGCTGGTCGTTTTCATGCTCTCCGGTCAAGCCGTGGTCTTGGCCAATGCCTCGGAGAATCTTGCAACCCTGACCGATGCGGGCCAAACCGATGAGTTGAACCGCCCGTTGGTGCTGTGGTCGGTGTTGAACACCGGTCAGGTTCTCACCGTGGACAACCAAGGCAACATCAGTGTCAATGCGGTCAGCAACGGTGTTCTCTCAACCCAGTGGACGGTGTTCCTCAACGTGGAAGCCAACAAAGCGAGGGTTGACCAATCACAAGAACTGGTGACGGTGGCCCACCAAACGGGTGCCTATGTGGTTCAACTCTCCACCCAAACCGTGCTGCGAAACCTCTCCACCACCGATCCGGTGAACGATGCCGTTCTGGACGGAGAGGGCGACCTTTGGCTGATGTTTTCCGCCGGGAAGCGCCGAGCCGATGAGTACGATGCTGTCGGCTTGACCGGCGTGAGCAGCACCACGGTGTCTGCCGGGATTTCCGCCTTTGAAATCCTCAGCGATGGTCGTTTGGTGCTCGCTTCGTATGACAAAAAAATCTACGTGAACTCGCCTGACGGGCAACTCATCAACACCCTCAACGAACCCAACGGCATCGTGTCCCAAGTGCACATGGTGGACAACCAAACCATGCTCGCTGGGACCACAGGAGGGACGGTGTATGTCTACGACACCGATACATGGGCCGTGGACAGTTTGTCCTTGGGTCACACCAAACAAACCACCTCGCTCTCGATGTCCTGGAACATGTACGTCGTTGGCTCCAAACAAGGAAAGGTGGCTTTTGTTGATGCAACCAACTTCACGCTTATCGAGTCCTTCACCGCTTCGGGCGACATCATTGGTATCCTCCAATCCTTCACCGGCCAATTCTACGCCGTTGGAACCACACCGGACGCTACCAAAATTCGTTATTTTGACCTCGATTCCGACGGGGATGGAATCAACGACCGAAACGATGCCTTTCCCAACGACGCGACGCAAACTGCAGACAGCGATGACGATGGCTACGGCGACAATCCAGACGGCACCGACGCCGATGCCTTTCCCAACGACCCCACGCAGTGGGCCGATGCGGACGGTGACGGCTACGGCGACAACGTGGCGGGAACCAGCCCCGACCTGTTCCCAAACAATGCCGAGCAATGGGCCGACGCTGACGGCGACGGGTATGGCGACAACAGCAACGGCCTCAACGGGGATGTCTTCCCTGAAGAGCCAACGCAGTGGGCCGACCAAGACCGTGACGGTTACGGAGACAACCCGGAGGGATTCAAGCCCGATGCCTGCCCTACCGTGAATGCGTTCTCAACCCTTGACCGCTACGGATGCCCCGACAAAGATCTGGACGGGTACTCCGACGCTGACGAAAATTGGACCGTTGAAGACGGTGCAGATGCCCTTCCCAACAACCCAACACAGTGGTTGGACGGGGACGGGGACGGTTACGGCGATGCATCGGACGGCCAGGAACCCGATGCGTGTCCGTGGGAATACGGTACCTCCAAACAGGCCGTCAGCATCAATGCGAACAGCACCTCTGGATACGTCAGCGTACCGTCCTTTGGCTGCCTTGACGAAGACGGCGACGGGTGGGTTGACCGAACAGAATCACCGCTGATGGAAGAAAATCCAAACGAGCACTTCGACGGCGATGGCGACGGGGTGGGCTCCAACAGCGACTACGACGATACGAAAGCGTTCATCCAAACGGAGCAAGATCATTGCTTGAACGAGAAAAACGATACTTCGGAAGCCTGTCAAGGATGGAACAACCCGGCCTACCAAGCATACGTGAACGGGTTGGGTGAAAACGACACCGTTCTCGGATTCAATGCGTGGAACACCTCTCAACAAGAAGAGCCCGCTGGCAACACGCCGTTGGATGTGGATGAGGACATTCTCCAGCAAGTCATCATCGTTGGACTCGCTGCCTTCGGCGGGTTGACCACCGTCATCTTGCTCATCGCGTTCCTGATGAAGAAAAGGAGCAACGCCACCACCAGCAAGGAATACGGCGGCATCGACCCGTCCCTTTCCGGCAACGCTTCCAAAGAAGCCTTGGAAGGCCGTGGCGGCCTCTCGGCGGCCGGTGGTGTCATTTCCGATGCATCCTGGGATGACGATGTCGAGCAGCTCACCTTTGACGACAGCGACGGCTTCGCTGACATGGACATCAAGGCAGACGACGCACCAACCGAAGCCACCACGATGACCTACGAGGAAGAGAGCATCGAATCCATTGCCGGCATGCCTGTCCAGTCCACCGTAGAGGAGGAGCAAACCGGTCCTGAAATGCCTGCAGAAGCCCCACCGCTTCCAGAGGGGGGTCTGCCCGACGGTTGGACCATGGACCAATGGCGATGGTACGGCCACGAGTGGTTGGCCAAGTACGGAAAGAACTAGATCCACACGATCGGCAAACTCGCTTTGAGCGTGCCAAGCTCCTGACCTGTGTAGACGGGTTGGCCGTCCACCCTGCAGGTGTTCATGACCAACCAGAGGAAACTGTTCCACGTTGTTGAATCTGCAAACAACTCAACCTTCCCTTGGACGGCCGCCATCAACAGCATCGCTTGGTCGGTCTCGTCACTGCACAGGGCTTTGACCAAGTCTTTGGGACCGAACCTGTATCCGGGAGGTCGCCAAGCCATCATGCCACATCACACCTGATAGGGAGAGAGGTTGAGACGTTCTGCAAGGTGGTCAACGTCCACATCGACGGCCAACTTCATTCGCTCACGGAGCGTGTCGATTTCGCCCTTCATTTTGAGCATCTTGTGCGTGCGAATCATGTCGGCGAGAAGGTCGTTCACGCTCTTGTGTCCGCCGGTGGTTCGAAGCGTGTTGAGTTGACGACGAATCTCGTAACTGACGCTCACGGAGGTCATTCCTTCGGCTGTCATGTGTTTACCCGAACGGTGTTTGACTCGGGCCCATACTTAACCCATGCGAAGAAACAACGGACGACTGGACGCATTTTCGACGCCCAATCGTGCACCCGAGGGCATCAACGGATGTCGCGGGTGAGGCGAAGTCGAGATTCTTCGGTGACGCCAAATTCTCGACGGACTTCCTGCACGCGCTGGTGGACTTCCTTGGCCAACGTCCAGTATTCGAGGCTCCCTGCTCCGGCGCCCGAGTTGGTTGGTTTGTTCAAAATGACGGTCGGGGCACCACTCCACGGAGCTTCGGCGACCTTCGCCAGGCGGCGTACGGTGGTGTTGAACAACTTGTTCGGCATTTTCTTGTTGACCTGGTCGCACACATAGGTGCTCAACTTGGAGCGCCCGTCAACCATGGTCATCACGATGCCGAAGATTTTCAAATTACGATTGATTCTACGTTGAATCATCTTGATGGAATTCATCAGCATGCTGAAGCCCTCCAAAGCATAGTACTCCGCTTGGACCGGAACCATCACCCAATTGGCGGCACACATGGCGTTGATGGACAACAAACCGAGGGAGGGAGGGGTGTCGATGATGATGTAGTCGAATTCATCCATGATGGGCATCAGGGCTTCTTGGAGACGCGTTTCTCTTCCGATTTTATGGCTCAATTCAATTTCAGCCCCTGACAAGTGGATGTCGCTGGGGAGGATGTACAAATGACCAGCATCGATGGACTCGGGCACTTTCTTGCCGCCGTTTCGAACACTCCACGCCTCTTGCATGGCTTTGGTGATCTCCTCGGGAGGTATGAGGTACTCCTCCATCAGCGGCAGGTCCTCGCCGGAATCGTTGGTCAGGAGATCGTAGACTGTCTTCTTGATTTTCTTCTTCTCAAGCCCGAAGGATGTGGCACAATTTCCTTGGGGGTCAAGGTCCACGAGAAGCACTTTTGCTGGTGGAAGCCCTTGTCTTCGGGAGCCTTTTGCCAAAGCCGCTGCAACGTTGACAGCGGTGGTGGTCTTGGCACAACCTCCCTTTTGGTTCGCAACGGCGATGACCATTTTGTAGGGATTCATCACGGTTCACCTCCGGCGATTCATAGCAGGGAGGGCCTCCTCTTTGAATGCGAGCCTTGGAAGAACTCGAATCAAGCGGGTTGAATCACTGGAACAGGAACTTCAGAGAGGATCTTCCGGACGATGTGCATGCCCGTGATGCCTCGAATCTTCGCTTCCGGTTTCATGTTAATTCGGTGCGAGATGATCTGCAAGGCGATGCCCTTGATGTCGTCTGGAATCACGTAATTTCGACCGGCCACAGCCGCAGCGGCACGCCCTGTCTTGAACAGGGCCTGACTGGCACGGGGCGAGGCGCCGTTGATGACACGGTGGTCTTCACGGGTGCGCTGGACGATTTCGATGATGTACGAGAGGATGGCCGGATCAACGTGAACCGTTTCCAAAGCCTTCTGCATGGCGACGACCTTCTTGGGGGAGGTGACCTGCTCGACGATGTGCTCGTCTTGTCCTCGCAACTTTCGACGGGCGAGGATGGCTTTTTCTTCAGCCCGGTCCGGATAACCCATGCTCATCTTCATCAAAAATCGGTCCATCTGAGCCTCGGGCAGCGGGTAGGTACCTTCCTGCTCAATCGGGTTCTGTGTGGCCAACACCACGAACGGTGCAGGGAGTTTGTGGGTGATACCTTCGATGGTCACTTGCTTTTCTTCCATGGCCTCAAGCAGAGCAGCCTGGGTCTTGGGAGGAGCGCGGTTGATCTCGTCTGCGAGCAAGATGTTGGAGAACAACGGACCAGCACGGAGTTTGAACTCCCCAGACTTTTGGTCGTACATGTACGTCCCCATGATGTCGGAGGGCAGGAGGTCAGGCGTGAATTGCACACGCTTGAACTTGCACCCTAGCGCACGGGCGAAGGTGTTGGCCAGCAACGTCTTGGCCAATCCAGGGAAATCTTCGAGCAGCATGTTTCCGTTGGAAAGAATACCAACGGTCACACGGCGTAGATTCTCGTTCTTGCCAATGATGACCTTGCTCACTTCGTTCATGAGGCTGTTGGAAATGGCCGAAACCGTGGCGATTAGGTCTTGAGTGCGAGCGCCACCTGCGCCACCTTGCATACTTGCTTCCATAACAGAACCTCCTAAGCAAATCGTTACTTTTTCCTTTCTTATATGAATGTGCGCGCTACTTTCTCAAAAAATGCTCACGGCGAAACGCTTGCTGTGGCGTCATCGGCCCCAGAAATGGTTCTCTTTACGATGGAGAGCGACGATGTCGTTGAGAATCTCTTCCTCAATCGGGGACAACTCCGCTGAGCGAAGCCGCTTCACGTGCCGTTCGGGGACGTCAACATAGAACTCGTCGAGTTCCTCGATGTGACGACCAACCGTGGGGCCCTGAACGGCCACAGCGACCTCCTCGCCCTGCATGGCTTCACGTACATCCTCTGAAGAGCGCGTTCGAAGACTCTTGATTTGACCCACCGGTGTCCCGTCCAATTTCATCAATCGCTGACCAACGTGGATTCTCCCTCCCAGCACGCGCATGCCGACAATGGCCGGTCCTTTCGCCCGGAAAGTGTGGTCTTTGAGATAGAGAACACGGCCGGGGTACACCAGTGACTCACGCTGTTCGTCCTCAATGGCAGCCTTGGTGGCCTCCTGCCAGGCTTCGAATTCATCCATGATGTGATAGATGATGGGTCCGGAGATGAATTTGACTTCAGCATCATCGTCCTCAAGCTGTTGAGCCACCTCGGACGTGTTGGCCTTGGTGGAAAAACCGAGGATGACCTTCTGCAGAGGGTCACTCGCCGTGCTGGCGAGCAGGACGTCTTTTTTGTTGACGGGGCCCACCGTTGCCTGGCGAACCGGAATGTTTCGTTGATGGAGTTCAAACGCCAACGCTTCCAATCCCCCCACCGTATCGGCTTTGATGACGACACCCGTACGGTCTTCCTCCGCACCCCGACATTCACCGGAAGACGTGTGTTCGTTGAAGGCAGAACGAGCAAAAATTTCGCTGCAGGAGGAACACATCACCGGCATGGCGTTGAAGATGGCACGCCATTCCTCACGAATGGCTTCGCGTGCCGTTTCTTCTTCCTCCTTCGTGTTCGCACGGTGCAACGTCGTTCCTGCAATCGTGGATTCAAGGTGAGGTGCGACGATTTTCACACCGCATGCAGCATCAACCGACTCAAAATTGACCCACCGTTTCCCTGCATCTCGCATCTCAGCCATTCCCTGCGGGCGTTTCAGTCCCTTGATGTGGGTGGTGAACGGGCCGTCCTGTCCTGCGAGCATGATCGTATCACCAACCTCCAATTCACCTCGATAGAGAATGACATCGATGGTTTTGCCCATGCCAACCTCATCCCGCATCTCCAGCACGGTGCCTTGTGCGGCGCCCAGCGTGTCGGTCAGGCGGTCTTCAAGGAAGCGTTCAGCCAGCCCGACGGTCACGGCCAACAAGTCCTGCAGGCCTTCCCCCTCCTTCGCTGACATTGGAACAAGAGCGACGTTTTGGCGGAAATCACGAATCTGGTCGTAACGCTCAAGGTTGAAGCCATGCTCTGAAAATGTACCCAGGAGTTTCCAATACCGGTCTTCAAACAACGACCGAACATCCTCTCGTTGGTCTTTGAACGATTCGATAAACGACCGCCCGGCTTCGCAACGCCACCCGTGAATGCGGTCCACCTTGTTGCCAGCGATGACAAAGGGCGTACGCGTTTCCTTGAGGATGTTGAGCGATTCAATGGTTTGGGGTTGCAGACCTTCCATGATGTCCACAACGAGGACGGCGATATCGGCCACGGACCCTCCTCGGTTTCGCAGGGAAGCAAAGGAATGGTGACCCGGTGTATCGATAAACAGCAATCCGGGAGACTTGAACGTCTTCCCGCCCAACATGGCTGCGCACGTCTCGTTCAACACATCGGCCGGCACTTCCGTGGCCCCAATGTGCTGGGTGATGCCGCCCGCTTCCCGATCCATCACGCTGGCTTGTCGTTGACTGCCGATGGAGCGAACCATGTCGAGGAGGCTGGTTTTGCCGTGGTCAACGTGTCCGAGTACCGAGACAATCGGTTGACGGTTGTGACCGCGTGCCTTGGGTTCGGCATCATCGGTCGGTGTTGATTGTTCTTCGGTCATGGCAACACCTCGACGGTGAGGTGATATGAGGCTTCACTCGTACACCCATGCACCGATGGTGTTCTCCCAGGACATCAAACCTTCTGGGAACCACAAACCAAGCTCAAAGGCAGCGGTTTCGGGAGCATCGGAACCGTGAATCATGTTGAAACCCATGTCCATGCCAAAGTCGCCACGAATGGTGCCGGGTTCTGCATTTCGTCCGTTGGTCGCTCCAATCAGTTTTCGAGCAACTGCGATGGCTTCAACCCCTTCCCACGCCATGCAAACGACCGGGCCTGAGGTCACGAATTTGATGAGGCCGGGGAAAAACGGGCGTTCCTTGTGAACGTCGTAGTGAGAACGAGCAATTTCCTCGGTGGGCACCATGGCCTTCAAGCCGACCAGCTTGAGTCCTTTTCGCTCAAAGCGACCGATGATTTCGCTAATGAGTCCTCGCTGCACGCCGTCGGGTTTGATCATGACATAGGTCGTTTCCATGGTGTTCACCATGCCGACCCAAAAGTGACCCGTTTATGGGCGTTGCTGTGGGCCTGTGCGATGTTCAAGCACTCACTGGATGCCGCCCTTGACGTAATGGCGGGTCCACTTGACCTTGCGAGCGTTTCGCTTCAGTTGGAGTTGGTTCTTGCGAGCCTTGCTGCTCTTGAACCAGAGAACACTGCCGTCCTTGCGGACGAACATCATGCCGGTACCGGGTTCGATCTCCTCGCCCGTAAAATTGCAAATTCGTCGTTCTGGCATTGTTCTCACCGTGCGTTCAGCTTGCGGGCTTCACGGCCCGTGTCCTTGAGCATCAAAATGTCGCCAACACGAATGGGTCCGACGACGTTTCGGCTGATAATACGGCCAACGTCCCGAGGATTGGGGGCATCGTTGACTCGCACCTTGACCTGCGTGGCTTCACCGGTCATCCCGGTTCGGCCGACGATTTCGACCACTTCTGCTGGCCATCCACCAAGTTCTTCGCTCATGTCAATCAACTCGTCGTGGTGTCTCAGTTGTTCTTGAGGCCTTTGATTTCCTCAACAACTTCGTGGAATTTTTCTTGAGCGCCTTTGGTGATTTCCATCACGGCGACGGAGGCGGCGGAAGCGCCCTTGGCAAGACCGACACCTTTGGCAAGGAATTCTTGACTGGGCACGTAGCCGTAAGGGATGTCTTTCTCTTCGCAAATCAACGGGATGTGGGCGAGCAACTCAGGTGGGTTCACATCCTCGGCGAGGATGATGAACTGGGCCGTACCGCGCTCGGCGGCTTTGGTCACTTCGTTGCTTCCTTTCTTGACACGACCGTTCTTGTTGAGGTCGATCATTTCGTAGATTTTGTTGGCTAGGTCTTCTGGGGTTTCAAATTGCACGTGTACACTCATTGGAATCTCTCCTTCCTCGTGATAGGGGCAAGCAACCGCAGAACCACGCGAATATAAACGCAACGGAAGCCAAACTGGAGTACTTCGTCGGTGTCATTCCAGAGGATGCAGTGCAGTGCAACGATTTCCCTCAATCGAGACCCATTAGCGAAAGGAGTTCATGGA
>JBMZJQ010000051.1:0-10906 GCA_049617635.1 Candidatus Poseidonia sp.
CTTTATTGACGGCCTTCATGAGCAGCACATGGAGAAGGTCATGACCATCAAAGTCGCCATCAACGGATACGGAACCATCGGCAAGCGCGTGGCTGACGCAGTGGATGCCCAAGACGACATGGAGATTATTGGCGTGACCAAGACACGTCCTTCGTTTGGTTGTGACTTGGCTGTGCGAAAGGGTTACCCCTTGTATTGCACCTACGACGATGCGGATCGAATCGCAGCGTTCGCAGAAGGCGGTTACACCTGTCATGGTGGTCTCTCGGATTTGTTGGCAGTGGCGGACATCGTAGTGGATTGTGCGCCAGGGAAAGTTGGTGCGTCCAACAAAGAAGCCTACGTTGCTGCCGGCGTGAAATTCATCTTCCAAGGTGGAGAAAAGCACGAAATGGCAGGCATGTCCTACACCTCCTCGGCGAACCATGAGGCGAACCTGAACGTCCAAGGCACCCGGGTGGTTTCATGCAACACCACGGGATTGTCCCGCACCCTCGTCCCTCTTTTCGAGCACTGTGGCTCGCTGGCCGTTGAGTGCACCATGATTCGCCGTGCTGCCGACCCGGGTGACTCCGCCAAGGGGCCCATCAATGCCATTAAGCCGGTGCTCAAGGTTCCTTCCCATCACGGCCCTGACGTGATGACGGTGAAACCTGAGATCCAAATCAATTCCATGGCCGTGGCGGTTCCCACGACGCTGATGCATTGCCATTCAATCGTCGCAACCTTGCCCGATGGCCACGGATTGACCACACAAGGGGTTCTTGACCTGTGGGCAAGCAACCCTCGTATCATCATCATGAACGGCGGTGAAACGGGCATCACCACCACGGCAGAGGTGATGGAGTATGCACGCGATATCGGTCGAAAGTGGGGCGACCTCCACGAAATATTCGTGTGGGAAGACGGCGTGAAACTTGACGGGAACACCCTGTATTATTTTCAAGCCATTCACCAAGAATCGGACGTGATTCCCGAAAATGTTGACGCAATTCGTGCCCTGATGGGCACCGAATCCGACTGGCGAGTCTCGGTGGAAAAAACCGATGCAGCCATCTCGGCGTACAATCGCCTCTAGGCCCCGAACGATGCGCCATCAACACAGGCGAGAGTTTCATTCAAAAGAGGGGCTTGATTCCGAAGTTCATGCTGTCGAGAGCATGGCTGTCCGTTGTTCTCTTTTTGCTGATTTCCACCCCCCTCTCGGTGGCTGCCAATGCAACCGTGAAACCATTGAACGAACCTGCCGAGGAGCGCTCGGAATCTGGCTTGTCCTTTGACCAAATGAGCGAAGTTCAGCGGCTTGAACTGGCCCGCAGTCATTGGTCAACGATGCCGCAAGCCTCCACGGTCGAGGTCTCAATCAAGCCATCAACCGGACAACTTCATCTTTCACACGGGTCGTTTGATCCGTTGACATCGGCCGGACCAGTCCTTCCCGCATGGCTGATGCGAGACGGCGACATGGTTCACACCGGTCTCGCCGTTCTTCAATTGCACGAGGCCAACGGCGTTGTCTTGTCTTCGCTTCAGGAGACCTACGGATTTACTGTACTTGACGTGCTCTTCGACGAGGCTTGGCTTGTCCGCCTCCCTCCGAATGCTGCCCCTTCGCAACTTCGAGAAGAAAGCACAGTCCGCTGGCTTGGACCCCAACAGCCCGGTTGGCGTGTGGCTCCAATCCTCATCACGCAACCCTCTAACGTGGAGGTCTTGTCCATTGTTCCCACACCTGACCTTGGTCTCGGTGGATTTGGAACTTTGGCAACCGATTTGGTACGCTACGGAGCAAACGAAGCCTCCTGTGATGCATGGATGTGCAGCGCTGCCGTGAATCCAGAAGACGCCCATGTCTTTGTTCAAAACGTGGCGCATGATGGCCGAATTCTCTGGTCTGAACCGGCCAGCGAACTTCGTGTGCACAACGCGCTTGCGTGGTCGGTTGCCGGTGTTCAAGGCGTGGCCAACAACGCCACGTTTACCTTGGACGGCTCGGGGGAGATGGTGGCCATCACCGATACCGGACTGGACAGCAATCACCCGGACCTCGCCGGAAGAGTGGCTGCAACCTACACTCAGTTTGGGTTGGACCCCAGTCCACAGGACACCAACGGTGGCCACGGCACCCACATTGCGGTCACGGTGTTGGGCAATGGTACGGGTGACGCCGCTGCACGGGGGGTGGCCCCCGCTGCAACGCTCGTGATGTACGCATTGGAGCACGACCCTACAGGAACATTCGGGCGCATTGGCTCCATTTACGACATGCTTCGTGATGCTGAACAGATGACGGCTCGTCTCTCGGTGAACGCATGGGGCCTCAACGGAAATTACGGACAATACACGGCCGATGCTCGTTCCGTCGACATTTTTGTTCACGACCGAAAGGACCTGACGCCCATCTTTTCAGTGGGTGACCGAGGTGGGTCGGGTGCGTCCCAAGTCACTTCTCCTGCGACCGCCAAGAACGTGCTCGCTGTCGGAGCCTCCACCACGGGGGCGGCAGGAACAACCGCCGCTGGAAGCGTTGCGAATTTTTCCTCGCTTGGCCCCAGCCTTGATGGCCGTGTCAAACCCGATGTGGTCGCACCGGGCGTGGGTATTTGTTCAGGGCTGGCCGAAGAGGCTCGTTTCCCGGCTGGGACCTCGTGTCTATCCGGATCGCACGCCAGTGGGAATTCCTACTACATGTCGCTCACCGGCACCTCCCAAGCGACAGCCGTCGCCTCGGGCGTTGCTGCCCTCACACGTGAATTCATTCGCGAACAAGCGGGTGTGGCTTCTCCATCGAGTGCGCTGGTCAAAGCTGCCCTCATCAACGGCGCAACCGATTTGGGAACGCCGGACATCCCCAACGCTGCCGAGGGATGGGGTCAAATCAACCTCGAGCGAACGGTGCTTCCCATGGACGGAACCACCCCGCTTGACACCTTTTTTGACGATAAGAAATCACTCGAACCCGGCTTTGGGTTGCTCTACTCGTTCTCGCTCGACCCTTCACACGGTCTTGATTTGACCTTGGCATGGACCGACGAAGCGGGCAGTGCCAACACGGCTCAGACTCAACCCCGCCTCGTCAACGACCTCGACTTGGTGTTGGTAGCACCCGATGGAACCGAGTGGTTCGGAAACAACTTCGCTCAAGGATTCTCGACATCGGGCGGTACCGCCGATGACCTCAACAACGTCGAACGTATTCGTGTGGCCCCGGGTACGCTTTCCTCGAGCACCGGTGATTGGATCGTCAAGGTGCTCCACCGGGGTGGCTCAACGCAAGACTTCGCCTTGGTGATGTCGGCGGTTGCAACACCAACGCCACAGGCAGACTTGGTCGTGTTTGATGGAAGCATCCTCACGTCATCTGAAAACCCGTTGCGAAACGATTTGATTTCCATTCGGCTTGCTTGGGCAAATCAAGGGACCAGCACCTCCTCGTCCTTCGATATTCTTCTGGAGGATTTGACCACCCAAACCACCCTCGCCACCGCAAGCCGACCCAGTCTCGGTCCGGGAATGATCGACTCCTACACCATTTTCCATCAATTTACCACCACAGGCGTCCATACGCTTCGGTTGTCTATTGACACGGGGAACACCGTGATTGAAATGAACGATGCTGTGAATGGTTTTGACAACAACATCCTGGAGCAAAATGTGGAAGTGATGGCCCTCGGTGTTCGAGTGGTGGTTGAGAACGACGACGGTACGTTGCCCACCACACCCGAGGAACGTGCGGCCAACGCGATGATGACATTGGATGTTCGTAACGATTCGGGAATTGACATTCCGCTGAGTGTTCTCCACGAAGGTACGGGAAACCAATCCGTCAAATTGTCAGCGTCGATGGTCCAAATTCCTGTGCCAGGCCGGGAGAATTTCTTCCTCCCAAGTCCGGACATGTGGACACGAACATTCAACGAAAGTGCCACGTTCATCCTCAACGCCCAAGGGACCGAAGGAGCCAACAAATCCATCAATTTGAGACTTGAAGACATTGATTCTGATTTGACCTCCGACCCATCGAATCCTCGGTATGTGCGTGCGGGTACGTATGTGGTTGAATTGACGGCCAGGTACGAAATGCAACCGACGGTGGCCCACACCCAACGCATCATGATCGAAGTTGAACAAATCGATCAGGTTCAGGTCGTTGCTGCAGGTACGAGTGGCTTGCAGGCTCTTCCAGGCGGTTCAAGCGTCTTTTCCATCTCGGTGCGCAACACCGGAAATGCCCCCGCCCAATACAGCATGGAATGCTTTTCTGAGCAGCGCTGGCAGTTGATGCTTGGCTCCTCAAATTCCTCACAACTTGATTTTGAACCCTTGACCATCCTCGAATACCTCCCCATGTCCATTCGCGTGATTGTTCCGTTGGTGGCTGATGGCGTCCCTTCCGCTGGCGATACGGATACCGTCACCTGCTACGTGACCTCGCTCACGGACTTGAGCATGAATTTCTCGGAAACCGTGACCATCACCGTTCTCGCTCAAGAATCGTTTGATGTTCATCTCATGGACGACAACGGTCGAGTTGGGCCCAACCAACTTTCGCCCGACATCTCTGTCGACAGTGGGCAAAAGGTCTACCTCAACATGAGTATCATCAACACCGGAAACATTGAGGTTGAACTTGATGTTTCGGTGCTTCCAGACAACCCGCAGTGGGCCATCCAAGTGAGTTATGACGGTGTGACGGACACGCGTTCCATCTCCCTCACCCTCGGCGCCGGTCAGGAAACAACGGTTCAGTTCATTTTCGCCGTACCGTTGACGGCGGAAGAGAACGACGCCAATTCCTTCACGATACGGACCGAGCGTAGCCTGTCCAATTTCCGGCAGAACATCACCCGGCTTGTTGTTCGCGATGAGTTGGGTATTGAATTGACTCCACCAATCGACAACCACATTGATGCCAGCATCGCAAGCGTCTTTTCCTACGGCGAATTCAAGGTGAAAAACACCGGAAACACCGACCTGTTGCTGAATTGGTCCCACGGACTTGCTCCAGACGGTTGGGAGGTTGGTTTTGCCAATCCAATCGTCTACCTGGAGCCAAGGGAGGAAAAGGTCGTTCGCTTCGGCGTCATTCCTCCAGCACAGGCGCAAGCGACGGACAATGCCTTTGAATTGTTGATCAAGGTCAACGCCTCCAATCTCGATCGCTTTGTTGAGGCGGATGAGATGGTGTCCGTCGGCGTCCTTCCCTCGGCGTTTGGAAACATTTCTGCAATTGGTGAAGGTGAACGTCTGCTCCAGGGCATTTCTCGTGAAGATGGACGAACACAGACCTTTGAGATACGCAACGATGGCAATGTTCCTCTCACCGCCTCCTTGACCTCAGTGCTGCTTGACAAGGATGGTGAAGAGCGAACGGATTGGTCGATCAGCATCAATCCAGACACCGTGTCACAACTCGCTGTTGGTGCTACACAAACCGTGGAAGTCACCCTCACGCCCTCGGAGAACGTCGCAAGAGGTACCTCCACACTCATGCTAAACTTGAGCACAGAAAGCGGTGTCGTCACGAACCTCCAAATGGACGTCAGTGTCGCAACGGCGACGGGTTCCACGGGTCTGTTCAGTGTTCTCCCTCCCGCCGTTAGCGGGGCTTTGGTGGCCGTGTTGCTCGTTGGTGTTGTCGTGGTGGGCCGGCGGATGAAGAAATCCGGTGAACTCACCGATGACGGTGCCGAGTTGGTGGCTCCCGACACGCACGTCGATCCCGACACCTTGGGGCTACGCCGAGATGAAGCTTTGAATCTTGGAACGGCTGTTGACGAACTTACCAGCGGCGAAGTCAGCGATGACGAGATTGCCCAAGCCATCATGCAGTCGATGGACCTCCCCGCATTACCTGCCCAGGTTCCTGCAGGCCTTCCTCCTGCGGGAATGCCTCCCAAGGCCAATGTTCCCAAAGGTTTGCCACCTGCGGGTATGCCTCCAGTTCCTGCACCTGGCAAGGCACTGCCAGCCCTTCCACAAGCGGCCCCCTCGGCCGCCCCATCACCGCAACCTGCTCCAGCCGCCGTTCCACCTCAATCAGGACCGCCTCTCCCACCGGGTGGTCTCCCGGCCGGCTGGACCATGGAACAATGGCAGCACTACGGGCATGAGTGGTTGCGCCGGCAAGGCTGAGTCGTGAAGGTTGAAAGGGAGGACCTTCTCCCCGATTTATGGGCAGCATTGTATTGTTTGGGCCGCCAGGCGCAGGGAAAGGAACGCAAGCACAACGCATTCTCGAGCACACGGGTCTTCCGCAGGTCTCCACGGGAGACATGCTGCGAGCAGCGGTCAAAGCAGGTACACGAGTTGGGCTTGAGGCAAAGGGCTACATGGACAAAGGTGCCTTGGTGCCTGATGATGTCATCCTCGCCTTGATTGAGGAGCGCATCCAAGAAGCCGACGCAAAAAACGGCGTCATGTTTGATGGCTTTCCTCGGACCATTCCCCAAGCAGAAGCCTTGAGCCAACTCACGGAAATCACCCATGTTCTCGCTATCGAGGTGCCGGATAGCCGGATTGTGGAGCGAATATGTGGGCGATTGACCTGCGGTTCCTGCGGTCACGTGTATCACGACACGTTCAATCCCGTGCCTGAAAACGGATGTGCTTGCGGGAACTTCGTTGAAAAGCGACGAGCCGATGACACGGAAGCAACGGTGTTGAACCGTCTGGGCGCCTACCACGAGCAAACCTCACCTCTTGCTGATTGGTACGAAGCGCGAGGCCTGTTCCACCGTGTTGACGGTGATCGTGACATTGATGTCATCACCGAGGCGCTGCTCAAAATCGTCCAATGAGGTGAATGTCATGCCCCGCCGTCGTTCCCGTTCCAACAAGCAGGAGCGGAAGGCGAAAGCACAAAACGCACAGGCTCACCTTACTGAGGTTCTCAAAGAACCACATCGTTATCCTCGTGAAGTGATTGAATCAGCCGCTGTTCATCTCGTGAAAACATCGAGGCGTCATCGCCTGCGTCTCAGCCCTGAAGGGCGGGAAAGGGTCTGCCGTTCATGTTGGGCAAATCATGTCTATGCCTCTCAATTTCGTGTTCGAATCAAGGCAGGTCAGCGCGTAAAGACATGCCTTGCTTGTGGCACCATCCGAAGGTTTGGAGGCGGTCCCAAGCACCATCGCAAGCAGCGCAAGGTGAACTGAGATGTCCGACGTACCCGAACGAGTGATGCGTGAGGCCAAATCCAGAGAGTTTCGCGCCAGCGTTCGAATTGGGAAGGCAGGGATCAGCGAAACCGTTGTGGAGGAAATCCGTCAGCAATTGCGCAACCGAGAGTTGGTGAAAATCAAAGTCAACAAAGGGTTGTTCGAGCGAGAACAACGCCGAGAAGTCTGGAACTACCTTGCGGAACAAACGCAAACCACCCTCGTGCTGCAACGCGGGAACATTGGCGTATTGTGGCGTGGATAACGAAACGAAAGCAAAGGGTCAAAGGTGGCCTTTTCTTCGCCGTGTTTAGGAAGCGAACGTGATGAACAATCTGCTCTTTACCAACAGAAACCGACAGGTCTCGTTCGCTCTTCTTCTCTTCGTCGGTTTCATGATGCTGATGGGCTACTCATCGGCCGGTGGCGGTGGAGGGGTCTCCTTGGAAGTGCACATTCGCGACGGCATGGGCTCTCAAGCCATTTGGGTCGGGTTGGCCATCCTCATCGCCGTCTATGCGCTGATCATTTTCGAATGGGTTCATCGAACATTGGCTGCTGCCGTTGGTGGCCTGTTGGCGGTTCTTGCCCTCAACTACTATGCCGTCGAAGACACGTTCACGCTGGCAGAAGTCACCACGATGATCGATTGGGAGACCATTGGACTTCTTCTCGGCATGATGGTGATGGTCGGAATTCTATCGAATACCGGCGTCTTCGAATACTTCGCCGTACTTTCATACAAGAAAAGCGGTGGTTCAATTTGGACCCTGGTGGTCATTTTGTGTACGGTTACCGCCGTTTTGTCGGCCTTCTTAGATAACGTCACAACGATGTTACTGCTCACGCCCGTAACGATTCAACTCGCCAAGGTGCTCGACATCAAACCCATCCCCTTGCTGATTTCTGAAGTCCTCTTCTCCAACATTGGTGGGGCTGCAACGATGATTGGTGACCCACCCAACATCATGATCGGCTCGGGCCTTTCCCCCGACAAAATTGCATCTACGGAAGGGGGCAAGTACGCCTACATGTCGGAATACGGCGTGACATTCAACGATTTCATCATCGAAATGGGTCCTGGAATCTTGATGTGCATCGTTCCGAGTTTTATGTTGCTCAAGTGGTTTTACGCAGAGGAATTTTCGGGCTCAAGGATACGAGATGTTGCTGAACTTGAGGCCAAGTACGGCATCAAAGACCCCGCTATGCTCAAGGTTGCTGGCGCCATCCTCATTCTCGTCATCTTGAACTTCTTCCTTCACCCCATCACCCACATCGCTGTTTCATGGATTGCGCTCGTCGGTGCCGTTGTGATGCTTCTTGCCACCGACCGGCACGACCTGGAAAAGCCGCTTCATCACGTCGAATGGACCACACTGCTGTTCTTTGCGGGTCTGTTTGTCTTGGTTCACTCGCTTCAGTACATGGGCGTCATCAACTTCATCGGAGAATACGTCATGCAGGCCATCGCCTTCTTTGGAAGCGATACGGGCGACGGTCAAACGGTTCGTCTCGCAGCCGCCATTCTCATCGTGTTGTGGGTGTCGGCAATTGCTTCAGCCTTTATCGATAATATTCCCTACACGGCGACCATGATCCCCATTGTGCTGCAAATCGCCCATGAGTTGGGCGATTACTTGCTCGGTCCGTTGATTTGGGCCCTCGCCTTCGGCGCTTGTCTTGGTGGAAACGGGACGCTGATCGGCGCCTCGGCCAACGTCGTGACGGCTGGTATGTCCGAGGAAGCAGGTTACCCGATTTCGTTTAACGAATTTTTCAAGGCTGGCTTCCCCGTCATGATTCTCACCACCTTCATCGTTTCTCTCTACATGCTGCTCGTTTTCATCGTCGGTGGAGAAGACAACGCAACCTATGTCAAACTCATTCTGGTTGGCATCACCTTGCTTAGCATCATCGGTCAACTGGCCCGTGGTCGAAGCAAGGGGAAGTCGTTTGCTGAGGCTTTGGTGGATGACGAAATGGCAGGTATCCAAGAATTTGTGATCGAAGCCAAGGACAAGACCACGAAAATCCTCCGTGGCGAGGAAGAGTAAACCGGCGCAGACCAGCGTTGACTTGAAGTCCTGTCGCAGAAACGCAGGTGTAGGCGAGTGCGATGTTCGAGTGCCAAATCTGTGGTCTCCTTTCGCTTGGCGGCACGGCGTGCCCTGCTTGTGGGAGTCAACTTCGCACGGATTTATCCACGGCCATCGAGTCCGAGGAACATCTTCCTAACGAAGTCCCTGGCTTGGACGACGCCGCTGCAGCATGGTACGATTTGGAAGGCATTGAGCCTCCTGAAGAAGCCGCCGAGCCACCCCACGACTCGCAACCCCCAAGTGAGGAGGGGAGCCTGCCCTTTGGGTTCCAAGGCCAATCCAACGTCTACGCTTCTCGTTTGCCGTTCGGTATCGGGAGTTTTGCTGAAGGCATTCCTTTTGATGCAGGCTCAGCCCCACCTCCCGCTCCAATCACGCCCGATTCACACCGTGTTGAACCTGTCATGGAAACGACGCCGTCGCCAAGCATGACTCCACCCGAACCTGCGCCACCCGCTGTGGATGCTGTGCGTGCGGCACCTCCGGTCCTCGATGTTCTTGACGAACTCCCCGTACCCAAGCCGGCACCTGCACCATCGTCCGATGGTCACGACCTTCCTGACCTCCCAGATGTTTCTGTCACGGCGGTTGAACAGGTGGCACCAAGTCCTGCTCCTGCTCCTCCTGCGCCAGCAGAGGCGACAAGCGAGCCTGTGAGGCTCCAAACCGCACGTTTGGTCACTCCTTCGCCTGCGGTCGAGCAATCTGCATCGTTGGCTGATGACATGATGCCCGTTCAGGACGCACCCCCCGTCCCCGATTACTGGCGCATCGATGCACAAATTCCCGATTATGAGGAGATCTACGAAAACAACGAAGCCGTTGTTGAAATGGAGTACGGTTCTTATGAAGACGATGTGGTGGTGTTTGATCACGAGACCGACTCGCCCGCTGCCGTGTTCCACTCACCGCTTGAAGCCACCCCCGTCTCAACCGCAACCCCGTCGATTGTGCTTGCCTTGCATCCAGTGCAAGCCTTGAACATCGATGTTGGCGGTTCTGCTGACTTACAGTCGTTGCTCGGTGAAGGATTCAACCAAATGCAACAAGGGTCATGGTCCGATGCTGCCCGGGTCTTCCAACGCCTTGCAGCCAGTTTGCCGACGAGTCCAGAGGTGTTCAACAACTACGGGATTTCGTTGCTCCAGCGGGCGATAGGTATGCGGGACGGTGCTGACCTTCAACAACAATCCATGGCTGGGGCTCAATTTGAATCAGCCATCCTCGCTCTTCGTGAAGCAGCGAAAGGAGCGCCGGCAAACGGGGATATTCTGGTGAACCTCGCCTCGGCGCTCATCGAAAGTGGGCGGTCTGAAAAGGCGCTTGGCATCATGAACGTCCACAACGCCCGGTCACCGGGCTCTGCAAGAGGCCTCAACACGGCCGCTGTAGCCATGTTTAACCTGGGACAACTGACACAATCAGCCCAAGTGTTGCAGTCGGCGGGCGAAGATCCCGTGGTCGCATCGAACCTGCAAAAATTGAGCCCGGGCGCAAGTGCTCAGTGAAATCCTCCAAATACGCTCAAAAACACGACACTGTACCCCGGTAAAGAGATTGAACGATACCGATTTCTTCTTATATGGGGGGAAGGTCGGGTGGTTGCTTAGCACCCTGTCATGCCTGTCATGGTGGGGGAAGGG
>JBMZJQ010000052.1:0-10665 GCA_049617635.1 Candidatus Poseidonia sp.
CGGCCTCGCCCTGCAGCGAGAGGTAGCCGCTGTTGACGTTGCCCACGGTGTAGCGACCGGCGCCGCCTAGACGGACGAGGAGATCGGGCGGGAGGGTCACGGTTCCCGTTTCATCGATGATCAGTTCCCTGTCCTGGCTCAAATCCTCCACGTTCACGCCTTCGCCGTGTTCGGCCACGAAGCGACCGTCACGCAATTCAAGCGACCGGTTCGCGAAGGCTGCCACCTCTTTCGAGTGGGTCACGATGAGGAAGGAAACGCCGTCGTTCTTGTGCAGGTCCTTGAACAGCGCCAGCACCTCACGGCTGGTCACCGGGTCGAGCGCACCCGTTGGCTCGTCGGCCAGGATGAGGCGAGGTTGGGTGATGAGGGCACGGGCGATGGCGACGCGTTGCTGCTCGCCTCCGCTCAGCATGGAGGGGAGAGCCTGAATCCGATGGCCCATCCCAAGACGCTCAAGCATGGCATCGGCCAACGCCAGCGCTTTCTTCGAGGACACGCCTTGATGGCGCAACGGCTGCGCCACGTTGTCTCGAGCGTTCAAATCGGGCAACAGGTTGCCTTCTTGGAAGATGAACGAGACCGTCTTTTGGCGCAGCTCCACCAGTTCTTGACCGGTCAAGCGGGTCATGTTCTTGCCCGCCAGGCTCACCGAGCCGGCGCTGGGTTTCATCAGACCACCGAGGCACTTCATCAGGGTTGATTTGCCGGAGCCCGAAGGCCCCACGACGGCGATGGCTTCGCCCGCTTTCATGTCGATGTGCAACCCTCGCAAGGCCACGACGTTGCCGTCTTCGGCCTTGGATTCGTAAACGTGGTAGAGCCCGTCAGCGTGGAGAATCGTTTCGCTCATCTTCACTCCCCCTTCAGCACGCTGGCCAAGTCGGCTTTCAACGCCCGCCGTGTCGTTACCAGAAGCGCCACGACCACCGCAGCAAACACGGCCAAGGACACCAGAATGATCTGGGCCCACGGGTAAACCAAGGTTCGCTGGATGGTGGTGGTGGAACCACCGAAGATTTGGAAGATGAAGCCGAAGACGTCGAAGAAGCCGTTGAACGACAACGCCAATCCAACGCCGAGTACAATGCCGAGCGCCATCGACACCATCACGATGGAGAGAATCTCAAAGAGCACGAGGCGAATGATTTGGTTGGGCGAAGCCCCGATGGCTTGAAGCACGGCGAGTTCTTTCTGACGCTGGCTGAGCACAAGTGAGAGGAACACGAAACTCGAAGCGACGGCAGCCACGCTCGCCACAACAAACTGCAGCGAGAGCAGGCCCGGCGTTCCGAAGATGAGACCGCCGTTGCGTTCCACGTCCTTGTGCGTGCTCGACCAGTCTTCCACGCTTGAAACGCGTGCGTCGGCCGAGAGTTTGGAGCCCAAGGCTTCCAAGGCATCGCCTTCAACGCCGTTGACCTCGACAATCCACGTGGTGGAGGTGTAGTTGTCCGCTGTCTGGTCGCCCACCAGCGCTCGCCATGAGGACTCCCCGATGATGAGCGAGGACAGGGCCGTGGCCGAGTTGACGCCGGGGATGTATTCGTGGGTGCCCATGTAGTACATCTCGGTCGTGAAGGGCGTGACCACAACGGTGACCCGGGTGTCGGCAAGGAACAGGTCAGCGGCCAGCGGCGGAGGAATTTGGGAAGCCCCGCCGGCGCACGACGTTTCGTCCGCAGCGCTGCCGTCTGGGCAGGTGGCGTTGGTCAGAATGGCTCCGGACAAGTCAAAGAAGCCGAAGGCCCCTTCGAGGTTGGCGTTGGTGAAATCGGTGCCCTCAAGCGAGCCGCCCATGAAGTTGACCAGCACGGTGTTCTTGAGGTCCGCACCGCTCAGGTCGGCATACGAAAGGTCGGTGTCCACCAAAATGGCTTCGCTGAGGTTCACGTCTTCCAAGTTCGCTCCGGACAGGTTGCTGCCCGACAAGTCCACGCGACCGATGTCGCGCCCGCTGAGGTCTTGACCGGTCAAATTGAGCCGGGACCAATCGCTGTCCATCAGCAGGGTGTAGGCCTCGAACAAGGCCAACGGGTCCGCTTCTTCGGAGCCGCCCGTGGTGAAATTGAATTCGATCTTCTCCCAAACGAAGGTCAGTGTTTCTGATTTCTCATCGGTGGGCTTGAGCAGCACGTCGTCCAACCGGTTCTCGTCCCCGCCGCGGTCCGAGCCGGGCAAGTCCAAGGAATACGCCGAGTCTTCGCCGGCGGTAAATCCGCCTGCAGCGTAAGCGGCCAAGGCCGCATCGATGTCTTCACCGGGCAAGGCTTGTTCGCTCCACCGCAGCACGTCGCCGTTGTTGTCAAACAACACGTAGGTTTGCAGGGTGTCACCGCCGTTGTTGTCGGCGAGGCCCAATTCAGCGACGCTGGTGGCCACCGGTGTGACGCTGTTGCTCGTGAATTCGCTCACAAGTGCCAGGACGGTGGCCTCGTTCACGGGTTGCTCTATCGTGATTTTGAGGTCGGAGCCCACCGTGGAATCCACGGTTTTCTCGTCCACCAGCGTGCCCGTGTAGCCTTGAACAGCCGCCAGGGTGACGATGGAGAGCGTCAAGAGCATGATGACGGCGAGGCGATTCACCGATTCAGCGGAGCCCGAACCTTTGAGGCCGCGCTTCACGTCGTTGAGCAACGGTGTGCGTCCGAAGATGACCTGCATGATTTGAGGGCCTTTGGCCCCGATGCGACCCAGCAGAAGAGCACCGCCAATCCACAGCGCAAAAGGTCCAAAGATGCTGATGAGGCCCTCAAAGAAGAAGTTGGAAACGATACCGTCCTCGCTACCGTTGGCTTCCAGCCACGTGTCAACCACGGCCAACATACCAAACAAGAATGCAAGCCAGTGCAACCATCGCTTTGGTTCAGCCGCTTGGGTGGTCTTTCGAACACCCTCCTCAATTTCGAGTTCGATGAACTGGCGGGCTCGGCTTCGCCCAAAGAGGAGTGCTAAACCGAGCGTGGTGACCGCCGTGAAGATGGTTGAACTCACCGATAGGGTCGGGTTCACATCAAAATCACCGGTTCTGAATTCCATGAACCCAACCGCAGACAAAACGACGGGAACCGCCACCATCGCCAAGAGGTAACCGACAAGCCAGGCGACCGAGGACATCACGAAGAGCTCGAGCAGCACCATGCCCTGCAGGCTTTGCCCGTCGGCCCCGATGACCCGGTGAATGCTGATTTCACGCCGCCGTTGTTCAAGCGAAAGCACGAGGCCGTAAATCAGCACGGAAATCGAGAGAACCACGATGGGAATCATGATGATGTAATCGAAGATCTGAATCAATCCGAGGAAGATGTTCAGGAAGAGAATCGTGCCGCTAATGATGTCGGTGTAGTACAATTCCACCCCTTCGTCGGTGTAGGAACCGTCCTGAACCTCCGTGCCCAAGGCTTCGAGCCAGTCGGCAGCATCCGCCGTGGAGGACGTGGGCAATTGACCCCGGTCGATGGTGACGCCGAGGTACATGTGGTCGTGGTCCATCAAGATGCCACGTTGCTCCTCGGTCAGCACTTCCCACGTGGAGAAAATGGGGTTGAAGGGCAGGGTGGGGTTGCCAAACGGCCACGGCTCGTAGATGCCCATCACCGTGAGGTTCTCCACCGTCATCCACATGCGGCAGTAGATCATCTCGTTGTTCTCAGGCGTGATTTCACCCGCACAATTGTCGTCGTTGACGGTGCCTTCCAAAAGGGTGGATTCGTCAACGACGTAGGCGAAGGTCAAGGAATCGAGGACATCGCCCACGCTGGCCTGTGCTTCGCTGGCGATGGTTGAAGGGAGAATGATGCCGCGGTTGGCGCTCATGTTCTCGGGCGTCGGCCATTCCCCCGCACCGGCGATGATCTGTTCACCGTAGCGACTGGCAAGTTCCCCATCAAAGGCTTCAGGGCCGTAGAAACGCACGGCGCGCTGGTCGGAGATGGGAGGGCCGGCTTCGGCTGCTTCAGGATAGTCGAACGTCACGTTGCTCCAGTACGGGTTCTCGTCGTCGGTGATGGCTCGCATTTCGAGCGGTTGGGCGACCACGAACTCGAAGTTGAACAGCCCGCCGCTGTGAATACCTTGCCGACCGAGCACGAGCGTGCAATCGTTGAACTGGCTGAATTCGTCCATCAATTCATCGCAGACCTCGAGCATCGTGGTCGTGTTGTTGGACCATCCGCTGGCGTTTTCCACCGGCGTGCGGGCGTACTCGATTTTCGCGTCAAAGGGTTCAGACTTCAGCGACTCTTCAAAGAAAAGTTGGGAGAGGCCCACACCGTAGGCCAGCACGGTGGTGATGACCAAGGAGGCGAGAAAGACGCCTGCGATAACGGCCAAGCCGCGTTCGCGCCCCCGCCATGCACCCTGACCGGCCAGACGCATTCGGCTGGGGAGTTCCATCATCCTGTGCTTGAACCGTGCTGCACGGGAACGACCGATGGCAAAATCGGCTTCGCTGAGACCGTCTTGACGCTCGCTCATTCTTCCTCACCCTCCGCTGGCGTATCAGCTGTGGCGGGTTCGTCTTCCAGGCCCCAGGCTGAACGGATGTCCGAGGCTTCGGTTTTCCCGTCGTTGAGCAGCAACATGCGGTCGGCGTTCGAGGCCAAATCGGGGTCGTGGGTCACCATCAGAATGGAAATCGGGTTGTCATCATCGTGGCAGAGTTCCTTGAACAGCGCCATGACTTCCTTACCGCTGGCGATATCGAGATTCCCAGTAGGCTCGTCGGCGAGCAAAACAGGACGGTTGCCGGCGATGGCACGGGCAATGGCCACGCGTTGCTGCTGGCCGCCAGAAAGCTGGTCGGGAATGAAATTCTTCCGATCGCCCAAACCCACCTTTTCGAGGGCCACTTCAGCCGCTTTTTCGGCTTCAGCCGCCGACATGCCGGAGAGTTCGAGCGCCATGGCGACGTTGTCAAGTGCTGAGAGGTTGTCGAGCAGGTGGAAATCTTGGAAAATCCAACCCACAAGTTCCCGACGGACATCCACCACGTTCGACGGCCCCTTGAGGCCGTACGTTCGCTCGCCGAGGGTGATGCTTCCACCATCGCCGGCCAACAAACCACCGATGATGTTGAGTAACGTGGATTTTCCAGAACCTGAAGGACCCATCAAGGCGACCATTTCGCCTTGCTTGATGTTCATGTCCACGCCCTTCAGGACATGGAGTTTGTTGGCGCCGCTTCCAAACGATTTGGTAAGTCCGTTCACTGATAACATCTCGGCACCTTTCGTATCAAAACGCTGCAATGTGGTATTTCAACTGATGTTTGAAACACCCAAGCAGGTGCTTGTTGGAAGAGAAGTATTCAAACAATAATCCACGCTGGTCTTTGCATGGATGAAGGTGCGGATTCGGGGCATGTTGATTCCTTGCCCAACGACATTGAGCAACACTACCCCGGTCAAACCATCGTGTACGACGATGAGGGCGTGCCCATCGGCATTCAAGAAGAAACCGAAAGAGGAGAAGCGCTGTCCATGGGTTTGGCGTTCACCCTGGTTGGCAGTGTGTTTTTCTTCATGCCGTTGGGCATGATGATCTTCATCCTGCAGGATGCGGCCGTCGGAGAGGTGTTCTGCGTCATCCCGTTGTTTTTCAGCATCTTCCTGTTGGCCGGTGGAGGGTTGCTTTTCGGTGGCCTGAAAACATTGTATTCAGGCATCACCGGGAACGGTCTGACATACACCGTCACGTTTGAGGAACTGGACGAGCGAGAGGACGAGGAGAACCCGGCCAATACAGCATTTTCCTACACCTCCAGGGAAGAACTTCTGGGGCGCATTCACCAAACCGGTCCGACCCAAGAGGAACCGCTGGATGACGGTTCGCAAGAAGCGCCCGAGACCCCTTCGGGCGCTTTTTGGGACATCGACAACGAATGAATCAGGCTTCAGTGGTCGCTTTAGCGTGCTGCTGCCTCATCAGGCGCGAGAACAACGGTGGAAGCAAAGCAATCCAAAACATGCCGTAGTAACCAAACGGCAATTGAGGGGCTTCATCGTGCACATCCAAGCGTTCGTAGGGTGTGCTCGCCTTGAGATGGTGCGATGGGTGCAACGGCAATTCCATCAGCGTCCATCGAGAGAGACGGTGCCGGCTTTCCCAGGCGTGGGTGGCGTTGGGACGCTCGTCCTCACCACGGCGCAAACCATGATGCTGCAGATAATTCACGAACTCGAGCAGGTAAATCGCCACGGCCGCTTGGCCGAGGTAGGCCACCAAGTAGGACCAACCAAGCACGCCCAGACCGATGAGGAAGGCCGCTTCAAGCATCAACGAGCGACGGGTGTCCACCGGTCGAGCCCGGTAGGCCCCCTTCACTTGCCGAGGGATGGTTTGCAGAACGTGGGCGTAAACGCTTCGCCCCCAGGGCGAGGAGGTGGGGTCAACGTCGCGAGCCCAGTGCCGGTGGTGGGTGTGGTTGTGTTCGGTGGTGAAGTGAAGATACAGCACCGAAAACAGCGACAAGCGGGCCGTCCACCAGCTCTTGGACTTTGGACGGCGATGACCGAGTTCGTGCGCCGAAACGATGCCAGACGCCCCGTTGCTCAAGCCCGCCGATACAACGCCAAGTGCCATCGGCAACGTGAGTCCGTCAAGCGATACGCGCCACAGCAAGCCAACCAGAACCACGGGCACAAAGAATGCATGAAGGTGGACGATCACATCGTGCGCTCGTCCTTCCTGCAACGGTTCAGTGGTCGCCGACTGTCCAAGAAGCGCTTCGAGAAGCGGATACACGCCCAACAGCAACACAATGGGAAGGGCCATCCACCAGCCACCGGCCAGCAAACACCCAAGCGTGAGCGCCGGTGTAACCAAACCCCAGAGGTGAGGCACCCAGCGTTGCTTCATGCGCGCAGGTGAACCCTGCTCTCATGTAAAGAATCGCTTCACTTCATGCGCAACCATCGACGAACACGGGCGCCAAAGGTGTCGCTGGCAAAGATCCCGTTTCGCGTCACCTGTGCATCCATCGTTTCGTCAACAAAGCGTTCCAAATATACGTCCATTCAAATCGTCCTCCTTTTTGCCATCAGCGCCCCTCGTCGATCGACACCGCTGCGGTAAAACGCCACGGCCGTCATCCATCGGTCCCAGAACCCTCGGAAAATGCCGTTTCGATAGACAAAGCCGTCAACGGCCTGCTGCGTGTAGGTGTCCAATTCTTTGTCCATGTCGGTCCCTGAAGGGGTGCTTCCTTCAGTGTATATTTTACACCCCGGCCTATTTGAATCAGAGGTGAAATTGCCAACACAAAGATGTACAAATAAAAGTAGGTGTTAATGAACACACCAAGTTGGGCAGAAAGGCCTACCGGACGGTGGTCATTTCAGTGGCGATTTTCATGTTGAGCAAGACTTCGCCAAAATCCCGAGAATAGGCACACAGTCGCCGTACGGATTCGGAGATCATGAGCGCGTGAGCAACATCGGTGGCGTCGGTGAGGTTGTGCAATTGCGTTTGTTCGTACGTCTTCAGGGTGGTTTGCGTGGACTTCAACACATGACGCGCTTCTTCGATACGAACGGAGTCACGAGTTCGGATATTGATCATCAATTCCTTCAGTGCTCCCATCCACTTCGGTACGTGCTCAAGCGGCGGGAAGCCACCGATGTTGGCGACAAACTGAGGTTGGTCCATCGTGAACAGGCTGATGGAATGCACATGGTCCATCATGCGTTCCAAACTCTTTGCTAAATTGGCGTATTCGAGTGCTTGGGGGCGGGTGAGGTTGAGTTTAGAAGCCACGGCGTGAGAGTCCAACAACAAGCGTGTTTGCCGCTCAATGAGATAGAGCAAGGCGTCGACTTCGGATTCGCGCTCATCCGCATCGTTCAGAAACTCGGCGTCCCCGCCCTCGAAGACGTTGATGATATCGCGCATCAAGGATGTCACCAAGAGGTACATCCGGTTCAAACTCGCGTGCAACGGCATGTCGGCGGCGTTGAGCAAACAGCGTAATTCCATCGTTCTCGCCTGTTCGTCGACGATTTCGAATCCACGAGTGGACTTCAAGAATCGACGGACTGAACGTGCCAAGAGGGCATGGTTCGTTTCTTCAAATGAAATTTTGATGACGTCGGCCCCCGAAATATACGCTCCCATCAAGTGGTCGTGAAGGCTGTTTTCGGGAAGACGAGAGTGGTCGAAATAAGCGTGGAGCTCGCGTCTGGTGTGCTCGTTGAGCGGGGTGATGCGGAGCGCTCCGCTCGGCCGCCAATCCACGCGCAACGAATCCCTGGGCTCCAAACCGAACTCAACCACCCAAGGTTTTGGAAGACTCAGGGTGTAGGTGCTGCCACCCGTTGCTTGCAGTTTTCGAACTTCGTGGTCGCCCGGTCCCAAGCCCATGAGGGGGGGCCTCCATATTGCTATATAGAATATACACCAGCCTGTATATGTATTGTCGTTACCGCACTCCGGACCATGGAACCTCTGACCATGCTCTTGATTGCCCTCGCCTTGATTGTCTGCGCCTACATGGCGTGGAACATTGGTGCGAACGATGTTGCCAACGCCATGGGAACCTCCGTCGGTTCTCGCGCCCTGACCCTCAAACAAGCGGTGATCATTGCCGCCATCTTCGAGTTCGCCGGAGCGTTCTTTGCCGGTGACGCCGTGACCAAAACGGTCCGCAAAGGCATTCTCACCGTGCCGTTCAACGAAGCAGGCGTTGTTGCCGACACCATTCTTTCACAAGACATTGCCATGGGCTTCATTGCGGCCATGATGGCGGCCGCTACGTGGCTTACCATCGCCACACGCTTGGGCTTGCCCGTCTCCACGACGCACTCCATTATCGGTGGAATTGTCGGCGTCGGCCTGGTGCTCGAAGTCAAGCACAACACGACACTCATCGATTGGGAAGTGGTTCAGAAGGTCGTGATGTCCTGGGTTGCCAGTCCGTTGATGGGGGCACTTATCGCCTTCTTCTCCTATGTGATCATTCAGAAGACCATCCTCGAAAACGACGACCCTGTGTCACGTTCCAAGTGGTTGGCACCCATCCTTGCGTTTCCCACCTTCTTCGTGCTTGGTCTTGCCCTCCAGTTCAAGGCCCTGAAAGGCTTCATTTCGCGGGCAGACTCGAACGGATGGATCGACAAATCAAACTGGCTTCCTGCCAAGGAAGACGGTGTGTTCGACCCCTTCGCTGACAACGCATGGCTCCCGCTCAATGCCCTGCTCCTCGCCGCCGCCATCGGTGCCATCGCCAGTGTTGCTCTCTACTTCGTCCTACGACGCGTGGACATTGAAGAAGAAGTTCGCGGCTTCAAGGGGGTCGAACGCATCTTCGTGTGGCTCCAAATCATTACGGCTGCCTATGTTGCCTTCGCTCACGGAGCCAACGACCGATCAAACGCTATCGGACCTATGGCCGCCGTTTGGGATGTGTTTTCCAACCCTGACTTGGTGCTGGCCGAACAGGCCCCTATCCCCTTGTGGCTCGTGCTTTTGGGTTCAGCCGGTATTGCCATCGGTGTCATGACCTGGGGCTGGCGCGTGATGGAGACGATTGGAAAGAAAATCACCGACATCACCCCCACCCGTGGTTTTGCTGCAGAGTTTGGTGCAGCCACCACCATCCTCGTCTTCTCGATGCCGTTCCTGGCCGTTCCGGTGTCAACCACGCACACCCTCGTCGGGGCCGTGGTCGGCGTTGGTCTTGCAGGCGGTGCCAAGGGCGTGGACTTCCGGGTGTTTGGGAAAATCGCCGCCTCTTGGGTGGCTTCGGTTCCCGTGGCCGCCTTTGGGGCCATTGTTCTCTTCGTCGCCTCCGGTGGAGATATGCTCAACATGATCGTGCTTCTGCCCTTGTCGTTTATCGCTGTGGGCGTGGCCATCTGGAAGAGTGGCGGCGAGATTCACGTCGAAGACGCCCTCTCCGACGCCAGCCAAGAGCGCTTGCAAACTTCGCCCTTTGAGAAGTTCCACGAGCACGCTCAAGCGGTTGAAGTGACGGCCAACCACATGCTGACCGCCGTGAACGCCGCATGCGACGGTGAGGACGCCAGCGAAGCCATCCAGGCCACCATTGATGCAGAACTTGAAGCGGACAACCTCAAGGCTGAATTGCGCCAAATGATCAACGAAGACATGCGTTTTGGCTACCAAGTGGGCATGGACCATTTCCTCCACATGGTTACCCGCCAAGACCGCATCGCCGACTACGCTCAAAACGTGGCTGAACAACTTCAATTCCGGGAATTGTACGACGATAAGGAAGCCAAAGCCAAGCTCAAGGAAATGGCTGAAGCCGTGGCTGTCACCGTTGCAACCTACGAGGACACGGTCCATGCGTTGCGTGAGTTTACCATCAGCGGTGAAACCAAAGCCGCTCGAGAAGCTCTGGCTGAACAGATTCGCCAGGTGAACCTCAAGGAACACGAAGCCGATATGGTGGAAGCGGACGCTGCCAAGTACGTGTTTACCAACGGCGATGAAAAGGCGCTCGCTGCCATGCACATGTACCGTGTCTTGCAACGCCTTGACGATGTGGCCAACGCGTGTGAGAAAGCGGCCAACGCCTTCCTGCCCATCATCAAGCGCTGAGCCGAGTCCTTGATAGCAAGTTGAGGGCAGGGCGGTTCATCCGAGCCGCCCCCAACAGGCGAACGCCGACCGTGGAATCCGGCTCCAGGAGTGAGCCGAATGGCA
>JBMZJQ010000053.1:0-10349 GCA_049617635.1 Candidatus Poseidonia sp.
GCGTCCAGCCACTTCTCGCGAGGCACCTTGGGGTTGCCCCCGAAGCCTGAGAGCAGGCGGCGCTGGGCGCGAACCGATTCGTAGAGCAGGTCGAGCGGGTCCTGGTCGGTCAGTTCCAGCGTGTCCATGTGCGGTTCTCGCCAGCAGTAGGTGCACGCCAAGTTGCACTGGTCGACCACGGGCGACATTTGCATGCAGTTGTGGCTGGCGACGCCGTAGAACTTGCCTTTGTAGCACTGGCGGTCGCGCAGCAGCGATTCTTTGGTCCAGTGACACGTTTTCACGCCACCGTGCTCGCCCACGATGTGGTAGCGTTGCTTCTGCAGTTTGGCTTTCAGCTGCGGGTCCATTCCTGCCATGCGGCTCACTCCTGGAGCCACGGTCCTCGGTTGGCACAGGCCGGTTGGGGGTGGCTCGGATGGTTTGGGGGCGGCTTCACGATGCTATCAAAGACTCGCTTTTCCAACGGCGCCTCAGTTCGGACGGGTTGGCGGGAAAAACGGGCCACTGCGCTTGTTTTTGGTACTTCTTTTATAGAAAATCTAACCAACTTCACTGGATGTGTTCTACAAAGGTTCCTAAACGCGACGAGGCTCGCTAGAACCGAGGCGTCCCCATGGGTGATACGTTGGTGGATTTGGGATGGCTTGCAGAAGCGTCTGCAACCCCTTCTGACCACGACCAACAACAGAACAAACCCGTGGCCCTCGCTGCACTCAAGTTCACCGCCGACAACATTGACGTGGCGAAGGAGATCACGACCGAAGGCATCTCGGAAGATGAACGTCAGCAGTACATCCGAAAAATCAGCGAGGCCACCTCATCAGAAATCTTCGAATTTTCAACCTGCAATCGAGTGCTCTACGTTGGTTTTGACATTCAGGCAGACGAGTTGAGTTCAACCATTTCCCGTCTCAACAACACCGCCGCCATTCCGTTTGAACTGTACGAAGACACCGACGCTTGGCGACAACTGGTCAAAATTTGCAGCGGCCTTGACTCGTTCATGATGGGGGAGTTGCAAGTGATGTCGCAGTTCCGAAAATCCATCAACTTCCACAAGGAACGCGAGTTGGTCGGTCATTTCAACTCGGCCTTTTTCGAGCACGTCATCGCAGCCAACCGGTCGGTTCGAAAGAACCTCGGTTTCACCCACACCACGGAATCCATGTTGAGTTTGGCCACATCGGCCCTCCAGACGTTGCTGAACGAACGGGGACCTGTCAAGGCGGTCGTGTTGGGCTTTGGCGACATGGGCATGAAAGCCGTGGAAGCCCTTCTTGAAGCCGATCAAACCACCATCG
This sequence comes from Candidatus Poseidonia sp., assembly GCA_049617635.1. Lineage (GTDB taxonomy): Archaea > Thermoplasmatota > Poseidoniia > Poseidoniales > Poseidoniaceae > Poseidonia. The sequence continues at coordinate 1,305 of JBMZJQ010000053.1, forward strand.
CTGTCGTGTCCCGAGACCCAGAGCGTTCGGCGAAGCGCAACCCGGTACTGGCGGAAGCCTGCACGATGCTATCCTATGAGCAGTGGAACGACGGCGGACACGAAGCCGACCTCGTCATCTCGACCATCCGAAACGCAACACCGACCTACAACGCCGACCACCAACTTCCGCTTTCCTCTGCGGCCACCGTCATGGATTTCTCTTGGCCACCCTCCGTTGACGCGTCGGGCGTGGCTGAGCAGCACACGCTGCTGGGGATGGACCATTGGATCAAGGTGGCTCGAAATGTCGGGCAGGAATGGGATTACGACGCTATCATCGCCAAGAGCGAATCGATGATCGACGACATTCAGGAACGCTATGCAACGGCGCTTGAAAACAAAGCACAAGGCCAGTTCCGAGCACTCGTTTACGGAACGATGGAGCAACTGGCCAAAACGTGGGAAGAATCCCCTCACGCTACGGCCGAAGACGTTCCTCAACTCGGAGCGTTTTCTCGAGAAATCGCCACATGGGTGTGTCACCAACCCTCAACCTTCTACCTCTCGGAACTGTCCGCCTTTGTCACCAACACCAAGCGGACGCTGAGTTCTGCCATCATCGCCCACGTGGACCACGAAGTCAAGCGCTCTGTGTTGGCGTTGAGCAAGCAGGGCTCGGTATCCGGTGGGGTCCCATGACCGTTCGAATCGGAACACGGGCCTCCAACCTTGCCATGTGGCAGGCCAAGACGGTGAGCGCTGCCCTCGAAGCGAGCGGCGTGGCGACCGAACTCGTTCCGCTGACGTCAACCGGCGACCGCAGTTTGGGCGGTCAACTCTCCTCCTCGGTCGGTCAGTTCATTCATTCCATCGACAACCGATTGCTCTCGGGTGAAATCGACATTGCCGTCCACTCAAGTAAGGATGTGCCCGTGGACGTTGACGACCGCATCACGAATTTGGCCTACCTTGAACGGGGCTGTACGACCGATTTCGTCCTGATGCGCAAAACTCCCGATGTTCCGGTGCTTGAGGAGGTGCTCACCACCGCAACGTCCACCCCGCTCGCCACCGTGCTGGAACGATTTGACCGAGGTGCGACCTTTGGTACCGTTTCCGGACGCCGTCAATCCTTTTTGCTCAGCCAGCGTCCTGACATCATCCCGTTGGCTGTTCGTGGCCACGTTGAAACACGCATCGCACGGCTCATGCAGGGAAGGGTGGACGCCATCGTGTTGGCAGAAACCGGCCTTGCAAGGCTGAACAGCATCGGGGTGCTCGACGATGTCAAAGCTGACATCTCGGCGTTCCGCATTGACCCGAATGACTGGCCCACAGCACCCGGGCAGGGCGCGATTGCCGTTCACTGTTTGAGCAACCGACTCGATGAATTGAACGGCCTGCGCACAACGTTAAACCACGAGCAAACAGAACGGGACGTTTCGGCTGAACGTCGCCTTCTGGCTGAGGTGGGCGGAGGTTGCCTGTTCCCGGCGGGCATCGGGGTTGAGGGCGATGAGGTTCGTGTTCAAGTCTCACCGGAAAACTGGCGTTCCATCTTCTGTCAGGGGACGGCCTACACCATGTTTCACCATGCTGGAGCCATGGCGGACCTCGACATCAACCTCCCCGTCCAACCGTTGGAGGAGGTGTCGTTTGAGGAAGGCCGTCCGCGCTACCTCTCCACGCTGAACTCCGACCGAATTTCGCTGGTGCTGTCCAAAAACGGCGTGAACATGGAAAACATCCCCGTTGTCGACTTGGTTCCATTGCTCGAGAAGTGGCCTGCGAACTTCCTGAACGCCTACGAAGGCAAGGCTTCCTGGCCCTACTTGGTGCTCACCTCGCCCTTTGCTGCCAAATGCGCCGTCAAGGCAGCGGCGTCCAATGCGGACATCGGTCGCATACCCTGGTTGGCCATCGGCGAGGGGACGGCCAGAGCCTGTTTCCGGTTGGGGGTCACCGTGTCGGCGTGTGCACGGGCGCGAAACGCCAAGGAACTCGCAGCCTACATTTGCGACCGCTTTGAAACCAGCACTGGATTCTTGATTCCCCGCTCAAATCAGGCCTCACCTCAACTTGAAACGACGCTCAGAGCGGCAGGATTCGCCGTTGAGTCGTGGCTCGGCTACGAAAACAGTCCAAAGCAGATGCCGTCGGTTGAGGTTCGTCCCGACGACGTGTTGGTCTTATCCTCTTCTTCCTCAGCCCGTTCGTGGGCCGAAAACAGGCTCAAGGCACCTCACGAAATTCTTTGTATGGGAGAGAATGCGAGAGATACCATACACTCCCTCGACCACTTCAGCGGTTGTCGTGTATCGGTGTTGAGCGGACCTACATCAGAAGCCCTGATCACATGGTGGAAAGAAAACCGAGGGGAGTAAGATGGACATTCGCCCTCGCATCAACCGTTGGACTGCGTCAAGGCGCAACCTCTTGTTTGGGGATTCACTGCTCAGCTCCCTCGTCCAGCCCCATTTTGTCGTTGAGGGTTCAGGTATTGACGAGCCCATTCGGGGCATGATGGGTATTCATCAGCAGTCGGTCGACGTACTTCTTGAAACCGTCAAGGCCGATGCTGAAAACGGCGTGAACGCCGTCATGTTGTTTGGCGTCGTAGCGAAGGAGCACAAAGACAGCGAAGCCACGCAGGCATCCAACCGTTCATCGCATCTCCACCGAGCCGTGATGGAACTCAAAGCGACCTTCGGCGACGAGTTGGTCGTGATGACCGATGTCTGCCTCTGCACCGCCACCGACCACGGCCACTGCGGTCTCGTTCATGAAGGTGAAATCGTGAACGACGCCTCGGTTGAGGCGCTCACCGACATCGCACTCTCTCACGGCGAAGCAGGGGCCGACTATGTCTGCGCCTCCGACATGATGGACGGGCGCGTATCGTCCATTCGCTCAGCGTTTGAACAAGCCGGCTTGACCAACACGGGCATATTGTCTTACTCGGTCAAGTACGCTTCCTCGTTTTACGGCCCGTTCCGTCATGCGGCTCAATCGAGTCCTGAGTTTGGCGACCGTACCACGCACCAGATGGACGTGCGTTCGGGCTACGAGGAGGCACTTCTCGAAACGAACCTGGACGAGAGGGAAGGGGCGGACATCATCATGGTGAAACCCGGACTGCCCTACCTCGATGTTCTTCGGAAGGTGGCCGACCACACGGTTCGACCCGTTGCCGTTTACAACGTGAGCGGCGAATACGCCATGGTCATGAACGCCACCGAAGACGAAGATTCCCGTCAACGCATGGTGACGGAGGTCTTGACAGCCTTCAAAAGAGCGGGAGCCAGCGTCATCGTTACCTACCACGCCCGAGAGGCGGCGCAGAAGCGATGGGTTGCATGAGGTGAGCAAATGAACCGTGCCAAGTCCGATGCGCTGCACCATGAAGCGCTGTCCCATTTGGTCGGTGGGGTCAACTCCCCCGTTCGGGCGTTCAAATCCGTTCACGGAAATCCAATCTATTTCGAAAAGGCCTCCGGCGCTCACGTCACGGACGTCGACGGAAACGTCCTGGTCGACTTTGTCCAGTCGTGGGGGCCCCTCATCCACGGCCATTCTCATCCAAAAATCATCGAAGCGGTTCACGAGAAGATGCTCAACGGTACGTCGTTTGGTGCGCCCCACCTCGGTGAAATTGAACTCGCAAAACGGGTGAAGAAGCGTTTCGGCCACATGGACAAGGTTCGTTTCGTTTCATCGGGTACTGAAGCTGTCATGAGCGCCGTTCGATTGGCCAGAGGTTTCACCGGACGGGACGTTCTCGTGAAGTTCGAGGGTTGCTACCACGGCCACGTTGACGCCCTGATGGTGTCTTCTGGAAGCGGATTGGCCACCTTCGGTATCGCCAGCAGCCCCGGTATTCCTCAAGACACGGTGGCCACGACGCTCATCTGCCCGCTTGACGACCTCGAAGCGGTGGAATACCTCTTCGCGGAACATGGGGACGAGATCGCTGCCGTCGTGATTGAACCGCTCCCCGCTAACAACGGCCTCTTGGTGCAACGCCCAGAATTTTTGAACGGTCTTCGCAAGCTTTGCGACGCCCACGGAGCGCTGTTGGTGTTCGATGAGGTCATCAGCGGGTTCCGTTTCAAAGAGGGGAGCTATGGCGACCTGTGCGGTGTCACCCCCGACATCACGGCGCTTGGCAAAGTCATCGGTGGCGGCCTGCCCGTTGGAGCCTACGGCGCTCGAGCCGAAATCATGGAGAAACTCTCACCACTCGGCCCCGTCTATCAAGCCGGTACGCTTTCGGGCAATCCGCTGGCCATGGCCGCAGGCGCCACGACACTGGACTTGCTCAACGAAGCGGCCTACGACCGTATGGAAGAACTCGGTGCGCTGTTGGAGGAACGCATGGAAGTCGTGCTTGCCAAACACGGGCACCCCATGCGTCTGGTGCGAATGGAGAGCCTGTTCTGGCTCTCACCCGGCGATGGCTCACCTGCCGTGCGTGCCGACCAAATTTCGAAGGATGCGGGCACGTTGTATGCCGACGTCCACCGTGCACTGCTCGACCGAGGCTACATGATGGCTCCGTCGGCCTATGAAATCGGCTTCCTCTCAACCTCGCACGATGAATCTCACATCATCGGGCTGGTCGAGGCCATGGACGATGCGCTTTCTCACATGGAGTTGGCCGCATGAACGGCAAGGAGCGCATCGTCGCCGCCCTGAATCGTCAACCGGTTGACCGAACGCCCGTGTGGTTCATGCGGCAAGCGGGGCGCCATCTTCCCGAATATCGAAAACTCGCCGCCGAGCACTCCTTTTGGGAACGTTGCCAAGACCTCGACCTCTGCACGACCATCACCATGCAACCCATTCACCGATACGGGAGCATCGACGCTGCTATCGTATTCAGCGACATTCTCACCCCGCTTCCAGCCCTCGGCTACGAAGTCGAATACGGTGGCGGCATTCGAATCGACCCGTTTTCCTTCGACGACGTTGACGATTGGACCGATTTTTCTGCCCGCAAGCACGCACCGTGGGCGGCCGATGCGCTGCGCGCCATTGGAGAAGACCACACCGACATCGCCCGTCTGGGCTTCGCTGGGTGTCCATGGACGACCACGATGTACCTGCTCGCAGGCGGCACCGGGGACAAAGAATTCCAGAACACTCGGGCCAAGGTGTTCTCCAATCCAGAAGCAGCTCAGCGTGTCCTGATGCGCGTGGCCGACGCCGTGGGTGACTTGCTCGCTGACCAGGTCAACCACGGCGGGGCAGATGCCGTGCAACTCTTCGACACCTGGGCGGGATTACTGTCGGTAGAAAACTACCGAACGACCGTCCTACCCGCCACGCAACGAGCGATTCGTGTGTTCCGTGAAAAAGCCGAACGCAAGGTGCCGCTGATTCATTACGCTAAGGGGAGCGGTCATCTCCACGATGAAATCCGAACGCTCGACATCGACGCTGTTTCCCTTGACTGGCGCGACGACTTGCGGGCTAATCGAGCCGCTCACGGCTCAGAATTTGCTTTCCAAGGTAATCTTGACCCGTCTCGAATGCACGGCACACCTGAGGCCGCCACGCAAGCGGCCAGGCGCGTGCTGGAGGAGGCAGGTCAAGCGCCAGGCCATGTGTTCAATCTCGGCCACGGGTTCGCACCCGGAGCACAAATTGACTGTGTGGAGGCCGTGCTTCGCTTGATCACAGGTGAATCAGCATGAGGCAAACCATGGTCGACATGGTCCATCGCCTCCAAGACATCATTTGTGAAGCGATTGCCTCCCATGACGGCACGACCTATCGAGAGGACCGGTGGGAACGTGAGGAGGGCGGTGGTGGTCGCAGCCGGGTGTTTTCCGACGGTCATGTCTTTGAGAAAGCCGGCGTGAACGTGAGCGTCGTTCACGGGACCTTGAGTCCAGAGGCTGCCGCCAAGATGGGAGGAGGTCACGACCTGGCTGGAGAGGACTTGGATTTCTTTGCGACAGGGCTCAGCCTTGTGCTCCATCCGCACAACCCCATGGCCCCAACCGTCCACGCAAACTACCGCTATTTCGAGCGAGGTGAGGGCACAGCGGAGGGCAGCTGGTGGTTCGGTGGAGGCGCCGACCTGACGCCTTCCTATCTTTTTGAGGAGGATGCCATTCATTTCCATCAGGTCCACAAAGCGGTGTGTGACCGCCACAATGTGGCCGACTATCAGGCCTACAAGGCATGGTGCGACGAGTACTTTCACATCAAGCATCGAGGGGAACGCCGTGGTGTTGGCGGCCTGTTCTTTGATGACCTGCGCACCGACTCCAAGGGTGCGTGTTTCGCCTTCGTGGAGGATTGTGCGATGCATTTCTTGGACGCTTACTTGCCTATTTTGGAGCGACGAAAGGACATGCCCTTTACCCACGAGCAGAAGGAGTGGCAACAACTCCGACGAGGGCGATACGTTGAGTTCAATCTGGTGTACGACCGCGGAACGAAATTCGGGTTGACAACCAACGGACGGATTGAGAGCATCCTGATGTCACTCCCCCTGACCTCACGATGGGAATACTGCCATGAGGTTGAGGAAGGCACGGAGGAAGCAAAACTGCTCGACGTGCTGCGCCATCCCGTTGACTGGCTCGAGGGGTGAGGGCGTGAATTCATTGGAAGCGTGGATTCGTTACGGCGATGAACTCCGCCGACCGCTGTGCATCGCTCAGGGATTGGAACAAGCCTCGTCCGTCTGTATCGTAGGGGCTGGCCTTTCGGGCCTCACCCTCGCTTATCGCATCGCCACAAAGCGACCTGACCTTGCCGTCGAGGTCGTTGAGCGAAGCGACCGGTGCGGGGGGGCCATCGAGACATGGCGCAGCGGTGAATGGATATGCGATGTTGCGGTCAACGCCACGAGAGCGCATCCCGCGTTTTGGCGCTTGGTGGACGACCTTGACCTCGGCGAATCGTTCAGTCCGTCAAACTCGACGGCGACGGCTCGTTGGATTTCTGTGGGGGGGCGCCGACAGAAACTTTCCCCGTGGATGGTGCTTCGAAACGGGCCACTCAAAGTGATGAAGGGGTTGCGAAACGCTCGACGGGGAGGGCAATCCGTGGCCGACGCCGTTCCGCTCTCACCCCTCAACGATGCGATGACCCTCGGCATCGTGAACGACCGTTCAGCCAACGTTGACGCCGATTTTCTGATGCCCTCCATGACGCGTGTTGGTGCCTCGCCCCCCGTATCGTGGAGGAGGGTCAAGAAGTTGATGAGCACCACCTACCCGCTGTTTCGTCCTCAAAAAGGTGCGACGGCTTCCTTCCGTGGCGGTATGCAGACGCTCATCGACCGACTGAAGCACCGTTTGGACAACCTTGAGAACGTGCGATTCACGATGAACGCACCAGCCCTCGCACCGCAGGAAATCGCCAAAGAACGGGGGCTTCCGCTCTCTTCGGTGATTTGGTGTGCGCCACTCGACCGCCCTCCGTCCGAGTTCACCCACCTCAACATCTACGCTGCGGGATACATCGAGACCGATACAGCATCGGTGCCGGTGGGCTACGGCACGCTGATACCCGACCTCGAATCACCCGTAAGCGGTGTGCTGCACGAAAGCGACGTTCACGGCTCACCACGGGCACCATCAGGCCATCGTCTGTTTCGCGTGATGTCCCCAAGTACGCAAACGGGTTCGGATGACGAGGTGAAAGCAGCGTTGCGCCAACTGTTGTGTGAGGCAGAGCCCGTTCTCTTTGAGAAGATCGGTGAGCGCAGCATCCCCTCTTACCCTCCCGGGTACATGGCTTCATTGAACCCCTCGAAGGCCACGTTCACTCGAGCAGGGTGGTTCTACAGCGGCGTCTCCATCACCCACGTTGTCGCCGAGGCTGAACGCATCGCTGATGTGTTCTAAGCGGCCACGGTGTTGAATTCCTTCGTGATGAGTTGTTCCAACCCCTCAATCCATTGCTGGTCGTCGTTGAGGCAGTTGATGACCTTCAATTCTTCACCGCCGTGCTCCATGAATTCTTCACGGATGCCGATGTCCAACTCTTCGAGGGTTTCCAAGCCGTCTGCGAGGAAGGCGGGGGCGACGATGGCGAGTTTCTTGACGCCCTTCTTCACCAGGGCTTCCACCATTTGGGTGGTTGATGGCTCAAGCCACTTGACCGGGCCCAAGCGGCTCTGGTAGCTTAGCGACCACTGTTCGGGCGTCAAGCCGAGACGCTCGACAACGGCCATGGTGGTCTTGTAGCAGTGGTGGCCGTAGCAAAGGCTGTTGGCGTCACAGGCAACGGTGCAGCAGTCCTTCACCGTCTGGCAGTGGTTCTTTGAGCGGTCAATGCGCTTGACGTGGGAAACGGGAAGACCGTGATAGGAAAACAACAGATGCGTATCCTCGTCAAGATGAGGGCGGATGGAATCTGCCAGCGGTGCAACAAATTCCTCGGCGGTTTCGAAATGCCCCATTTCCAGCAAGGTCGGCGACCATTCCAAGAGCTTGAGTTGTTTGTGGGCATGTTTGAGGGAGGATTCGGTGGTGGCCTGAGCATAGTGGGGGAACATCGGAAGCAAGAGAAGTTCGTCCACGCCGCGTTCTTTGAGCCGTTCAAGCCCGTTTCGGATGCTCGGGTTGCCGTAGCGCATGGCGAATTCAAACTCAATGTCGTGGTTGATGGATCGGAGATTTTCCGTCACACGCTTGGAATAGACCCGCAACGGAGAGCCGTCTTCCATCCATATCTTTTGGTAGAGCGGGGCGATTTTTCGCGGGCGGGTTCGCAAGATGATGCCTCGAACGAGGAGGTGGCGAAGCGGTGCGGGGATGTCGATGACATCCGGGTCAAGCAGGAATTCGCGAAGATAGGTCCGCACCGACGCTACCGTGGGTTCGTCGGGTGTTCCCACGTTCATCAGCAGGACGCCTTTTTTTCCCATAACGTAAACCAAACGGTGGCGGCCTTAACGCTTTGTTCGCCTGTTGGATTTGCATAACGACGGCTTCCTACGACCCACGGGAGGTGACAAATAGATGTTTCAAAAAACACCTGATTTTATTTTAACATCCTCGTGTTGGCCTTTTCACCACGGATTGATATAGGTTCAGCACCA
>JBMZJQ010000054.1:0-10257 GCA_049617635.1 Candidatus Poseidonia sp.
CCAGAAGATTACATCTCCCGATTCTGTTCTGGATTGGGCTTGGATGCTGATGTTGAAGCCAAGGCGTACGAACTCATCAAGGCCGCCCAGGAAAAAGAATTGACCAGCGGACGTGGCCCAACGGGCATTGCTGCCTCCATCATTTACATCGCATCGGTGTTGTGCGGCAAGCGTAGAACCCAGCGCGAGGTTGCCGAGGTTGCCGGTGTCACCGAAGTCACCATTCGAAACCGATACAAGGAACTCATTCAGAACCTGAACATCGAACTCGATATCTGAGTCCAACGTCGAGAATCACGACGTGAACGGAGGCCAACAGCGTGAGCAAGAGCCGAACCAAGATTTCCGACGAAGCCTTTGAGCGCGTCGCAACAGGTCTGGTGGAAGCGCTTGAGCGTGGCACGGAAGCTTGGCCACTGCCCGAACCGCCGATGTCCGACCCCGATTTCCCTCCGATTGCACCGACTTCACCGCATGCCTTGTTTGAGGAGGGTCTCGGCATTCTCAACGTGGACCGTGGGATGTTTGACCGCCATCTCAACACCGTGGTGGACCTCATCGTTCCTCATCGGATGAACCTCACCGACGACCCGTACGAGGTGCATCAGAAATGGTTGAGTCGTCGTATTGACGATGTGGCTGACCGTCTGCTCTTCCACATCGCTACCGATTGGCTTGCTCAGGCCTTTGACCCCCACGCCCCCAACACCGACCGGTGGTGGTTGAGCATCGCCTTGGTCAACGGTCTCGCCACCGTCGCTCACGGACAACCCGTTCACCAAGGCTACCACCTCATCGAATCCATCGCCCTTGCCGAACGTCCTGGAACGTGGCACACCCAACCGGATGCTGGCCCCCAGCACATGGATTGGAACCCTCACGCTGTGGTTCCACGCATGGCGAACACCGTCGTGGCCCACGAGCGCGGTGTTGATGCTGCTCGGTGGGTTCTTGAGCGGTTGGAAGGCGGTGATCTCGACCGTCGTTTGTTGCTGCTTGAATGGGTTCGTCTGTTGTTGGAACGGCCACCTCTCATCGAACCGCTCGGCCTCAAAGAAATCTTGTTGCGAAGGGCTGCAGACCCCGTGGCAGAGGTGGCCAACCGCGTCACGCTTTGCCTCGCCAAAGCCATTGAAGCGGACCGTGATTTTGGTCATCAACTCGCCTTGCGTCTGCACGAGCGCGAGGAAACGCTGGTGCAGCGTGCGATGGCCGATGTGTTGACGCGCTTGTTCCGCCGGTTGACATGGGACGCCTTGCCGCTGCTTGACGACATGCTCACCTCCCAAGACGAGGGTGTGTTGGCTGCGGCCAGCGCTACGGTGGGGGACGTGAAATACCTCGACCAGGAACAATGGGCAGACCGTTTGCGACAACTGGTCCATCACCCGTTGCCTATCGTCCGTCGCAATCTCGTTCCCAACTTGAGGGAATACATCGAGTTTGATCCGTCCGATGCACGCGGGGTTTTTCACGAATTGTGGAAGGACGGCGACGAAGTCGTCCGCATTCGTTTGCGAGAGTTGTTGATTCGCATGGAAGAGGTCGCTCCGGACGATTTCGCCAACCAAATACGGGCGCTGGCGGACGCCGGTGCTGACTTGATGCCGTTGTGGGAGCCCATGGCCCATCGAGACGAGGCACGAAGCATGGCTTGGCAGGCTTGGGCAAAGGGGGAGGGCGAACGACCCACGAGCGCTTCCCGCCCCGTTCATCAATCCACCATGGAGGCTCCTGAATCGCTTCCGCCGCTGGATGATGCTTTGCGTTCACTGGACGAATGAACGCTACTCTTCTTCCTCAGCAAGCGGCCCGCTGGTGATGGCCCAAACATAGAGTCCGTTCATCGTGGCCAGCACGCCCACCAACAACAGCAGCAAGCCGGTGGGTTCGGGGAACACCCCGTTTTCGTCAAACAGCCGAATCAAACGCGTCGCAACGATGCAGACGAGGCCAACCACCACCGCATGAAGCCACGACCTCTCCGGTTGCTGCCAGCGGTCAACGGTCGGGGCCACCCCGTAGAAGCCAAACGTTTGGCGGAACCAAGCCATGTACAGCAGCAACATCCCACCAAGGCCGAGTACGCCTCGCGTGAACGATGCAGAATCCCACGGTCCAGAAGGCACGATGTCAACAAAGGTTTGAGCCAACAAGAGAACACCGCCGGCGACCAGACCGCCCTGCAGATGTTTTGCTTCCATGTGGTCCCGCTGGAGGGCCACGCTTGAAAGCATAGTCCTCTTCTGGCGGTGCATGGGCGTTGTTCGTGATGCTGTCCTTGTGGCGGCCGGCCTTGGAACACGCATGTTCCCAGCCAGTGCTTTTCTGCCCAAGGAATCCTTCCCACTGGTCGATGTGCCGTTGCTCACCCACCTCGTTATGGAAGCCAAGGTCGCCGGTATTGAGCGCCTCCACATCGTGCTGTCGCCGTCTAAATCCTTTGATGGTCTCCTCGAGGACCGAACCGACGCTCATGCTCTGCGCGACCACCTCGACGCATCGCTGTTCCATGCGGCCGACGGCATGACCGTTCACACCCACCTGCAATCGGAGCCGAAGGGGGTGGGTGATGCCATTTCGGCGGCCTTGGATGCTGTGGAAGGACCGTTTCTGGTCATGCTCGGGGACAACCTTCTGATGGACACCCACACGTCCACAACGTCGTATGCCCCCTCGCAAGCATCGAAACACCTTATCGAGGCCCACGGTGAACGCAGCGGGGCCACGGTCGGGTTGATGGAGGTCGGCGAGGGCGAAGTTCAGCACTACGGCGTGGCGGTTCTCGAAGGGCACCACATCACCGCCATGGTCGAGAAGCCAGCGCCGCATCAAGCCCCCAGTCGCTTGGCCCTGTGTGGTCGCTACGTGTTCCCTTCCAACACCAAGGACGTGTTGCAGATGTGTTCCTACGAGGAGCACGGTGATTTGCAGAGCATCGCCATTCAACACCACTGGATGCATCAAGGAGACCTGTACGGCTTCGTCCTCGAAGATACACAATGGTACGACTCCGGCTCTCCCGTCAAATGGCTTCAGGCCCAAGTCGACCACGCCTTGCGTCGCAACGATCTCGCACCTGCGTTCTCAGCATGGCTTCACGAGCGGATGAAGCATCAACGCTGACCGGGTTTCCAAAACGAGAGGGGTTCGGGCGCTTCACCCATGGCGTTGCGAAGCGCAAGATGGTCCGCTCGTTCGTTCCATCGATGCCCTCGGTGGGCCTTGACATGTGACCATGCAAGCGGACGAAGGGCGGCGACCTCGTCCCACAGCGCCTGAACATGGGCCACCAGTTCACGGTTGGCTTTGGCCTTCCAGACACCGCTTGCCAGGTTTCCCGCATAGGTTGAATCAGCCCGAATGACCGCAGAATCATCACCTCCCTCCACCAGAAGCCATCGCAAAGCTGCGGCAAATCCACTGAGTTCAGCGGTGTTGTTTGAGCCCACTTCGGCGCCAATAAATTCCGTTGCTTCTGCGTCCGTCACCACCGGCCCGGACAGTTCGGCATGAAGTTCCCCTGAGCCTTTGCCCAAGCCGGAATCACCGACAACGACGACCATGCCCCATGAAGCTGGGGTGGTAGCATCGACATTCTGGTTGCCCAAGCACGACCCGTCGACATAGATGGTCCAGTACGGGACCTCGTCCAATGGACTCACTCGCCAATTTCAGCCTTGTAGGCAGCAGCGTCCATCAAACCGGACACAGCGTCGGGATTCTCCAACGTCATACGAACGATCCATCCGTCGCCATAGGGTTCGGTGTTCATCAGTTCAGGGGTGTCTTCCAACGCCAGATTGACCTCGGTGATGGTGCCGGCCAGCGGTGCGAAAATTGGGGATGCCGACTTGACGGACTCAACGACGGCAAATTCGCCCATGTCACCAACATGGTCACCCTCTTCGGGGAGTTCAATGTACACGATGTCGGTGAGCATCTCCTGGGCGTGGTCGGTGATGCCGATGGTGACCGTGTCACCCTCAACGCGCATCCATTCGTGTTCTTTGGTGTAGTACAAGCCTTCCGGGACATCGCTCATGGTATCGCCTCTGTGTCCATGGAGAGGACGAACGCTCATCAACCCACCGATGGGCGCGTTTCTCACTCCTCTTCGCCCAAGTCTTTGGTCAGCACCTTGGCCTCTAATTCAGCCCATTTGGCGTTGACGTCCTCGGCTCGTTGAAGATCATCCACTTCGTGTTGGACGCGCTTGGCCATTTCTTCATCGGTCTCGTGTGAGAAACGCCGAGCGAGTGGGCCGACACCGTTGGTCAGCGACCATGCCGCCCCCATCGTCAGCAGCCCGACCGCCAAAACCACGATGAGAAAAGGCGGTTGGTCTTGCACCGTATGGCCGCTTTGAAAGGCCAGTCCGGCGCCCAGCAACAAGCCAACCCCAGTCCCGTAAAGCAAACGCGACACCGCAGTAGCCGGGGGGTGCATGAAGCAATGCTGCAGGCCGCGACCCATCAAACAACCGGCCCTCAACCCGCTCAGTAGGTTTCGCGCATCAATTTGTGAATCTTGTAGGGGAGCAAGGCTCGGTTGACAGGGGTCACTTCGAGGATACGTCCGTCATCTCGGCGGCGGATATCCTGCAACAATGGATGCCGACTCTTCTTGTGCAGGGTGAGCAGGGTCGGCATGTCAACTTCCAACGCACTTCGTACGGCCTGAACAAAGGCTTCGGATTCGACCGAGAACTTTCCAATCTCATCAATGACCAGCACTTCGCAATGGTGCTGAGCGTAATCAATGGCAGGCAGAGCGACTCGATCCAGTTCTTCGATGTCGATCCCGTAGCCGAGCACGCGGAGGCGAGAATCGATGGCTTTGTGGGCGATGACGCCTTCTTCGCCCGTCACGATATCGATCACTTTGTAGCCGAGCCGTTCACCGTTTTCAAGCAAAGGCTCGGTTCGCAATCCGCCGAGGATGGGTTTGTCACCACCGCCGCGCATCGCAATCTCTCGCTGGCGCTCATCCAGCAACATCTCGAGGACCTTTTCCATCACCGCAGATTTGCCACTGCGCGGGAGCCCGGTGATGCCGATTTTTGGATGAATACCCATTTTTTTCCTATCCTCCAAACGAGTGAACGACTTTATCCACTTAGGTGTTGGATATAAACACTAGGTCATCCGAGAGGTACTTTCGGAAATCGAACCCCAACTTTCGGAAATTGAACGGTTCAATTTACCTGTTCAACGGGCGAGAGTGCTGAATTGTGGAAACGAGTCCGGCAATTCAACGGGCAACATCTCCAATTCGTAGTTGTTGACGTTGTTGTTCGCTGCCCACGCTCGAGCCCACTCGTCAAGGTCGTTGTTGTTCAAGTGATTGCACAACCACTGCAATCCAGACTCCATGGAGGTGTGTTCACTGGAAAGGCGGGTTTGAATGTCTTCGTGCAGTTCAATGTGGTTGACACTGTTGCCCAGAACGCTACCTTCGGGGATGACGGCCCAGCGCAATCGACGATCTTGATGAGCGTTCACGATGGCCTGACACGCCAGACGAGGACCGTACGTGGGGTGGTCTTCACCCACCCACATGGCCAGCTGACGTTCGCTGGCACGAGAAGGAATATCGGTTCGGAATGCTGGATGGCGAATGAAGACCTCACCCTGTTCGTTTTCGGAAAAGTGCACACCGCGAATAAAGGGACGACTTCGCTTGCCCTTCACCCAGGTTTCAATGTGTTTGGCGTGGGCCGTCTGGTCGATTTCACCAACCCGCACCCGAACCTGACGGCTGTTGGTGGTCAGCGGATGGTCTTCATCGCTGAGCCGAGGCAGCGTTGCGAGACGGTCAAGCACCTCGAGGGTGTACTTGCGCTCCACACGGTCACGAGGGAGGCGCGGAACCGCCCAGGTGTCGCGCGACCAGGTCACCCAACGTGCATGGTCCAACTCAAAGACGGGCACGCGAGAGGACAACCCGTCCCCGTCCCGTCGAAGGTCCGAGCGGGCGATGGGCCCGTGTATGTTGAGTGGGCACGGTTCCCCGTTGGCGGAAATACCGAGCACAACGACGCCTTGCGTCATGCCGGGGAAGAGGAGGTTGGCCTCTTCGATGGCCCAAGCATGGGTCCATGCATGGCGTTGAACCAAGAGTTCTCGCAACGGGTGAGAGGATTGTTCACGCAACAAACTGTCCGGGGCTACGATGCGCAATCGGCCATCGGTTTGCAAGATTTGGAGTCCCCGTTCAATGAACAGGCGATACAGGTTCACATTGCCCCTCATGGTGGAAAAACGAGGCTTCCCGTCGTCCATGATGGTTCGAAGCTGTTCACCCAGTTCTTTGCGAAGTTGGCTTCCGTCTTCCATGCCGCGGAAACGGTCTTTGATGCGGAGCCATGGGGGGTTGGTGAGCATCAAAACAGGCGCTTGTTGCCACGGCCATCCGTCTTGGAGGGCATCGCCTTGCATCACACCGGCATCCAGGAATTCTTCCATTTCCTCACGGGAAATCTTTCCCGGTGTTTCTGGACCGAAACTGACCAACTCGTGTCGGATAGCCTCAAGCAACAGACGAAGTTTGGTGCTTTCTACCACCAACGGATCAATGTCAAGGAGTTGAATGCTTGAGAAAAACCGACGGGAATCTTCCTTTTGCACTTCGGGCGGAGAATCCTCGTGGGCGTCTGCATGGAGGCGGATCAGACGAGCATGGAACAAACCACCCCCCGTCGCAGCGTCAGCGACGGGAAGAGGAATGCCACTCATGGTTCGCTCGCCGTTCTCCATGGCTTTTTGCTCCAATTCGTTGTCGACTTCGGTTTCTTGCGAAGCGTTGGGCAAGTTGAGTTGTTGCACGTGTTGACGGAAGCCGGGCGGAAGGTTGCTCATCAAGAAATTCGAAGGCTGAACCGGCTTGGTTGGGTTGACCAAACTCTCGCGCATTTCTGAGGCGATGACCGCATCGGCAAGCCGCGGAGGTGTGGGGTGGGCCCCACGTGGCGAGCGACCGTCAGTTTCGGCGTCGTGGCGAGCAAGCAAGTGGTCAAGCACGTGACCGGGGTCGGTCAACAGGTTGGCCGGAAGGGTTGGCCAATCTTCTGGAAGAAGAGCAGCGATGGGCTGGAATGTTTTCAGCGATTTCTCCCAAGTGGTGAGCCAGATATCGATCTGTTGTTTTCGGTCAGCGAGGCATCTGTCAAGTCGTGCATACCATCCGCTGACTCCGTTTTGCATCATCCCCACCAATCCGTCCGGACGGCTTTCTCTCTTTGAAGGTGACTCTTCGGAAGAGGCTCCGATTTGTTCGGTTTTGGACCTTAATCATCCAAAATCTGCGAGGCCGAATCAAACCAGTTCCATCCTTCGGTTACCCAGTCCAACAAGGCCGAGAGTTGGGCCGTGGAGACGCCAGCCGATTTGGCAATTTTTCGCAGGGCCCGGAGTTCTTTGTTGTCGTATTCGCCGTCCACGGCCGCCACCAATGCAGCATCCCGCAAAATATACCGAACAAAACCTGGCTCAAGGTCCGCCAAGGATTGTTCGAGGGGAATAGGCTGCTCAAATCCAGCCCGGACGTTCACCCTTGACTCGGGATGAATCATCGCTCTGCCCATCATCGCTTCAATCACAGCAATTTCTTCGCGCACCAACGCACCGTCAGCCGCTGCGATGTACACCAGGACCTCGGCGTAGCGCACGAGCTCCTGAGGAGAGCGATGGACCATCCCGTCAGGGAACATGTCCCTCATTCCTCAAGACTGTCAAGAAGTTCGTACCCTTCTTTCATCCATTTGTAGCCCTTAATGGTCCACTGAAGCAGTTCATCGACGGCGTCTTCTCGCAGGCCGAGGTGCTCGGAGATGTCTTCAAGGGCGTCACGTTCGTCTTCATCCACCGTTCCGTCGGCAGCCGCCATCAAGACAGCGTCACGAAGCGCGAGTCGTCCAGCCTCACCGGATAGATTTTCAAGGCACTCTTCCAAGGTTGGTGGATTCTTGAGTGCGGCCCGTATCATTTCTCGCTGGTTGGGTGAGAGCAAGGCGGTGCCAAGCCGTTGCTCAAACATGGCCATCTCGTCCACGGTAAGTTCGTTGTCAATGCGTGCCATGAAGGCCAGCAACTTGGCGTAGGCGAATCGCTCTTCTCGGGGGAGTTTGTGCACGGTGTCGGGCAGCATGGAGGTGTTCGCGCGGTTCTTCCCCATGAACCCAACGGTGGCAACCCGCCATGAAACCCCAATCTTGATACCAGTATTTCCAAGCCACGAGGCATGGCTGCGCCCAAGGATGCGGACGTTGTTTTGTGGACCGGGCGAGGCTGTGGTGCGTGCGTTCGAGCCAAACAATTCCTCAGCAGAAAGGAGGTCATCTTCACCGAGAGGAGACTCAAACAAGACGGCTCAACGCAACGAGCCTTCGCACGCGCAACCGGAGGGGCTCGCACCGTTCCACAAATTTTCATTGGTGAGGTTCATGTTGGTGGGTTTGATGACTTGGTGCAGTTGGAGAAATCAGGTGAATTGGATGTGCTTCTTGGGAGGGCCGAGGCGTTGCCTCAACGCTCGCTGTTCCAACGTTTCCTTCGATGGTTTGGTCTGTGAAGAAGTTCAAAGCAACCCTTGATAGGGGACAGAGCAGAGGTTTCTGTATGCACCCCAGCGTGAATGTCCTCGGTACCGATTTGGAACCCTGCTCAAACGACCCGCTCACGGGTTGGTATCGCGACGGGTGTTGCAACACCGATGCCAGCGACCGAGGGTCGCACACCGTGTGTTGCGTGGTCAACGAGGCCTTCCTCACGTTCGCCAAGGAACAGGGCAACGATCTCCTCACCCCTGCCCCGCAATTCAACTTCCCGGGGCTCAAACCCGGTGATTCTTGGTGCGTGTGTGCCGCTACATGGCTGGCTGCAGTCAATGAGGGAAAGGCGTGCCCGGTGGATCTGGAATCCACCCATCAGCGGGCGCTCGACATCATTCCGCTTGATGTGTTGGAGACCCATGCTCTTTGACATCGGAGTACTGGAACACCAGTGTTCGCATGATGAACCAAATCACGACGCCCCAAGCCAAGAGGTTGGCCACCCCCATCCAGTAAATGGACGCAGGAAATCGATTGGAAAGCCAGCCGATGGTGAGGCTGGAGCCGACCATGCTTCCAATGTAGACTGGAACAGAGGTTGGAAGGGTCCACGCAACCGGCTTGTGGTTGTCAAACGTGAAGAATCGGTGAACAAAGTGAGCACCGATACCCGTCAAACCCCACAA
Organism: Candidatus Poseidonia sp.; assembly: GCA_049617635.1. Classification (GTDB taxonomy): domain Archaea; phylum Thermoplasmatota; class Poseidoniia; order Poseidoniales; family Poseidoniaceae; genus Poseidonia. The sequence continues at coordinate 9,238 of JBMZJQ010000054.1, forward strand.
CACGCCCCACAACACGCGGAGGTCTGTCGATGGGAAGGCCCACATGCTCACCGTCCAGCTGACAAAAAACACGGTGCTGTTGAAGCCCCCCGCCAATCCGAACCTGATCAATGAGCCGCGCGGAGCGAAGCGCTTGACAGCCGCGAGCACGCGATGGTCAGTCGTCATTCGTGACCACATCACTCGGTTTTCCAGTAAGGGTTGAGCGCAGCATGGCGTTATCGGTTTGCATGGCGTCCATGAAGGCGTACTTGACGCCCAACTCTTCGGCCAGCACACCGAGGGCCAAACTGTCTTTGGGCAAACACTTGCCACCAAACCCACGCCGCAGTCCAAAGATGGGGTCGAGATGTGACGGACCAATGGGTTGTGCCTGTTCTGCAGTGATGATGTCGCGGATGGTGTACCAGTCCTCACCCATCGCTTGACAGATGTCGTAGAGTTGGTTGGCAAACGTGACCTTGAGCGCATAGAAGGTGTTTTTTGTGTACTTGACGAGTTCTGCTTGCGTTGGCGTTACGGTGAAGACCTGCTCGCGACGAAGAACGCCTGCTTCTCGGTGTTGCTGAAAGACGCGCTCGGCCACCTCAGCGTGATGGGTTCCGACCACGAGAATGTCTTGGTTCGCAAAGTCTTCCAAACGCTGGCGCTCGACCAAAAACTCAGGCGAGTACGCGATTTTGAGATGCGGGTACGCCTCGTGATATCGCTGCGTCGTTCCCGGGACCACCGTGCTTTTGATCACAGCCGTAAAACCATCCGGCAACGCGTCGAGGATGCCCTCCACAATGCTTGTGTCGCAGGCACCGGTCTCCGGATGTGGCGGTGTTGGCACAGCGATGTAGGCCATGTCCACGTGGTCAACGACGTCGTTGAGGCTGGTTCCGCGAGCAGGGTCGTGAACGAACAATTCGTGAGCGTCTGCAAAACAATGCTCAATCGCACCGCCAACCATGCCTGCTCCAATGATACCTACTTTCATGCTGTTCACCTGTGGGGGTTGGGGTTCAATTTTCCATC
>JBMZJQ010000055.1:0-10134 GCA_049617635.1 Candidatus Poseidonia sp.
TGTGGTGTCTGAGACATCCGAAGGTCGCGGGTTCGAGCCCCGCTCCCGGCACCAAACGAGACCTCCCAAGTGAACACTATAAGCAAGTGATTGAACCGGCAAATCGAGCATCATGGCCCAACATTTGCTTCGCATGGAAAACATCCAACGCCATTACGAAACACCAGCAGGGGTCGTGAAGGCCCTCGACGGAGTCAATTTCACCGTTCACGAGGGCGAGCGGGTGATCCTCTTGGGACCTTCTGGCTCTGGAAAAACCACGCTGCTCAACTGCCTTTCGGCTCTCGATAGCCCTACTGGCGGATCGTACACCTTCCAAGGCAACGAGGTCCCACGCAACGCATCGGAAAAAATGACGGCGTTTCGCCGTGAAAACATCGGCTATGTTTTCCAATTCTTCAACCTCCTTCAAGATTTGACCGTGCTTGAAAACATTCTGCTGATTCAAGAACTGGCCGGCAAGAAAGACCCTGAACGAGCCAAAGAACTGCTTGGACTCGTGGGGCTTGATGCAGAAGTGGACAGATTCCCCGGCGAAATCAGCGGCGGTCAGCAACAACGCGTGGCCATCGCACGAAGCATCGCCAAGCGACCAACCCTGCTGCTGGGCGATGAGTTGACAGGAAATCTCGATACGGAGACGTCCAACAAAGTCATGGAAGCCTTGGTCAGTGCGTGCAAGCAAGAAAACATCACCTCGGTGTTCGTCACCCACGACGAGGGCCTGGTGAAGTACGCCACCCGTGTGATTCGAATCGACAGCGGAAAAATCGTTTCCGACGAATCAACAGGGAACGACGAAGAGGCTTGAGGTGAGGTCGTGTCCGCACTCCTCAACAAACGACTGGCACGAAGTCTTTGGCGCACGAAGGTACGCCTGTTGGCCGTCGTGCTGATGGTTTCGGTGGGCGTGTTTGCTGGCATCACCTTTGGGGGGTACTCACACAACGTTGAGGGCATGTACGAGACCCTTCAAGCGGATGATGAAGAAGGCGCCAACTTGGCTGATTTGTGGATTGACAACCGTAGTGCTTCGTGGTCCGTTGACCAAGTGAGCACGTTCTGTACGTCCCTCAAGACATCGTGGCCAACCGACATCGCCCCGCTCGATTCTTGCGAGGGCAGAACCATCGTTCAAGGTACGATGTTCCACACCAACGAAACGGGAACCCACATCATCAACTCCATGTGGCACGGCATCCCCGACGATGCCAACGCCGACAAGATTTGGATGCCTGAGGGGCACACGGAAGGCCGAGTGGCTTCAAGCGCTGATGAAATCGTCATCGATGCTCACGTTGTGGAAGCGCTTGACCTGTCGCTTGGTGACACCGTGACCATCGGCGCAGGAAGTGCATCTGCAGGGTTTACCATCGTTGGAATTGGCTATCATCCACTTCACGTGTTCATGGCTCCCGAGGGCTCACTGTTCCCACCGGAAGCTGGCAAGTACGTCGTGGGCTATGTTTCCGACAGCGGCATGGCGCGCTTGACCAACGCTTCTCTCGGCGACAGCAACACCCTTCTGTTGGATGTGGAAGGCACACCCTCCTATGACTTCCCTGACACCGAAGCCTACGAAGGCGATGAAATCGACGCTGTCAAAGCCCTGGTATCGGATGCGATGGACATCGCTGAGATGGACGGCCGCATCCGGGACAGAGGACAAAATGAGCCGGTTGAAATCATGCGTCAAGACCTTGAAAGTGCAAAACGGTCCAGTGTCCCTTTCACCGTGATGATCGCCGCCATCGCTTCCATCACCATCGTCCTGAGCCTCCAACGCTTGGTGCAAAGCCAAGCCAAAGAAATCGCTGTGCTACGGACGCTCGGCGTGGAACGAACCTCGTTGATGACGGGGTACCTCATCGCTCCTCTCGTCATCGGTGCCGTGGGTTGCGGCCTCGGCGCCTTGATGGGCCCGTGGGGTGTCAACAGCATGCTGGATTTCTACGAGGGCATCGTCGGTTTGCCAATCACCGAACGCGAAGTGCCACTTTCGTTGTACACGAGCATCATGGTTCCCACGATGCTGGTGGTGTTTCTCTCCGGTGCATTTCCTGCTTGGAAGTCCAGCCGCCTTGACCCGCTTGAGGTGCTGAGCGGTCAAGACCAGATTCGCGTGGGGTCCAACGTGCTGCGTCGCCTCACGTCATGGATGCCAACGACCTTGGGCTTGTCCATCCGTTCCAGCGTTCGCAAACCGGTTCGGTTGATGATGACCTTCTTGGCCGTCGGCATTTCCCTGATGCTGTTTGGCTCGGTGCAAATGATGTCGGCAGGCTTGGAAGACACCATCGTGGGTGGACTTGAGGAGAAACAATCCTGGGACGCTCAGGTCTACATCAGCGAAGGTGGAGAAGCCGAAGTGGTGGCATGGGCCGATGAACGCGGAGCCACCTACGAGCCTCTTATCGAAATGCCACTTGGATCGGTTGAAGATGCGGACGGCTTGGAACGCGTGTTTACCTTGGTGGGCTTCGATTCCTTCACTGAGGGGATGCGGAGCGTCAACGTCATCGCAGGTGAGCAGCCTTTGCCCAGTGATGGGGCCAGTCAAGTCATGTTGGACGAGGGCGCCATGACGTTCTTGGGATGGAATGTCGGCGAGGAGCACACCGTCTTGTTGAACGGGGCTGAACATGAGGTCGCTATCGTCGGTGTCACGCGTGGAGAATTGGCGCGAACCATGTATTTCCTACGGGCTGACCTTGGCGATGCCTTGGGTGTCAATGCGACGTCAATGTACCTCGCCCTGCCCGACGGGGTTGAGGTGGACGCCTCCCTTGCCGAGATTTCCATGGGCGTGGTTGAACGCCAAACGCTCATTGACGGCATGAACAGCCTGATTGACCAGCAAACCCAAATTTTCCAGGCGATGATGTACTTGGGACTCATGTTCACGATTGCCGTCATGTTCAACACGATGATCATGAACGTGGCAGAACGGGATTTCGAACTCGCAACGCTTCGTGTGTTGGGTGCTTCAACCCGTAGTCTGGGATTGATGCTCTTGTTTGAGAGCCTGCTCATCGGTATCATCGGCGGGATGGTCGGCGTGGCGTTTGCCTACGGCGGTGCCGTTGGTTTGGCCGCTTCCTTTTCCTCTTGGCAGTTTTTCGTCGCCATCGTCATCGTCCCAAGTGTGGCCTACCAGTTGATGGCTGGCGTCGTGGTGATCGCTGTTGCGATGACGCCCATCGGCATTTGGCGGCTGCGACGCATGGACTTGGTTGAGAAAGTCAAGGACCTCTCTCAGTGAAGCGATTGATTGAAGGAGCGACTTGGCCACCCTTACCGTATGGTGGAGGCACCGAAGGAAGGGCTTCGCATCACGGCCATGTTGAACAGTCACAACGGTGAAGTCGAGCACACCGGTCTTGTGTTGCCTCCTTCTGCCCCAAAACACCTGACCCTGAAACTTGACAACGGTTACAACGTCAGTTTTCCGCTTGATGCGTTGGGTGAGTGGACTGAACTTGATGCACCGGCGCCAACGCAAGCACCGGAATTGACCTCTCCCACCCCCAACACCGATCTTCCGCGGATTCGCCTCATTCACACCGGAGGCACCATCGCCTCGAAAGTGGACTATGCCACCGGCGCTGTCGAGGCGCGATTTGAACCGGAAGAGTTGCTGGATGCGCTCCCTGAGTTGGCCAACATCGCTCAGCTCGATGCGGTAAAAATCGGCAACATGTTCAGCGACGACATCCGTCCTCAGCACTGGAACATCATGGCGAAGGCGTGTTCGCAAGCCTTTGAGGACGGTTGCAGAGGCGTCGTCATCGCGCATGGAACCGACACCCTCCACGTCACGTCCGCCGCCCTCAATTTTGCCTTCGCCGGAAAGGGGCACCGCACCTCAGGCCCCATCGCCATGGTGGGTTCACAGCGCTCAAGTGACCGAGGCTCTTCGGATGCTTCGGAGAATTTGCTCGCCGCCGTCCAATGGGCGGCGCACGGCCCAGCGCCGACGGGCAACGACGGCGACAACGTCGTGGTCGTGATGCACGACACCTCAAGCGACGGGGTGATGGCCATCCATTCCGGATTGGGTGTTCGCAAGATGCATTCGTCTCGTCGTGACGCGTTCAGGTCGGTCAATGCTCGACCGCTGGCACGACTCACGCTCACACCATCAGGGTTTGAAACGGCGCTCTTGCCTTGGTACGAGGCCGCCCTAAAGGACGATGCGAACCGCCCTGTGAGCCATCAGCCAGCCGGTTTTGAAACCGGCCAACGGATTGCACAATTCATCGCCGGGCCTTGGCTTCACGCTGAGCACATTGAAGCGGTGGTGAACACAGGCGTTCAAGGCGTGATCATTCACGGAACCGGTTTGGGTCACCTTCCCATCGACGACCCACAAAACGACGCCCCTGAAAACCAACACCTTTGGCGCTGCCTGGTGCGATGTGTGAATCGAGAACTTCCTGTGGTGATTGTCAACCAGTGCATTCACGGCCCCGTTGACATGAATGTCTATTCCAAGGGACGCAACCAACAGTCCATGGGTATGCTCGGACACGGCATCAGTTCAACCCCCGAGGCCACCGTGGCCAAGTTGCACTGGGTGCTGTCGCAGAACATGGACGTGGCACAGGCCATGCAAGCGAACCTTTGTGGAGAACACCGCGAGGTCCTCTTGGAGTAGGCGTTTGAATCAAGAACCGAGAAGGAGTGGAGGAAACGTGGAAGGAAACGCTGGCCATCGCCTTGAAGACCTTCGCTCCAAGCGGGAGGCAGCCCGTGTGGGAGGGGGTCTCAAGCGACAGGAAGCCATCCGTTCCAGCGGTCGTGGTACCGCTCGAGACCGCATCAGCATGTTGCTTGACGAGGATTCGTTCCTTGAACTGGACACCTTTGTGACCCACCGAACCGATGACCACAACATGTTCCTCCACCAGACCCTTGGGGACGGTGTCGTGGCCGGCCAAGGTACCATCGAGGGGCGGCGAGTCTACTGCTTTGCTCAAGACTTCAGCGTTCACGGTGGAAGTATGGGCGAAATGCACGCACTGAAAATCGCCAAGGTTGTTGAGATGGCCGAGCGAGCCAAGGCCCCCCTGATTTGCATGTGGGACGGCGGAGGTCAGCGCGCCCAAGACGGGGTCAACGCCCTTGCCGGAACGGGAGAAATGCTCGACCGTTTGGTGCAGTGCAGTGGCCGTATTCCGATGATCAGCCTGGTGTTGGGCCCGGTGGTCGGCGTCTCCGCGTTGGCTGCCTCTCTGTCAGACTTCACGATTCTCGGAGAGGAACACGGTCAACTCTTCCTGTCCTCGCCCCTCGAAACCCCCGAGGTCATCAGCGGTGAAGTGGATGCGGCCGGCTTGGGTGGAGCCAACCTGCATGCTTCTCGCTCCGGCATCGCTTCGCTCATCGCCGAGGACGAGGAAGATGCCTGTGAACTCGCCGCCACGGTGCTGTCTTATCTGCCCGACCACAACATGGCCGACCCACCAACGGTGCCAAGCGGCGACCCGGTGGACCGGCTCAACGAAACACTGCAAGACATCGTCCCGGACAATCCCAACAAGCCTTACGACATGGTCAGCGTGGTCGAAGAGGTCGTTGACGACGGGGTTTTTGTGGAACTCTTCCCCTCCTACGCCGACAACATCATCATCGGTTTTGCACGCATGAACGGAAACACCGTCGGCGTGGTCGGCAATCAACCCAAGGTGTTGGCAGGCTGCTTGGACATCGACGCCTCCATCAAAGCCGCACGATTCATTCGAACCTGCGATGCGTTCAACATTCCCTTGCTGACGTTTGAGGACGTCCCAGGCTTCCTACCTGGTGTTGTCCAAGAATGGGGGGGCATCATTCGCCATGGTGCAAAACTCCTGTTCGCCTACGCAGAAGCCACCGTGCCAAAGCTCACGCTGGTGACCCGCAAAGCCTACGGAGGCGCCTACCTCGCCATGTCGTGCAAACACTTGCAAAGCGATTACAACGTCGCCTGGCCGACCGCGGAATTGGCCGTGATGGGGGCCGAGGGTGCTGTGAACATCATCCACCGACGCGAGATTCAAGCCGCACCCGATGGCGAGAAAGAAAACGTCCGTTTGCAACTTGTTGACGAATACAAGGCCAAATTTGGCGACCCCTATGTTGCCGCACGAAACGGATGGCTTGACGATGTTATCGAACCACAGGAAAGCCGTTTGAGACTGTGTCGAGCATTGAACATTCTCAAGACCAAACGTGAATGGTCACCACCCAAAAAACACGGCAACATTCCGTTGTGATCACTTCAACCGGCTGGCTCGAGCCAACAGCCCTCCGCTACCCGACGCTTCGGAAGCCGGTGGTTCTTCCTCAAGAAGTTCCGTTGAAGAAACGGGAGGCGAAGACAAACGGGAGAGGATGAAAACGACGACACCCAAGAGTGCTACGGCAAGGATACCGAGCATGGCGAGGAGACCCACGCTCGAAGAGGATGTTTCCTCCGATTGGGTTTCTTCGCTGGGGGTGGAGCCACCTGCGTTTGGGTCAAACACAAGGTCGGCGATCACGCTTCGATCGAGTTCAAGATCGGTCACTTTGAGTTGAACGAAAAGCGATGTGTTGGACGTTTCTCCCAAGGAAATCAACGTCACGCACTGGTGGGAACCGGGGATGGTTTCAATGCAGGAATGGTTGGTTGCCACCAAGGCACCATCGATGGAGACCTCGGCGTTGGTGTTGGCCACACCGTCAACATCAACGATGTTCCACTGAATCGTGGCCGAAGAACCTCCGCTGATTCGCTCGATGGTCGAAATGGAAAGGAACGGAAGGTCACCGACTGGAGAAACCGTCAAACCGAACGAGAAGGTGTGACTTGACAATCCGTCGGTCACGTTGAGCCAAAGCCCATCAAACACACCGTTCACATCGGTATCGGGCGTGATGGACATCGAGGCGTTTGTTTGGAGAACGCTGAGGCTGGGTGGAGTCCCTTCGAGGGTCCACGTGAGTGGGTCGCCGTCAACATCGTAGGCGAGGGCGTTCAAATCCAGGGTGAACGTGGTGTCCTCGTCCATCACCACATCTCCCGCCCACTGCGAGAGGTTGACCACCACGGGGTCGTTGACAGCGTTGACCACCACGGGGATGTCCACATCAACCGGTGGATTCGAGCCGTCGCTGGCCGTTGCACGCAGCACGGTTGCTCCGTTCTGGTTCTCAAGCGGTGTCAGCGTGATGTAGTGGTCATCGATGACGTATCGCACAGGGCCCTGTTCGCCTGTGGCTTGACCGCCCACGCGTATGAGCAGGGTTTCTCCTTCAGGGTCGCTGACCACCGTACTCAAATCAAAGACGACCGGGGCGCCATCTTCGTCCATTTCTTGAATGGGCACGGTGCCGTCCTTGACAACTTGGTCGTCCACTGGCGTTAGCATCACACGAAGGCTGGTGTTGATTTCGTCGGCAACACCACCATCGCTTCGCATGTGGAGTTCAACACGACACTCGCCCAGCCATTCCTCTTCCAGCGCATGCCGTACGGTCAGGAATTGGCCAGATTCGTCAAGGAGGGCCGCAAAATGCGAAGCATCGGGGCCGGTCAAGGTGGCGTTCAAGGCACGGACCGCCTGCCCGTCAGGATCGACAGCCACGTCGCTGATGTTGAGGGTGGCTTCACCGTGCTGAGGAACATACACCGTGACCTGAGGATACAGCAATTCCACGGGTGTGTTGGTGCGTTGTACTGAAGCCCACATGGTGGACGGCGCCCCTTCGACCTCAACCGACATCCATGCCTTTTGCTGACCTGGCGCCACCGGCGCCATCGGATATTCGCAGCGTGCCGTGCCGTTGCTATCCAGCGCAGCAGCGGTCTGCCACGCTGCGTTGAGCCATCCACAGGACACATGAACATCCCATCCCGCGGGCAAGTCCGCAAAACCATCGCCGTTTCTCAACGCCCATTGTGCCTCGAGAACAAGGGTGTTTGAGGCGTTAAGTGGCTGAGACGTATCGTGGCTGAGGGAGACATTGGTCCATCGTAAAAACGCAGAGCGCTGCAGGTCTTCATCAACATACGCACTGCCATCGCTCACCGTTCGTGGCCCTTCGGGCCGGTTGAACGCCTCTCGAAACGAGGCGTGGTCTCCACGCAACACGGTGTCGAGGTAGGCCAATGAATGCTCAACGGCGAAGTTGATTTGTGCGCTTTGGCTCATGGTTGCATCGCCGTCGTTCTCGAAAATGGAACGGGTGTCTTGGAACTGGTAGTGGTCTGCACCCAACACATGCATCCATTGCCAAGACAAACCGCCGATGGCATCCACGCGCTCCATCGTCTCCTGAGAGGGGGCCACTTCGTCGACCGTTCCGGTCATGAACAGCGCCGTTCCCGGGGTGGAAAAGACGGGGTTCATGGCGATGTCTTCCCAAACAAAGTCTTCGTCGAGATCCTCGAAATCCATCGCCATACCAACCAGTGCGCGTGGAGGTTGGTGGTCGGTGGCATGGGTGCTCAGGTCCCAAAACGGGAACGCAAGGTAGGCTGCCGTGGCGCCTTTCCCATGGCCGAGGAGACCCCAATGCTCCACGTCAATGTTTGAAGCAGAACCCATCACGTAAGCATTGGTTTGGTTTTGGTACTCCATATGACTCATGATGATGTCGAGAACATCAATCGTGTTCTCAACATCGGTTTCGTCGGCCAACGGTTGGCTCACCACAACGATGTAGCCCCGCTGGACGATGGGTTCGACCAGGAGCATGTACCCGTCAATGGCTTCACCAGAATCCCCAATGAGGACGACCCAAGGAAACGGGCCGTTGCCGGCCATGTCCTTGTCCTCACCGTTGACCATGGCTGGATAGACCATTCGGACCTCGGGACTGAAGGGGCCGTTTAGGTTGAATTCGGTCCACCCAACGGGGAAATCAACGCCCTCGTGAGGGGGTTGGAAATCCGTATTTTCTTCCATGGCCGTCGCCAACGGAGCGATGAACAGGAGAAGAACCAGCCAGAGCACAACGCGGTGACCTTGACGCATCGGGGTTGACGTCACACCACCACCTCGATACGCTTCAGCATAGAACCTTCGTCAAGTTGCGTATTCACCCAACATGGTTTCGGCATGAAGGAGCCGCGTCAACAACAGCGAGAGACTGGGCAATTCCCCTCTTCGTTCTGGGGCCCAAAGATGGCGCCAACATGCAAGATGTTGTGCAACGAGCAACCAACGACCGTCGAGGTGTGGGCTGTTGAGTTGCTTGATGCGTCGCTCAAATCCACCCGTCATCGGAGCGTAGTTTGCTTTAAGCAGCAAGCGAGATTCAGACGCTGGTTCGATGGTGTCATCGAAATCAACCACGCAATCAGCCTCGTCGGTGGTGATGTTTGAGGTCCAAGGTCCATCCTCCAAAGGTCGACGACCTTCCAGCGCCTGCACCTGACCACCTTGGGCAGACCATGCAGATGCGGCCGAGCGCGCCCCGCCGCCACCCCCGCAAAGGCCGAGAACATGAGAAGTGGGTTCCATCCCATGATGGTGGAGGACTTCACGAACACCCTCGCCATCCAACCCGGCACACCACCACCCACGACCGTCCCACCGAAGGGCGTTCACCGATTTGGTGTCCATTGAATCATCCAAGCAATTCACTGCTCCCGATCCCAGTTGATGTTTGAGCGGGGAGGTGAGGTTGATCCAGATTTCACTGTCAAACAGGCGCGTTGGCAAGCCTCCTTCTGGATAGGTACGTGGTTCAAACGGAGCGTCGTTGGTGGGAAGCACATCGCTATGTGAGGTTTCGATGGTTCGGGCCGCTTCGACGGCTTTTTTGATCAGGGCTTTGGTGCGAAACATCGCAAACGAAGCATCGGTGTAGGCCCATGATACCGATTCGGGGATGGCGCCAGCATACCCCCAAGCCAGTGCATCGGGAAGGGTGCTCACATCCAGCAGCTCCATCATCAGGTGCTTGTCGTCGTACGGCAAGCCAAGGTGATCAACCACAAGTGCCGTGAGCAACGGGGAGAGGCTGTGATGGACAGGTCGGCCAGCAATTCCGTATCGAATTGCTGCCATGCCACGACCAAGGCCTCACAACACAAAAAGGCGACGAACTGTCGTCTCAACCTTCAAGAGGGAGTGTGTGTTCCTACTAGTCATGGGAAAAGCC
>JBMZJQ010000056.1:0-10120 GCA_049617635.1 Candidatus Poseidonia sp.
CCGACGATGTTGGTGCCGTACTCCACCATCTTGTCGGCGTGGAACATGCCTTGCTTGCCGGTGATGCCCTGAACGAGGACCTTCGCGTCTTCTTCAATCCAAATCGCCATCAAGCCTCACCTCCAATCAACTGAACGATTTTTTGGGCGCCTTCGGCCAAATCGTCTGCAGGATGGATGTTGAGGTCGGAGGCAGCGAGAATGGCCTTGCCTTCGTCGACGTTGGTCCCAGCCAGGCGAACCACCAGCGGGACTTCGAGCGAGAGCGCTTCGGTGGCTGCAATGACGCCACGTGCGATGATGTCGCAGCGCATGATGCCCCCGAAGATGTTGACGAGGATGCCTTTCACGTTGGGGTCTTCGAGAATGATGGAGAAGGCCGTCTTGACCTGTTCTTCGTTGGCGCCACCACCGACATCGAGGAAGTTGGCAGGTTCGCCACCGTAGAGTTTGATGACGTCCATCGTGGCCATGGCAAGGCCGGCGCCGTTGACCAGGCAACCGATGTTGCCGTCCAACTTCACGTAGGAGAGTCCCGTTTCTTTGGCTCGGATCTCGACGTCTTCTTCCTCGGAAAGGTCGCGCAGGTCGTCCCAATTCTTGTGACGGAACTCGGCGTTTTCGTCAAAGGAGACCTTTGAATCGAGAGCGATGATCTGGTCGTCGGCCGTTCGCACCAACGGGTTAATCTCCAACATGGAGCAGTCGTTGGCGACAAACATGGCGTACATGGCCGTGAGCGATTTGGAAAAGGCCTTGTGGGCGGCTCCGGAAAGACCGAGGGCAAGGCCAAGGTCTCGCTTCTGGTAGCCGAGCAAACCGGCGTTAGGGTCGACGGAGACTTTGTGGATTTTTTCAGGCGTGGTCTCGGCGACGTGCTCAATGTCCATGCCGCCTTCGGTGGAAGCCATGATGAGCACGGCCTTGTTCTCGCGGTCCACCAAGATGGCGAGGTAATATTCGTGGGCGATGTCGCAGCCCGATTCAACATAGAGGTTGTTCACGACTTTTCCTTCCTCGCCCGTCTGGATGGTAACGAGCAGGTTGCCCAAGATGTTGGTGGCGTAGGTTTGCACGTCTTCGCGGGAAAAAGCGATCTTGACGCCACCGTCCATCACGTGCTCACGGGTTTGCGGGTGGTAGAGGGTTCCCTTTCCACGTCCACCGGCGTGGATTTGTGATTTGACGGCCACGACCTTGCTGCCGAGCGTGTCGTAGGCGGCCAATGCCTGGTCCACCGTGGTGCAGTGAACACCGTCCAAGACAGGCACGCCGTTGGCTTTCAGGAGGGCTTTTCCTTGGTATTCGTGGATGTTCATGGCCATCTCCGAGTCCAACGAACGGAAGCCCGTCTTTGAATACTTTGATGCCTCTTTGTCGGGGATGGATTGAGGGGTCGTTTTCATATTGGTGAGGCCTAAGGGAGGCACGATGCAGGTTGTCGTTTTGGCCGGTGGCGTTGGGTCTCGGCTCAGGCCGTGGACCAACACGGTCCCCAAACCCCTGCTCCCGGTCCTTGACCGAACACTGCTCGAGCACGTTGTTGCCTCCCTCCCCGAAGAGTTGGTGGATGAAGTCGTGGTGGCTGGTGGTTACAAAGTTGACCAAATCGAAGCCTACTTCAAACAGGCTGACGCTCCTTTTGATGTTCGTATTGTCCCCGAGGATGAGCCTCTTGGAACCGGTGGCGCCCTCGGAAATTGCAGGGATGTTGTGAGCGGAACCTTTGCCTGCTTTAACGGCGATATTGTCTCGTCCTTGGATGCATCAAGTTTGTTGGCGTTGCACCGAACCAACCGGTCGGTTGGTACGCTTGGCCTTTGGGAAGTTGAGGACCCAACACGATTTGGTATCGTGGGCTTGAACGAACAGAACTTGATCACGCAATTCAAGGAAAAGCCCAAGCCCGAGGAGGTGTTTTCCACCCTCATCAACGCTGGTTCCTATGTGTTCAATGACGATGTCTTTGACTGGATGCCACTCGGAAAACATTCTATAGAACGTGACGTTTTTCCGAAACTTGCGGCAGAAGGCTTGTTGAGTGGTTTGCCGTTCGAAGGCTACTTCATCGATGCGGGCACACCTGAAGCTTGGAATCAAGCCGTGCACGCCTCCATCAATCACCATCGCTACCGTTCCGGGAAGTTGGCAGGCCAAACGCCTTCTTGGTACGCAGACGAAGCCTGCTTTCACCATACCAGCACTCCCGACAGCATCCATCACTCCATGATCGCCCGAGGTTGCCGTGTTGGCATGTCCCGACTCTCCAGCACCACCCTGTTGGAAGATGCTCGGGTTGGGCATGGAAGCCACCTCGTCTCCTGTTTGGTGGGCCAAGGGGCATCCATCGGAGACGATTGCTCGTTGGAGGGCGTGGTCGTTGACCATGGGGCCGTGGTCCCCAACGGCACGCAACAACAAGGCGGCCAGTGGCCCGACAAGGCATGAGATTCAGGGCTTTTTCCCACGTATTGGAGCAAACTTGCTAAAGGCATGATGGCAGGCGTACCACCATGGACCGCCCCCTCATTGTTGTGAACTTCAAGACCTATGCGAGCGCATCCGGCGAAGCCGCAGGCCAACTTTTGCAGGCCATGGACGCCCAAGCCGATGGCCCTGCCGAGATGGTCGCAGCTGTTTCTGCCTTTGATTTGGGAGCCTTGGGCACCCTTTCGAGTGGGGTTCATGTCTGGTCGCAGCACCTCGATCCGGTCGGTTTGGGAGGCTTTACCGGCTGGCTGGAGCCACAAACGGCCATTTCGCGAGGCGCAGCAGGCACCCTCATCAACCACGCCGAGCACAAGGTCTCGCTCGAGCACGTTGAGACCTTGCTGGGTATGCTGCCCGCTGGATTCCCGGTCTGTGCATGTGCGGCCGATGTTGACGAAGCAAAGGCGCTTGCTGCACTCGGCCCCACCTTCATCGCTGTTGAGCCACCCGAACTGATTGGCGGTGACATATCGGTCACCACGGCTGACCCCGCCATCGTGAGTGATACGGTGGCGGCGGTAAAAGCCGTGAACCCTGACGTACGTGTTCTGTGCGGTGCTGGCGTCAAAAACGGGGCTGATGTTGCCAAAGCCCTCGAACTTGGCGCGGAGGGCGTGCTGTTGGCCAGTGGCGTGACCAAGGCGGACGATGTTCATGCCGTCCTTGCCGACTTGGTTTCTTCGCTTTGATTCAACTTCACGTTCACAGCGTTCGTTTTCGCTGCAGCCAACCCGTCTCTTGCCGGGCAGGCCGGCCGGTGCTGACAACCAAGGCAGGAGTTCTGTGAAGACGCCAATGGAACACTGGAAAGCGAAGGGTCGGCCATCGCGGTTCGTTGAAGCCACTTCATCTCCTGGACATCGTGGTGAATCAAGGCCATGGCTTGACCCAGTGTCTCTTCAGAAACCGAGACGGTGTGCTCAATCCATCGGTTGATGTTCCACCGCACGACCTTGACCCGATAGGCTCGCCAATCCTTTGGAAAACCAGGTTGATTCATCGCCCAGTGAACCATCAAGCGGTGCTCCAATTCCTGACTCAACAAGGTCGTGGAGGGAGATCTGAACTGCAACCGGACAAGGGTCCAGCGATGTTGGTGGTGGACGGCGACATCTGGGGCCGCATACAAGTGAAGGCTTGGAAGGGTAGCGCCCTCTCGTCGGTCAAAGTAGGCCCAACGATGTGGTTTCGAACCGAACAAGGGACGAAGCGACAGGGTGTCCTCCAAGTGTTGCAGCTGTCGAAGACTTCGATGCACAGCCATGGTGATGTGAATGGAAGGGACGGGAGGTTCGAGGGTTGTCATGGCATCCTCCAGGTGGTTTTGCAACCTCCGCTCGAGGTACAACGGCGACCATGTTTTTCCGAGAAACTGGTCTTGTATCCGTTCCAACCATGTTGTTCGCATGCACTGGACTTGCGCCTCATCGAACGTTCTTGGACGGCGAGACGCCAGGCGACGCCCCCGCTGTTGTTGGAACGAGGCGTTGGCCTCGTGAGCGTAGGTGAGGACCCACGAACGTGGACAAGCGTTGAGCAGGCGGGCGCTGGTTTGACTCCAGTGAGGGATGGTGTTGTTCATAGGTTGGTTGATTCACATCAACCGTCTTAACGCATGCGCCTAAAACACGCCGAGTTCGAAGACGTTGATGGTGACGTTGAGGGCCATCCAAAGCGCAATTGGCGTGAGCACCCAGCCGACAAATTGTGCAAACACCTCGCCACCAAATTTGCCGAAGAGCCGAGAAAACGGACCTCCCCACGAGGCCACAATGCGAAGCAACAGCACCACCACGCCTCCCGAAAGGGTTAGCAAGACCAAGAACAACACCGCCGGCAGAATTCCCGAGCCTCCCAAAAGGGCAGAGGAAGCCACGGCTTGCGGGAACAGGTGAGGGAAAGCGAGCCATCCAAACCAACCAAGCCACACACCGAGCAGCACATCTCGGTTCATGTCGACAGGGTCACGCCAATCTTGGAACCCCTTCGGGAACATCCCGTGAAGGAGTTTGCCGAGGAAATCGGCTTCAAACGGTGCACCCCGCTTCGCCGTGAAGAAGCACATCTCAAGCATCCACAGCATCATCACGATGTCGAGGACAAAACGAACGGTCATCCCCACCGGGAGCAACGCCAACAGCAAGGGCGGGAGGTTGATCATCAAGATGCCCGCTCCGGAAGCGACCACGATGGACGCCCACAACAGGCCGGGAGGAAGCGGCTCTTCTGGAGCCGTCCATTCCTCTCGAGGAAGCGCCAAGAACAACAAGAACAGACCGGGTCCGAAGAAGAGGCCGAAGTAAGCACCAACTGACGTTTGACCGCCGGACGTGATGTCCTCAACCGACTCGACGATGTCCAGCATCGCTGCGGACGATGGTTGCGAGAAGGTGACGTGCATGGCGGGGTCCAAGACCACGACGGCGTCCGATGCACCGGTGGGCAGGCTGGAGGCAAAGGTGCTGTCCTCATCCAGATACACCGCCCAAGCCGCATTGGTGGCGGTGGCGAGGGCATTGACATCCGAGTACAAGGCTCCTTCACCGGTCACCACATGAATGACCGTGATGCGCTCCCCGAGTTGATCGATGGTGCGATTGAATTCGTTGGCTTGGGTGAGGCTTTGTTCTGAGCCCGGAAGCACCAAACCAATCACCAACGCCTCGTTTCCAGACAGCAATTCGGAGATGGTAACGGTTGAACCGTCCGGTTTGCTCAACTCGGCATCAACGGCTTTCGTGTTGTCGAGAATGATGGCATCTGCGCCGAGATTGGGTTGTTCGAAGACCGTGGGCAACGTCAGGAGGGCCAGCACCACCAAGGCACCCAGAATGGGCAGGGGGAGCAAAAGGCCGCTTCGAAACGCATTGGCGACGTAGCCCAGCAGCGCAAGAACGGTGGTCAGAGAAAGCCACAATGGGGCACTTGCAAAGCCTTCGTCGCCCTTGGTGACCTCGAACCTGAGGATCCCTTCAGCGTGGCAATCGCTGTTGAGGTTCCCTGCGACGGTACGAAGACAGAATTGGAGATTCATCTCGCCGACAGGGAGTTGTTTGGCACCCGACCACGTGTAGACCGTGTTGTTTGCACCGATGTCCCTCGTCATCCGAATTCGACCGGCACTCGTTTCAACGAGGTATTCTCCATCAAGGGTGCGTCGGTCGGAGGGAAGCAACGGTCCCCAAATTTCCCATTTTTCGTCGCGGAGATCTTCCAATCCCCAAGGCAAGCGATGCTCAAGTTCAACGTGGGCAAGTCGAGAGGCGTCCACCGTGATTCGGGCTTCGGGCTCGTAGAGAACACCCTCCATGATGATGCCACCGCTGTTCTGCTCAAATCCACCCCACTGTACCCTCGCTTGGGTCCCCGCACAGCGGTGTTCAACGGTGAGGGTGAGGCTGATCGAGTCCCCCGGTGAGAGACTCAAGGTGACGTTCTGAACTTCACCGGAAAAGTTCACTGCGTCGTTTTCTGCTGCTGAATTCAAGGTCTCGGTCACCGAGGTGCTGTAGAGTTGACTTCCCCCGACAGAAACCGTGTAACTCAAGGTGGTGGTCGAATCGACGAGGGTTTGGCGGGTACAGGATTGCGGTCCAGCACCGCCTTGAATGATGGCCGAAAAGTAGACACTCATGAACACTTGAGCCTCCACGGCTTGTTCAACCGGCGGGCTTTGGAGCGTGAAGACCTCAACTGGTTCGTTGGTCACACCAACGGTGAAACCCCCCACCGCTGAATCGGGTTGGCCGCGTTGCAGAACGGCTTCTTCGACGCTTTGTCCCTCAACGAACAAACGCTCGTGAGGGTTGATGGTCCACTCAACGTAGCCTGGTTCATAGGTGAAGTCATTGGCGCTGGCCGCGTTGACCCAACTCACCAAGAGGAGGAGGCAGAGCACACCGATGGCTTTGCTCTGACGCCCCATGAACCAACGAAGCGGTCTCGGTTCAAGAAGCCAATGCACCGGTGAACACGCTCAAGCCATGGACAGGTACCAGGCCATCAACACGACACCTCCGCTGATGGCCAGGGCATTGACGGAGCCTTTGGTGAGGTATCCCCTGTTCTCAAGCAGTGCGCCAAGGAAACTGTCAATTTGGCATCCAAGCCATCCGATGACGCCCAAGGCGAGGGCCAGTTGAACGCCGTCGTCGCCCGAGCCTTCGCCCATCAGTCGCCAAGCGATGTAGGTCATGATGGCGACCACCGCAGAACCAATGGCCGCCGCCAGTTGACCGTTGGGGGAGAATCCGCCGTTTTCGCCTTGCTGACAGGGTTTCAGGGTCGTGATCATGCGAACGCGAGGGTCCAAGCAGCCAATTTCGCTGGCAAACGTATCGGAGGCCGCCACCGCCACCGCGGCGCCGAAGACCCACACGATGCTGGTCCAGTCTTCAGAGAGGTAGGCGTAGATGCAAATGAGTCCGGGGATAGCCCCGTTGGCAACCACGTTGGTCCAGCCACGGTGACCGTCGCTGGACTCACACAGGCCCAGTTCGGTTTTTTCATCAAATCGCCACTTGGTCGCTTTGTGGGAACTCAAGAGAAAGCCAAGCAAGATGAGCAACCATGTCCAGTGGCCCAAACCGCCCACGACCAAGCCCAAAACGGCTGCAGCCCTTGAGCCGGTGGCGTCGAGCATACGAGCCCGGGAAGACATCACCAAGAGGAAGGCAACAAGCCCGATGGTGACCAACAGGTTTCCCGTGTTGGGTCCACTCGTGAAGACGTCCATTGCATCCCACCTCCGGTGACCAAAGGGCCATGGCTATCCTTTACCCAAGGCTCTTGGGTTTTTGAAGGCATGACCTGTTTCACGAGCGAGTCTTCGCTTCTTTTGGCCCCAAAACGATGGTGGGGAGCCAGCGCAAGATGCAAAACCACAGCATGATGACCATGAACGCCAACCACGCCAACTGAATGGCAAAGGCCAACATGGTCTCGTTGTCCGCCAACAACATGCCCACTCCCCATGAAGTGCCGTTCCACAACCCGTGGCCGAGGATGGCGAGGAACAAACCCATGCTCACCGTGGTGGGCATGGGCCAAGCAAAGGAACGGTAGCGCGAGAGCATGCGAACCAAGCGCTGCGACGGGACCGTTGTCCACGAGGAGGTGGAGACCGTTCTGCCTTGTTTATCGTACAGCACCCAATTGGCGTTGGCATCGTCCGAGAGATAGGCCGTTCCACTGATGGTTGGGAGACGATTGCCACGTTGCAGCCAGCACCCAATGGCGTATCCAGTGAGCCCCGTCCACATCGCATGACCGGGGATGGAGCTCAAGCCTCGTAGCACCGTGGTGAACAGGTAGGAGATGCTGCTGTATTCACCCACCAACAACGACATGAAGATGTACTGGGCGTTCTCGAGAAGAGCAAAACCAAGTCCCACCGTTGAACCAACATAGAAGCCATGTCTTGGTGAAATGATCAAATGTGTGAGGGTGAGCACCGCGAGGGCCTTGCACAACTCCTCCCCGATAGGGGCTGAAAGAAACAGGATCATTCCTTCGCCCAGTGTTCCCGGTTCGCTGGCGTTCAGGCCAATCGAAGCGATGAGCATAGGGCTGATGAGCGAATTGATGATGATGGCCGGAACGGTGGACAGCATCCCTGCAGCGAGCACCCATTCAGCGTCTCTACGCGAGATGTTGATGCCCATGTGGCGGCTGGTGATGGACCACCAAGCAAACACGGGTGTTGCAAACCCGACCAGCCAGGCAGGGATGATGACCAACAAGGCCAGCAGAATGACAGCGATACTCGGGTCACCAAACAGCAAGGGAATCAAACACAACGTCGAGATGCCCACGCCGAGGATGAACAGCAACCACAGGTGAGACGGGCGGGGCATCTCAAGGGGAGCTGTGGAACGGAAGAGGTGGTGTTGAACATAGGTTGGTGTTTGTGATTTGACCACGCTGCCTCCTGCCAACGGGTGAAGTTGGCCGCCTTGGGCATGAGGGTAGGCATGGACGGTGTGCGTCAAGCGTGGTCGCCGGAGGTAGAAGAAGAGCAACAAAAACGGAGAGAGGCACAACCCGCTGACAAAGGTGAGCATTGGGTTAAGCGGGCCGGGCCTTCCATCGAAGTCGCCGTCGATGAATCCAGCGGCGATATAAACGGCGATTGAAGAAATGAAGTAACAGACGATGACCAACCCCAACATCGAGCGAACCGTTTGCCAGGGGGTGGATGC
The DNA here is from genome assembly GCA_049617635.1 of Candidatus Poseidonia sp. Lineage (GTDB taxonomy): Archaea > Thermoplasmatota > Poseidoniia > Poseidoniales > Poseidoniaceae > Poseidonia. The sequence goes on from JBMZJQ010000056.1 coordinate 8,690, forward strand.
TCGCCACACCGTGAGTTGCTCGGGCACCGGCGTGAGTGGGATTTGGGTGGGCTGGAGGGGTTGAAGCATCCCTTGCATCCTCGCCACCTTGGAGTGAGTACCCGCTCAGTTCGCCCATCAATCGTCACTGAAATACAGCATTCGGCAGAGGCCATCATCATTGCAGGTGACCCGTCCTATGCGCATCTCCTTCATGAACGGTGGGGAGGCGAGAAACGCCGATTCATAAGGTGGTCCAGACGCTTTAGGAACATGGGAACCTTCTCAGCAGCCTTCGCACCACGACGAGACCACAAGGGCATGTCAACCCCAAGTTACGCCGCCCGGTGGTGGCTACCGCTGTGCACCGGCGTGTGTGCGTTTTGGGCCTGGGAGCAAACCAATGGATTTCTCGTGATGGCCGCCGCATTGACCGTGATGGTGGCGACGCCGTTGCTGACCTTGGGATGGTTCCTGATCGCTTTGGTGTCTGCGAAGGTTCAACCCCGCTACTTGCTTCCGAAAGCCGAGCAGGCCCACAAAGCGAGGTTGGCACGAAAAGCAACCCAAGCGGCTCAAGGACAGGACGCTGTTTGATTCAACCAAGGAAGCCATAGGTCCAGTCGTGAGGCGGGGCAAAGGTTTCCTTGATGGAACGTGGACTGACCCAGCGGAGCAAATTGAGGGGACTGCCGGCCTTGTCGTTGGTGCCGCTTCCCCTCGCACCTCCGAAGGGTTGCTGGCCGACGACGGCGCCGGTGGGTTTGTCGTTGATGTAGAAATTGCCTGCACTGTAGCGCAACGCTGCCAAAGCGGTTTCGATGTGGCGACGGTCCGTGGCGAAAATGGACCCGGTGAGGGCGTACTCTGAGGTCGAATCGCAGAGGGCCAGCGTTTCTTCGAATCGTTCGTCATCATAGACATGGACCGAGAGGACGGGGCCGAAAATTTCCTCCGCCATGGTCTCGCTCTTGGGGTCGTTGCACACGATGGTGGTGGGCTGAATGAAGTAACCCGTGCTGTCGTCGTAGGTGCCGCCCGTCACAATCTCGCAATCAGGGTTTGCAGCGGCGCGGTCGATGTAGCCCGTGATGCTGTCGAAGGCTTTCTTGTCGATGACGGCGCCCAAGAAGTTGCTGAAATCGGCCACATCGCCAACGGTGATCTTGTTGACTTCAGCGATGTAATCGTCCTTGATGGCGTCCCACACCGAACGTGGAACGTAAACACGGCTGGCAGCGCTGCACTTCTGTCCTTGGAACTCAAACCCACCGCGAAGCATGGCCACGAGCAGGGCTTGCCGGTCACAATCGGGGTGAGCGACGATGAAGTCCTTACCGCCCGTTTCACCAACGATGCGAGGGTAGGACTTCAGGTTCTCGAGGTTGTTGGCGACATCGCGCCACATCTGACGGAACACGCGGGTGGAACCGGTGAAGTGAATACCTGCTA
>JBMZJQ010000057.1:0-10022 GCA_049617635.1 Candidatus Poseidonia sp.
CCTCCAACTCATCTCCATGGGATTCTTGCTGGTGAAGGTCGTCTTCGACGATCTCTCTCATGGCTGGTACCGTTCGGTCCTGATGGCACTTTCGCCCTTGTTCTTGCTCTTGGTTGTCCTGTTCACCATTGAGTTGCTGATGCGAGGCTTGGATACCCAGGCAACGATTTACTTCAACCTGTCATCCATTGGCTTCAGCACTCTGACGTGGTCGTCAACCTACCTGGCCATCGCCGTTGGGTGTACGTTGACCTACAGCGTTCAGCGGTACGGGAACTTTGCTCAAAGCGAGTTCTTCATGCTGGGCATGTACGTTGCGGTCATGCTGATGTGGATGGATTTCTTCTATCCGCTCCACGCAACTCCGAAGGACGGTGTCCTGGTATGGTCAGTCCTCGTGTGGACCCTCGTTGGGGCCTTTGTCCTCACCGGGGTCGCTGGCATCATCATCGACCGCTTGGTCTTCAGGGGCTTTCGCGACCGGAAATCGAGCCCCGACGTGATGATGATCGCTTCTTTGGGTGTCGCCTTGGTGCTGAGAGCCATTGTCTATCTTCGCTTTGGAGCAGGCACCAAATTGTACGAGCCCGACGTTGACTGGCGAATTGCGAGGGAGCAACGCTTTGAAGCCTCCACGACGGTGACCAAACTCAATCTTGGCGACCGGTCCATGGAAAGTGGCGAAGTGTACCGATACGGCGCATGTGAGCAAGTCGGCACCGACCCAGAAACTGGTGCTCCAATCTACGAGAAAATCACCACCGAAGGGTCGGCACCGCTGGCCGATGTCTATTCGGTTGGCAGCGATTGTGTGACCGAACTCACGGCCAACTACACCTACTACAGTGCGGCCATGCCGTTTGTCATCTTTGCATCCGTCGGGCTCTTGCTCTTGTTGCTCACCAAAACACGCCTTGGCCGACGCATGCGAGCCGTTGCCGACAATCCCGAGCTCGCTGCCTCGTGCGGCATCAACGTGGAACGGGTTCACATGACCAGCGCCTTTCTCTCTGCAGGAATTTCAGGTATCGGTGGAGCCATCTTTGCCATGACCATACGCTACAGTCCCGAGACAGGGTTCACGTTGTTGCTGCCAGCCTTTGCTGTGATTGTGCTGGGGACCATCGGCTCCATCCCAGGGGCCATTGTTGGAGCCGTCATCATCGGCTTCGTCCGTTCGGTCTCCTCTCCGATTCTGATGGGCATTGGCTCTCCTCTCGAGCGCTCAAACTACGCCAACCTCGCCGAGGTGATGCCGTATGTGCTCATCATCGCCATCTTGCTCATCATGCCCAAAGGAATCGGGGACGCCTACGACCAGTGGAAGATCAAGCGCATTCGCCAGCGGGCCGAGGACGGTTTCACGCCGAACCCGAAACGAGCGGCCTGGTTGGGTGTGGTCGCCGCCCCAACGGGTCTGCACCACTTCAGCATGCGAAATGGAATTCGTGGTCAACGCTACCTCTTGTCGTCCATCATCGCCTACATCGTCTATCGGTTCAGTGGATTTGTTCGTGAGCACTCCATCGCCAACGATGGTCTCTTCGCGATGCTGACCGGAGGGGATGCTTCCATCACGCTGGACCATGCCCCCTCGGCCCTGACGGCTGCTGAACAAGAACATTGGTTGTGGTTAATGCATGGGGAAGAGGTGTTGATTGCCTTCCTTGCGAACATCGGCTTCCTTCTTTGGCCTGCCGTGCCCATCCTGTTGTACCTTCTCGCTTGGCGTGAGGCAAGCTACATCTTGCGTGACCGAGAGATGAAACAAAGCGAGCGGCTACCAGCCATGCTCAACAGGGTTTCGACCACCTGGCATCGGTTCTCAGCCTCTCTCCAAACCCGTTTGAATTCCATCACTGATGTTGTGAATGACAAAACGCAACAGGTCAGTGTTCGAGCGAGTGCCATCGGTGCTCGTGTTTCCACCTTTGTCAACGCCAAGGTTGACGTCAATCGGGAAGATCTTCTTGCCCGCTTCAAGATGCCTTACGGGCGAGAAAGCGAGCGCGGGTCGTGGGCGTTGTTCATCCTGCTCGCCCTCATCATGGCGCTCTTCATCAACTGGCTACCCGTTGCCGACTCCGACCAAGCCACCTTCGTCAAAGCCCTTCAGGTCTCCAACGTGTTGGTCACGCTCTCCATTTTTGCCATCCTCGCCATGTCCCTTAACCTTCACACAGGTATCACGGGTCAACTCAACTTCGGTGTCATTTTCTTTGCCTCCATTGGCGCCATCACCGTTGGCTTGCTGACGGCACCAAAGGACCTTCATGGGTACGATTGGCCCGTGATTCCTGCTGTGTTCCTCGCGATGGTGTTGGGCGCACTCGCAGGGTGGTTGTTGGCCTTCCCAACGGCACGGCTCCGCAGCGATTATTTTGCCATCATCACGATTTCACTTGGCGAAGTCGTTCGTGTGTTGTTGAGCGGCGAGCCCCTGCTCCGCGCCGGTTCATGGGGCAGCGCTGTCGGCATTTCACGGTACACGCTTCCGCTTCAAGAGTGGTGGTTCTGTGGAAGCGACGGGCCGGTGGATGCGAACGGTGCTCCCCTTTCTGCGACGGCATGTTCGAACACGGACGGCATTGACAGCATGGCCGTGACGGTCGGTGACCTGCTCGGCTTGGGCCAACCAGCACCCTACCTCATGGTGCTCGCCATCATTGGCGTCATCGCTACTGTTCTGACATGGTGGTTGCTAAACACGGTGCTTGCTTCGCCATGGGGGCGCATTCTGCGCTCGATTCGCGAGGACGAAATGGTGGCTCAACACCACGGCCACGACATCTTGAAGCACAAGGCGGCCAGTCTTGCATTGGGTGCAGCCATCGCCGCTTTTGCCGGTGCGCTATGGGCATGGAAACTCAACGGTTTCCAACCAAGTTTCATGTCACCCTCCAAGACCACGTTCTTGGTGTGGGCGGCCTTCATCATCGGCGGTTTGGGCAACAACCGTGGTATGCTCATTGGGGCCAGCATCATCGTTCTCATGGAATTCGTGTTCAACGTGCTGGTGGCTGCCCAGGGCAGTTCGGACTTGCCATTGCATGAACAAGCCGATATGCTCGATGATTGGTTTACATGGCTGGTCGTCGACACCGTGGAAGTGATGTGGATCTGTTTGGCCATCATGGTGGTTGCCTACCTGTTGAGATGGCGTCCGATTCAAGAGACCTTCATGCATTTCACCATCATCCTCGCTCTTGCTGCGTTGTTCTTTGACCAGCGCTCCATTGACGAAGTGTTCCTCAACGGAGAGATTCGGGCCGGAATGGCGTATGTCAAGGTACTCTTGGTCGGACTCTTGCTCATTTTCTCGCTCCGATTCAACCCGAAGGGTCTGCTGCCCGAGGTCCCCTACCGTCCTGACCATCCATTGAAGGGAGGTGAGGAGCAATGACCGAAACCAAGGAAGACGTCGTGAGCGAAACACCGTTGCTGTCGGTCAAAAATCTCCGCAAGGAGTTCGGCGGTTTGGTGGCTGTCAAAGACGTCTCGTTCGAGGTCAGGCCCGGTGAGTTTGTTGGATTGATCGGGCCGAACGGTTGCGGCAAGTCCACGACGTTCAACTGCATCAGTGGTCTGCTTGAGAAAACCAGCGGCACCGTTGAGGTGTTTGGCGTCGATGTCTCCGACAAGCGACCTGACCAAATTCAGAAACTCGGGATGACCCGAACGTTCCAACACACGCGATTGTGGAAGGACATGACCGTGATCGAGAACTTGCTGGTGCCGCCACGAAACCAATTCTCGCCCAACCCGTTCCTGTCGTTGTTCAGAGGGCGTTCAAGGCCTGCTGAAAAAGAGCGCCTGTCAAAGGCCTTTGCCGTGCTCGACCAGCTTGAAGTGCCGCACATGGCTCACAACATGGCGGGCGAACTCTCCGGCGGTCAAAGCAAACTCGTGGATATTGGCCGTTCCATGATGGGCGACCCTCAACTCCTCCTGCTCGACGAGCCGGTTGCAGGTGTGGCCGGCCCACTGGCGATGAAGATTTTCAACAACCTCCGGGAACTGGTGGACACCACCGGCATATCCGTCTTGGTCATCGAGCACAACATGGACTTCATCCTGCGCCAGGGTGTTGACCGGATTGTGGTGATGAACGAGGGCGACGTGTTGATGGTTGGCACACCGGATGAAGTTCGCTCCAACCGTGCCGTCATCGAAGCCTACTTGGGGGCGGCCGGCGATGATGGAGGTGAAGAAGAATGACGCGCCTGCTTGATGTCAAGGGCCTGAGTGGAGGATATGGCAGTGTCCAAATCCTCTACGACATTGATTTGTATGTGGATGAGGGTGAGTTTGTGACCATCATCGGGCCAAACGGATGTGGAAAATCCACGTTCATCAAAACCCTGTTTGGTATCGCTACCTACTACGGAGGCGAAGCAACCTACCGCGGAGAGCGTATCGAAAAAATGCGTACAGATCAACTGGTTCGCAAAGGCATTGCGTATGTTCCACAGGTCAACAACGTCTTTCCCACGCTTTCGGTGGAGGAGAATTTGCAAATGGGCGGGAATGCATTGCCCTCGGCCGTTCTCAAAGAACGCATTGAGCGTGCCTTGAACATGTTTCCCGACCTTCGTTCCAGAGAGCACGACCTAGCAGCGTCGCTCTCAGGCGGAGAACGGCAAATGCTCGCCATCTCCCGTGCCCTCATCTCTGACCCATCGTTTCTCCTGCTCGACGAACCAACCGCAGCGTTGTCTCCTCTGTACCAACAGCAAATCATTGAACGGATTGACAATCTCCGAAAAGAAGGCATTACGGTGTTGATCGTTGAGCAAAACGCTCGTCTCAGTCTTGCCCGCTCCGACCGGGGCTACATTTTCGCAAGCGGAAAGGTGGTGCACACGGGGGATGCGGATTTCATCCTCAACGACCCAGAAATTGGAGAATATTTCCTCGGTTCGCACGACGACCATTGAACACAAGGTCAAGGGTGGCCAGTGCCGGTTTGGATACCGGTCTCACGGCCACGACCAAGACCTTTTGAACACCGAGCACGAGGTTTCCGTATGGCTTCCAGCGTCATCAGCAACCGACCCATGGGCTTTGTCCGAACCACGCTGGACCCGTTCCTCTTTTGCGTGCACCATCTGGATTTGTACCCAGAAGGCAACGAAGTCATGGGTCCTGATGAGCCTCTGGTCGGCCGGCACATCGGTTCTGATTTTGATGAAGACAACGAATGGAAGATGTATCACGGTCGCACCGTGCCCGGATTTCCAGCACATCCCCACCGTGGGTTTGAGACCATCACGGTGGTCCTCGATGGCTTGGTCGATCATTTTGACTCGGGCGGAGCCACGGGCCGGTATGGATTTGGCGACGTTCAATGGATGACTGCAGGCTCAGGACTCATGCATTCGGAGATGTTTCCGCTGGTCAATGCGGACAAACCGAACCGACTTGATTTGTTTCAAATTTGGATCAATCTCCCATCAAAGGACAAGATGGCAGACCCAGGGTATGAGATGATTTGGGCCGACCAAGTCCCACATCTGGAACTGGAAGGTGGCGATGTACGCATCATCAGCGGTACGTGGGGCGAGGTGGCTGCTCCTGCCGCACCGGCTGCCTCATGGGCCAACGACCCATCGCACGAAGTGGCGCTCTACATCCTGACCGTGAACCCCAACGCCTCGGTGCAACTTCCAACGGCCTCGAAGGGAACAAACCGGATGATGTACCACATCGACGGCGGTGTTGGGTTGGTCGAAGGTCATCATCTCAAACCTCGCTACGGCATGGAATTGGATGCTACGTCCGAAACGGTGCTTGCAGCAAACGATGAGGCCGTTCGTGTCTTGGTGCTCCAAGGTCGTCCCATCAACGAACCCGTTGTTCAACACGGCCCGTTTGTGATGAACACGAGGGAAGAGATCTACCAGGCCTTTGCAGATTTTCAGCGAACAGAATTTGGTGGGTGGCCTTGGGGGGCAAGCGATGTGGTTCACCCTCGTCAACAGGGACGCTTTGCCCAGATGGCCGATGGCTCCGTTCAGGAGCCGAAACCAGTCCACAACGAATTCTATAGAAGGAGCCATTGAAGTGCTGGTACCGGGATTTGAACCCGGGTCGAAGGAATGAGAGTCCTTCATGATGGGCCACTACACTATACCAGCGTGGGTAGCCTTTGCCACCTTGCTTTCCTATTTAGCCATCACGCCATAACTTGTTTTCAGTATCGAAACCTTTCATTTCACTTTAACCAAATTTTGAAAGTGAAAAACGGGGTATTGCGTACGATATCTGGATTAACTTGCAAATGAACCCTCTTTCGTCGCTTCATATACCACCGCCAGTGAATCTTGGTTCATGGAACAAGAAACGGCTCCAAACATTGCACGCTTTGAAGACTTGGTGGCATCCCGCTCGGCATCTCACGTCCCGGTATGGGCCACCAACACACGTACCGCCCTCGCTCATGGCACTGGACGACTTCCCGCCAAGCGCAGCCAGAATGGATGGCAACCTGTGGCAGGTCCCGGATCACCGACCATGCAGCGAACCATGACACCCAGCATGCGTTCGCTCCACCAGCGCATCGTTCGAGGTGAGGCTTGATGAGCAGAACCCAACGACTTCGAACCGAAATCAGTTCATTCCTGGCTGAAGTCGGTGAGGCCAACACCACCACGATTCTCGATCACGTGAACCAACGCTTTCGTTGGGGTGCCACCATGAACCAGCTCGGGAATGTTCTCGCCCGAGACCGTCGCTTTGTGAAGGTCGGCTTTGACGAGGGCACAGATGTCGGCGGTTTCCGGATGCGTGTTTGTGTCTGGTCCATGGCAGCTGCCTGAGCCAAGCAATCAAGTGTTCATTCGGTGTGCCACCGTACATGGCAGGTCGCATGGGTGCGTCCATTGAACTCATGCGCCCGAAGAATCTGGTCCTTGCAGCAGCAACCGTTCCTTTGGGCGCTTACTTTGCGCTGATGGAGAGCAACGATCCGTTTCCGACACTGGCCGTCTCACTCCATCTGCTGGCAGTGCTGTTCTTCACCGGTGCTGGAAACGCCATGAACGACATCAAAGATGCAGACATCGACCAAACCGCCCATCCACAGCGCCCCATCCCATCGGGTCGATTGTCCGTCGAGCAAGCACGAACCTTCGCAGCATCACTTTGGGTGGTCAGTGTCCTCGCTCACATTGGCGGCTTACTGGTCGTTGAACCAACCCTTTCCATCGTGGTTCCCACCTCTGCCATTTACATCCTTGCCGTTGTGCTGATGGTAACCTACGACCACGGTCCTGCAACCAAGAATCAAGGTCTTGCTGGTAACGCCGTGATCTCCCTTTTGGTTGGTGCTGTCATTCTGTATGGTGCTGCAGGCGTCGGCGGCATTGCCTCCCCCTTGGTTTGGTGGATTTTCGGTGTGGTGTTCTTGACGAACATGGCCCGAGAGATGGTGAAGGATTGCATGGACATGGAAGCCGATGCAGGTAGTCGTTCCACCCTTCCGATGAAATACGGCAAAGAAAAGGTTCGAATGGCAGCCTATGTTTTGTTGATGGGCGCCCTGGTCTGTTTGTACATGCCGTTTTGGCGAGGACCGTTTGCGTTCGGCCAATTGGTCTATCAAACGCCCGCTATCCTTGCCATCATTACGCTCAACGGACCGATGTACAAAGGTGAGGACGCCCTTGTTGCTGGGCGAATTCGATTGGCTATGCTCCTTGGTTTGGTGAGTTTTATCGCTGCCGTGCAGATTTGATCAAACAAGTCCCATGAATTCACCCATGGCTTCCCATGCGCCCTGATTCACCAAGTAGGTCAAGAGGGACATCTGGGCCCACATTCGATTTTCTGCTTGGTCGAACACGATGCTTTGCTCGTGGTCCATGACCCAATCCGTGACCTCTTCGCCTCGGTGAGCCGGTAAGCAATGCATGAACGACCATTTCTCGTCCATGTGGCTGACCATGGTCTCGTTCACTTGGTAACCATCAAACGCCGCCATCTTGTCCTTCATGTGTTCCTCACCCATGGAGATGAAGACGTCCGTGTACACCACGTGCGCACCGCTCACGGCCTCAACGGGGTCGGTGGTGTGGGTCACGGAACTTCCGTTGCTTTCCGCAAATGCACGTGTGCGCTCTACCACATCCTCGGCCGGTTCGTAGCCTTCGGGACAAGCATAGCGAATGTCAATGCCAAGCATGGCACACGCAAGCATCAGGTCGTGCAAGACGTTGTTTCCATCACCAACCCAGGCCACGGTAAGGTCTTCTGTATCCTCATGATGTTCCATGACCGTCATCAGATCAGCAGCCGCCTGACAAGGATGATGTTTCGCTGAGAGAGCGTTGATGACAGGCACCGTGGCGTGTTCTGCCAAGGCCTCAACGTCGCCGTGACCGAAGCAGCGGTAGGTGATGCCACCGAGGAACCGCGAAAGCACTTGGGAGGTGTCACCGATGCTTTCGGATGTGCCCAATTGAATATCGTTTTTGAGCAAGGTGAGGGCACTGCCTCCCAATCGCTGAATGCCAACTTCAAACGAGACTCGAGTCCGTGTGGACGGTTTTTCGTAGATAGACCCGATGGCCATGGTGTCGAGCGGGAGGAAATTCAGAGCGACTTCATCACCTTGCTTCCAAAGCCGTTTGAACTCGATTGCCCAACGCAAAATCGCTTCGAAATCATCGCTCACATCGTCAATGGCCAGCAAATGTTGTACCATGAAACGGCCATCACAAGGCGGCTTCTAAGCGTTGTGCGCTCAGTTCTTTTCATGTTCGATGTCAGATGCAAAACCATCTCGTGCATCGCTCATTCCACCGAACAAGGCTTGGGCGAAGGTGAGAATGTCAGCCAGACCTTCCTCGAGTTCAGATGAGAGCGGCGTCAGGCCGGGTGCTTGCGAAAATTCCTGCATCATACGAAGTTGATTGATGGCGAATTCCGTTCGTTGGCCACCCGCCTCGTCATAGAGCGCCAACTCGAGAATCTCGAGACGTTCCGACCACTCCAGAATTTGTTCCAAATCATCGGGGTCCAACAGGTCAGCTTTTGAGAGGAAGTTCTTCGTTGGCAGCCCCAAACGGAATTCGACGATGGATGAAAGGAGCATCTGCGAAACAAAACCCGATGGTGAACGAGAGAGCATGGGGTCAAACAGGTAGATGATGGCCGCTTGTTCCCTACCCAGTGTTTCGATGAGGTGGTTACTGGCTTCTCGAAAGGCAAACAACTCCACCTGTCCGGGGGTGTCAACGATCATCATCTCACCTGAAAGCGTATGGAGTTGGTCGGCGACCTCCCCGGCCTGCGCCGCCAGAAGATCTGCTGCCAGAATTTGAGCCCCGTTCGGGCCAAGATCGTACTCATCCATGACCTCCGTGAGTGAGATGAGGTCTCGAACATCAAACTCGGCATCGTAATGCACTCGTTCAGCGCCGGGGTCAAGGTTGACAGCAATCACTTCCGTTTCCAAAAACCGTGACCAGCGTTGGAAGGCGGTGACCAAGGAAGACTTTCCCGCACCGGCTGTGCCAACCACAAAAAGAACAGGGGGTGAGCTGTTGTCCATACCGACCATGAGCATTCGTCATGACGACCCTACATCAACCCTCCTTCTATTCATCCCTCGGTTGCAGGCCAAAACCAATTTTTCAAAATCATTCGTGGAGAATGGTTATGTGCTCTTCATGCATCCAAGACACTGTCGCACCCGAGCGATGCTGAGGAATTGACAATGAGCGAAGAAAAACCACCTATGCCTCCCGGACTTCCACCCATGCCACCTATGCCTCCTGGCGAAGCACCCCCTGCTCCTCCGGGTATGCCGCCCATGCCACCGATGCCTCCTGGCGAAGCACCTCCAGCACCGCCTGGCATGCCGCCCATGCCACCGATGCCTCCTGGCGAAGCACCTCCAGCACCGCCTGGCATGCCGCCCATGCCACCGATGCCTCCTGGCGAAGCACCTCCAGCACCGCCTGGCATGCCGCCCATGCCACCGATGCCTCCTGGCGAAGCACCTCCAGCACCGCCTGGCA
>JBMZJQ010000058.1:0-9634 GCA_049617635.1 Candidatus Poseidonia sp.
TTGTTTGAGGCCGAACTTGGATTCCGCCCGACCGGCATGTGGCCGAGCGAAGAGGCGGTGTCCCCTCCGATGGTCGAGCCGGTCAGTGATGTGGGCATCCAATGGATGGTCACCGACGAAGAGATTCTGAAGCAGTCAACCGATAGCAATGGCCAACTGATCGACGTGGAGGATGCCGCCAATTTGGCCACGCCATGGACCGTAACGGGTGCCGAAGGCGGCGAAGTGGCCGTGGTGTTCCGAGACCGCGTCATTTCCGACCGGATTGCCTTCCAATACGGTACCATGACGCCCGAGGCAGCCGTCTCCGATTTCATCGCTTACATCGACAACGTGCGTCAACAACTGCTCGATGCGGGCGAAGACCCGTCCGACCATTTGCTGACCGTGGCCCTCGATGGTGAGAACTGGATGTTCATGTCAGAATTCCAACATCAGGACAACGCCCGCCCCTTCATGGCCGAATGGTACGGACGTTTGGCCGACCACCCGACCATCGTCACCACCACGCCATCAGAATTCTTGACCAAAGGCACCACCCTTCCGGCCATTGAGACCATCGGCACCGGTTCGTGGATTGATGGAACCCTTCGCACGTGGGCAGGGGAAGAAGAAGAGAGTCTGGCTTGGCAACGCCTCGTTGAAGCGCGGCAGGCGTTGGTGGCGTTCGAGGAAGGTCATCCAAACGACCCTGGGCTTCCAGCCGCCTGGGAATCCTTGTACATCGCAGAAGGAAGCGACTGGTATTGGTGGTACGGGCTCGACCAAGACAGCGGTTACGACGAGAACTGGGATGTGTTGTTCAAGGTGCATCTGTCGAACATCTACCGCGCCATCAACCTTGACCTTCCACCCTATCTTCAGGACTTGTGGACCAACCCTGCCATCGCCAACCCCGCAGCGAGCGGCATTGTTGAGCCGATGATCGACGGCGTAGCGCTCCCGGGTGAATGGGACGGTGCAGCCCGGTACGACGCGCCGGTCTCCGGTGGTGATTTTGACATTGAATCGTTTTACTTCGGTTACGACGCTTCAAACGTCTTCTTCCGCGTGGATGCAACCACGGCCGAGGAACTTGCCAACGCTTCCGGCGAAGGAGCCTACACTTCACCCGATTTGGCGATTTACTTCATGCAGCCAAACGCCGTTAACTTCAACGAGGCAGAAACCAATTTCCGTACCTATTACGGGAATCAAATCCTTGGTTTCCCCTCCAAGTACATGGTGGCGTTCGACTTTGATACGGTGCGTGAGGACGGCCGTGCGAAGTGGAATTTGTTCAGTGCTCAAGGCAAAGTGGGTGACCAGGAGCGTTGGGTGCTTTCGGGCAGTTCGAATCTCGGCGGCTGTGCCGTGGATGACGTGTATGAATTTGCCATTCCATGGGCCGATATCGGCCTTGCACCCCGTTACTCCACTCGCGTCAAGGTCGTCACCTCTTGGCGAGATTCGTTGTCCTATGGCGATGGAGTCGATGCTGAAATGGCTCCTCCTGCGCCTGCCGAAATGGTGTTGCCCGACCTTGAAGAGTGGGTGACCCTGCTGGAGTTGGACGACGCTGTTGGCGATGAAACGGGTGACGGGGATTACGTCTATCCGCTCGCAACCGATTTCAACACGCCCTCAGGAGGCGGGCTTTGGGACGCCACGCACCTCACGGTTCGGCAGAGTGCGTGGAATGCGCAGTTTATTCTCACGATGAGTGAAATGACCGATATTTGGGGGCTGGCCAACGGATTCAGCCACCAGATTGTCCAGATTTACGTCGACCAAGGTGAAACCACCTACGGTCGAACCTCCATGCTCACGGGAGCCAATGCCGAGGTCCATCCCGATTGGGCTTGGGAAGTAGCCATCAGCGGCACGGGTGAGCCGGGTGCGGTGCAAGCGGTGCAAGCTGAAACCGGAAGTGCCTCCGCTCGAGGCATTGATGTGACCGGTGACGTGGAGGCGAAGACCATCACGTTCACCGTCAGCAAGGACGTCATCGGTTCGGACATCCCCAACTACCGTTACATCATCGTCATTGGAAGTCAAGACGGGTTTGGCACCGGCAAATGGCGAGACGTGATGGAAAACGCCGCAACGTGGACACTGGGAGGCGGTGCCAACCCTGCACCGGACGACGGTATCGATTACGACCCGAACATCATCGATGTCATCCTGGACGGCGAAGGTCAAACCGCCATGCTCTCAAGTTACGATGTCGCCGGACACACCTACGCCCAACTCACCGGCTTTGAGATGCCCGAAGTGCCGCAGCAAATCTTTGGCGCATCGGTGGACACCGTCACAGCAAGCTCAGCCGTCCTTACGTGGTCGACCACCGTTGCCGATGCAACATCGGTCCAGTTCGCTGTCGAAGGAGAAACTCCCACCGAAACAGATGACCGCGTTTGGACTGCGTCAGGGACCGATCACGCCGTGACCCTCACCGGCTTGGAGGTCAACACCACCTATGTGGCCCACATCGGTGCCAACGAAACCGAGACCGTGCTCGTCACGTTCACAACCGGATCCGTCCTCGATGAAACGCCTCCCGACGTCTTGAACCTCGCTGCCGAAGTGCTCGAGGACGGGCGCGTGACGGTCACGTGGTACACCTCAGAGAGCGCCACGGAAGCCATCCTCCTCAACGAACAATCGGTGCATGAGGACGGTTTTGCGACCAAGAAGAACCACGTGTTTACCACCGATGTGTTGCCCGATGGCTCGTACGACCTCGAGGTCGTCAGCGCGGACGCGAGCGGCAACAGCAACAGCAGCACGTTGACGTTCACGGTATCGGTTGGAGCAACGGTTGACGACCCAGCCAACGACGATGGTTCGCCGTTGGATGACGGTGAGGATGATGCTTCGAGCTTATCGAACACGTCGATTCAACTGGCGGCGCTTGTGGTGGTCTTGCTCGTTCTCCTCGCTTTCCTGAGGGTTCGCAACGGACCGAAGGACGACGACCCTTGGCAGTGATGTTCACGCGAATGGAATGGAAATCGACTTGTGGCTCTGCAAGTTGATGATGGTCAACATGCACGGCTTTGGCTGGAAGCCCAACATCCTCTGGTACGAGGTTTGGTCCTGCCATGTGCTCGAGCAGACCAGCGTCGTGCCTCTGAAATCAACACACTCGTGTCCGTGCACGTGACCGGTGACGAAGATGTCCGGAACATCACGGATCACCAAACCGTCCTCAGGTTCGGGTGATAGCGGTGTTTTCCCGCCCCATTGGGGTGCAAGGTGTCGGCGGCGCAGCATTTCTCGCATCGCTTCCACGGGGTCGGCGTACGTGACGGTCCGCAAACCTGCAACAAAATCGTCAATCGATTTACCGTGGTAGGACAGTAGGCGAACACCGTGAAGCGAGAAATCACAGGGGTTGCCAACAAAGGTGGTGGTGTTGTAATCCTGCTGGATGTCTTTTTCGAACGTTGGTTGGGGTTCAGCGGGTCGAACGGCATCGTGGTTTCCGGGCAACATCAGGCATTCAACCCACTCAGGCAAGAGTTCCAACAGACGAGCGAACTCACTGTATTGTTTGAACAGGTCAGGGATAGCCAACTCTTTGTCCTGACCGGGATAGATGCCCACGCCATCGACGCAATCCCCTGAAAGGATGAGGTACTTGATCGTCTTTGCAAGCGGGTCGGTGTGAAACCAACGGACCATTTTGTGCCACTGGGCTTCGAGGAAGGTCTTGGAGCCGACGTGAATGTCGGAGAGGAAAGCCACGCTCACGCCCTGGTCTGCGCTTACCTTCTGGTGCTTGGTCTCGAGGGGGAAGTGCAGGTCATCAACGTAGAACACGTCGCCTGTTTGACTGAAGGTGCCGGAGACACCCAACACATCGTCTGGCATCAATCCAGCCTCGAGAATCGCTTCGTGGGCGCGGTCCCGGTCCTCCCCGGTGCGCTTGGTCAGCAAGCAGGTCATCTCTGCGGTTTCATCTTCCAAGCCCCACATCAAGTGCCCGTTTTTGGTGTACCTCGGTTCGTTGACCAGACCGATGGCGACGGCCTTGTTTTCATAGCCTTGGTAGCGGGAGAATTCTGCTTGGAGACGAGAGATTTCCTGGTTTTTTCTTGGGAGATTGGAGTTTTGGATGATGAGTTTCCGAATGGTCTTCAGGCGGTCGTTGAAACAGGCTGTGATGTCCGACATTTTCCCTTCTGTGGTGGAATTTCCAGTGATATCGTAGTGAACGGTGATGTCCGAGGCGGCGTCACTTGCATGCATCGAAAAATCGGCTTGGTTCCAATCGGGAAGGTTGTTGCGAAGCAACAGGTCAACGGGTTCCGGTTCTTTCAACGGAGCCACCGTTCGAGCGAGGTCGGTCGCGGGCTGGGTCACAACGGACGGCGACGGGGTAGGGGTGGAGACCTCACCGCCGGCATGAGCGATCATGGCATCGAGCATGGCTGCCGTCAACATCCCGCCTGAAAGATCCAACGCACCGGCTGCAGTGATGACCTGATTTGGATTTTCAAGCCCCAACAACCGGTCGTGCAGGGATTGCGGTGCCAGCAATTTTTGCTGCCTTAACAGGGAAGCAATGGTTGACCACGACTCACCCATGAACCGAAAGACGCACGACCGTTCAAAAGGTATGTGGGTCGGAAGTTATGGTGCCGGCGACTCATTCCTCGCCATCGGCCCACTCTACGTCGAGGACATCCTTTTCTTCACCAACCTCGCCTTCCCACGCCTCGTCCTGCCACGGCGCCTTTTCACGGGCCTCTTCATCCCGGCGGGCACGTGCCGCTTCTTGTTCTTCCTTGATTCGAATCGCTTCTTCGATGTCCCGGATTTCCTGCGCTTGTTCTTCTTCCATGCGTTGCATCGCTTGGTCCCAGCAATCCATGGCCGTGAGCAAGGCAAAATGAACGAAACCGGACTTGTTTTCAGCACGTGTTCCTCCAATTTGGGTGCGCTTGGCGTTGGCCCAGGTGCGTGAGGCAATGCCAACGTAAACCGTCCCGACGGGTTTGTTGCTGCCTTCGTTGGTGGGTCCTGCGATTCCCGTCACGGCGATGGCGAAATCAGCGTTGGCTCGAGCAAGGGCGCCCTTGGCCATTTGAATCGCCACCTGGGCTGAAACGGCACCTTTCGTGGCCAAGTCTTCTGGGTCAACACCAAGTTCCTCGATCTTCGCTTGGTTGGCGTACGTGATGAAGGCGCGCTGGAACCACCTGCTCGAACCGGCAATATCGGTCAGGGTGCTGGCCAACAATCCGCCCGTGCACGATTCAGCCAAGGTGATGGTGTGATTCCCCTCCTTGAGCCGACGGCTCAGGCGGGCGGCCGCGTTCTGGATATTGGCATCCATTGCACGGGTCTCATGGCTCCCCGTCTTGAGGTTACCGCACATGGCGTATTCTTGAAAAGGGGACTTCTCCACGGCGAGTTGGGTCTGTGGTCTAGCGGCTATGACACCTCCCTTACACGGAGTTGATCGAGGGTTCGAGTCCCTCCAGACCCACTACCACAAGTGCTGTTCAACCCCACCATCCGCAATTGCCACGCGGGTGATGCCCGAAGAACGTTGCAAGGCCTCGGCATCATTGGTTTCGTCCACCAGCAAGAGATGAACAGCTCGCATCCACAAGCCCTGTTCAACCGAACGATGACGGTGGTCAACAGCGACCAGCACGTCCTCCAGTTCGCTGAACGCCAGCGCAGCGGTGGCATGGGGGAGGTCATCTGCTCGCAGCACCAACCATCGCTTGCCTTGAAGCGAGGCACGGATATCCTCGCCAAGGTCGGGGAAATGGATGATGTTCATGCGTCACACCTTGTAGCGTAGCAGCGCTACAGCACCGCCAAATCCGAGCAATTGTTCTCCTGCGTCGTGGTCCACGGAACACTGAATCACCGTGCCGGAAAATTGCTCAACGGCCTCAACGATGGATGTCCAAGGGTTTCCTCCCTCGACCGAATCGTCGCGCAGCACGTCAGCACCGATGAGGAGCGTTTCCACCGCGCCCTCGTTCACGGCCTGTTCGACCGCTTCTCGCCCGTAGGCGACCGCACCGTTGGTTGAGACGCGCTGCCAGGCTTCTTCGAGGAGGGTGATTTCTTGCACCATGCGATGCTCGGCCAACAGTTGGCCTGCCAGACCCTCTCGCAACACCTCGTTGGCGGCTCCACGTCCTCCCATGCTGGTGCCGACCGACATCATTGACCGGGTGTGGCCTGCAGCCTTCAGGTCCTCTTGCATGCGGTCCCGGTTCTTGCCCGGGCCGCACAGGACAAGCGGCATGTGTTCATCCAACTGTTGGGTTAATCCGTCGACCACCTTGGCTCGGAATTGGGAAGCGATGCTGTCGGTTTGTCGCAGGTCACCCCGCTTCCCTCCTCCTCGCATGGTCCACGTGGCGCTTTCTCGCAAACCTCGGGCGGTGACGAAGAAGAGGATGATCTCATCACCTTCCACAACCAACAGTGCAACTTGGCCTTGCTGGCCTGATTTGACACTCTCGTCTAGGAGGTCACCGTCCATTTTGCTGAACCCTTTGGGTGAATGGAGCACCACTTCGTCACGCAATTCAACGATATGGGTGTGGTGCATGCCAATGTCCATGGGCGCTTGTTCGATGATGCCGTGAACCCTCAAGACGTCCGTGAAGGATTGATGTTCGCTGCGTTCAATCGCCAATTGAATCCACATTTTCTTGCGTTCGGCCTGCTTGGCACGGCCCCCATCATCACCGGCCGTGGTTTGATCGCGACGTTCGCCTAACATGGCCAAGGACATACCGGGTGAAAGCAGCCGCTGGAGCACCCACAAATCGTCGACGGTTTGCACGCGAAGTCGCCACTCGTGATGGTCTCGCGTCAGGATGTCCATGGCCTCACCCGAACACGCCGAGGAGGTTCCCATCTTCATCCATATCCATGTCCAACGCAGCTGGACGCTTCGGCAAACCGGGCATCGTCATCATGTCGCCAAGCACGGCCACGATGAACCCTGCTCCAGCATTGAGTCGGAATTCTCGCACCGGCACCGTGAATCCTGTCGGAGCGCCCAACATTGAGGCGTCGTGGGAGAAGGAATACTGGGTTTTGGCCATGCAAACCGGGAGATGGCCGTAGCCCCAACTTCGGATTCGTTCGAGTTGCTTTGAGGCGGAAGGCGTGAGCGCGAGCCCTTCTGCTTTGTAGAGACGGGTGGCGATGGAGGTGGCTTTGTCAAGCACATCGGCTTTCGTCTCAAACAGGGGAACGAACGGTCGTCCGTCAGCGATGTGGTTCTGAACAGCCCGAACGACCGCTTCAGCCAAGTCTTTGCCGCCTTCTCCACCGCGAGCGTGAACTTCGGTCACGCACACAGATTTCGCACCAGACTCGTGAGCAGCGTTGGTGATCGCAGCAATTTCTGCATCCGTATCGGAGGCGAATTTGTTGATGGAGACCACGACCGGTACACCGAACGCCGCCATGTTGCGGATGTGGCGGTCGAGGTTCGTTTTGGCTCCCATCGTGACCGCTTCCACGTTTTCAGCCTCGAGGGTCGCTTTGTCGGGACGGATGCCCCCTCGGTCGCCGAAGGCCCCTCCATGGAGTTTCATTGAGCGAACGGTGACGTTCATCACCACGCAGTCCGGTGCTTTGCCCGAGGTGGCGGCCTTGATGTGCATGAATTTCTCAGCACCCATGTCTGAGCCAAACCCGGCTTCGGTGACCACGATATCTGCGCTTGCCAACGCCATGCGGTCGGCGATGATGCTTGAGTTCCCATGGGCGATGTTGGCGAAGGGTCCACCGTGGATGAAGGCGGGATTCCCTTCGAGCGTTTGCGTCAGGTTGGGCAGGAAGGCTTGACGCAACAGCAGCGCCATGGCACCCGCACCACCGATGTCTTCGGCCTTCACCGGGTGGCCTTCGGTTGAGGTGCCCACCACGATGTCGCCCAGGCGTTTTCGCAGGTCGGCGTAGTCCGTGGCCAACACCAAAATCGCCATGACTTCGCTGGCAGCGGTGATGTCAAAACGGTCTTCGCGGACCTGTCCGTTTGCAGGCCCGCCTTTGCCGACCGTGACGTTGCGCAACGCTCGATCGTTCATGTCGATCACGCGGGGCCATGAAATGCGGGTCGGGTCCAATTTCGTGGCGTTCCCGTGTTTGATGTGGTTGTCAATGAGCGCAGAGAGCAGGTTGTGAGCGGAAGTGACGGCATGAAGGTCGCCGGTCAAGTGAAGGTTGATGTCTTCCATTGGGAGCACTTGGGCGTGACCTCCACCTGCAGCACCGCCTTTGATACCGAACACGGGCCCCATCGAGGGTTCGCGAATCACGCAGGTGGCCGATTGACCGATGGCGCACAGCGCTTGTGTGAGTCCGATGGTGGTCACGGTTTTGCCTTCACCAAACGGTGTTGGATTGACCGAAGTCACCAACACGAGGCTTCCCTGCGGCTTTGAGAAGCGCTCTTTGAGGGCCGACCAACTGACTTTTGCCACGCCGTTGCCCATGGGCATCAGTTCGTGGGATGAGATGCCAAGTTTCCACGCAACCGCTTCAATGGGCTCCATTTTTGCTTCACGAGCGATGTCAAGGTCAGAGGCCATATCGGTGATGCGCTTCGTTCAGTCTTTGAAACCCTCGCCTCACGCTTAGCGATGCAGGCCGGTTTTCCGACCTCAAATCGGCGTCCGGAAGGCTCATTCTTCCTTCATCGAACCCAGGTAGTCTGGGAGGTCGACACCGGCCATCTTGGCCACGTCGTGAACGGGCGGCAAACTCTGAATGAGCGAAGACACGAAGTTGGAGGTGGCTCCACCTTCGCCACCGTTGTTTCCGGAGTCCCAAACGGTGATCTTGTCGATCTTCAGGTTGGCGATGGCCTCGGTCTGACGAGCAACGAGCTCCTCGATCTTCTCCACCATCAACAGCGTGGCAGCAGCCTTGGCGTCTCCGCCTGCGCTGGCGACCAACTTGGCGTATCCTTCTGCCTTGGCTTCAAGAACGGCTCGCTGACCTTCTGCTTCAGCATTGTAGGCGGCAAGGGTGGCGTCAGCCTGACCCCGGGCGATACGGCGTTGGCGTTCGGCTTCGGCTTCGGCAGCGATTTCGATTTGCTGCTTCGAGACTTCCTCACGGGCAATCTCTTCAGCACGAAGGCGCTGGCCTTCAAACTCGTACTGAGCCTTCTCGATTTCGACCTGAGCCTTGCGCTTGGCGACTTCCGAACGCTTGAGGGCCTCGGCTTCCTTTTCGGCCAAGTCGGCGTTGTAGCTAGCGATCTCTGCACGGGACAGGTTTTCACCCTCCACGGCCTTGGATTCTTGCTGCTGAACGAAGACACGACGGTCGGCTTCGGCTTCTTTCTGACCTTTGTCGGACTGTGCCCGGTTCTTGGCGACTTCAATTTCACGAGCCCGGTCTGCCTCAGCCTGACCGACGGCACCGTCTCGGGTAGCGTTGGCTCGGTCAACATCGGCTGCGGCAATAGCTTGCGCGGCGGCCTTGGCACCAATGGACTTGATGTAGTCAGCTTCGTCGGTGATGTCCGTGATGTTGACGTTGATGAGGTAAAGCCCAATCTTGTGGAGTTCAGTGTCCACGTTGCTGACCACTTGGCTCAGGAAGGCCTCACGGTCGCCGTTAATTTCCTCAATGGTCAGGGAAGCGACCGTCA
>JBMZJQ010000059.1:0-8798 GCA_049617635.1 Candidatus Poseidonia sp.
GTGATGATGAATTGGTGAGGGCAAATACCGCGACTTAAGTAGGCCCCGAACAGCATTCGAACCATGAACCGTGCGACTACGCTCCTCATGATTGCCTGCCTGAGCCTCTCCACCATCACCTTCGGTGTGGCGGCTGACGAAACCCAAGACATCCCAGCCAACGCTGCAGCCACCGGGTCCCACGACTCTCTGGTCGCTGCCTTGACCCATGCCGGACTGGTCGAAACCCTCCAGGGTGCCGGCCCCTTCACGGTCTTTGCTCCCACCGATGCTGCCTTCGAAGCAGCCGGCATCGACCTCGCCGCCTTTGACAGCGATGAGGCCAACGCCACCCTGGCCGACATTCTCCTCTACCACGTCATCGAAGGCGCTGTGGACGCTGCGAACGTCACCGACGGACTGGTCGCCACCGCCGTCAACGGCGACAACGTGACGTTTACGGTCACCAACGGTACGGTGATGATCAACAACGCCACCGTGACCACCGCTGATGTCATCGCCAGCAACGGTATCATCCACGTCATCGACACGGTCTTGACGCCTCCACAAGACGAGGCACCTGCTCCCCAAGGACCGCCGGGCGTCATTTGCTACAACGTGGTGACCCACACCATCGTGGTGGGCGCAGATGAAGCCGCTTGCGGTGCCTATGTTTACCTGGAGGATTACGAGATGAACGGCCAAAACGTGACCGGTTGCTACAACGGCGTCACCCATGCCTTCACCAACGTGAGCCAAGCCGTTTGTGAGGGCTACATGTGGGTCCCTGCTGTCAACATCGCCATGACGGCTGCCGCCACCACCCTCCACACCTCCCTCGTCGCAGCGCTGACGGCTGCCGACCTCGTGGCCACGGTCAGCGGCACGGAGAACTACACCGTGTTTGCCCCAACCGACGAGGCCTTTGCCGCCGCCGGCATTGACCTCGACACGTTCGATACCGCCGAGGAAATCGCAGCCCTTGCTGACATTCTCCTCTACCACGTGGTCGCCGGTACCGTGGCTTCCGCAGACATTGCCGCCGGTACCAGCACGGTGACGGCCGCCAACGGAGACGACTTGACCATCGTCGCCAGCGAGACCGGTGTGACCGTTAACGGGGCCACCGTGACCATCGCCGATGTTCCTGCCTCCAACGGCGTCATTCACGTGATCGATGCCGTGCTCACTCCACCAGCAGATGAAGTTCCAGGGCCGTTCGACGGCATTGACTGCGCTGTCACCATCGGCGTGTCAACCGGTTACGAATTTACCCTGCCGTCCGTGACCATCAACGTCGGTGAAACCGTGTGTTGGTCGTGGGAGGATGCCAGCATGCCTCACAATGTTCGCGAAGTGACCGAAGCCGGTTCATCGACCTACGTCGAGAACGGTGTCTCGTCTGGAGCAGCAGCAACCACGGTTGCCTTCCACCACACCTTCACCGAAGACACCTCGTTCTACTACGCTTGCGAGCCCCACGTTGCTTTGAACATGTTCGGGGAGGTCATCGTCGGCGATGGTGGCCCAGAACCCGTGGCTGAGGAATCCACGGATGCTTCGGAGGATACGCCTGGGTTCTTGGTGTCCACAGGGCTCCTTGCCTTCGTTGGTGCTGCAGCCCTGATGGGTCGTCAGCGCCGTGAGTGATTCTTCGATCGCCATGCTCAAGCGAATCGCCATTGGCATCTTGCTCGCCCTTCTGGTGATGGGCGTTGTTTGGACTGCCGTGGTCGTTTCGTACGAGGAGAACCGGGGAACCGACAACGTCGTGAACCTGCAGGTCGAACCGACCGCATCTGACGGGGAGGAGGACTTGCTCGCCTCCCTTTCTTTCGAGGAGGGTGCAGAGACGCTCACATGGGCCTCGCTGGAGGTTTCTGTGACCATCGACGGGGTTGACCACGCTTGCGGCTTTGGCCAACAATCGGTGCCCACAGAAGCGGGCGCGCTGGTGAAGCCACGCCTCGGAGCAGACGGCCAGACCTTCACCACTGTCGTCGATGCGACGGACGAAGAATCCTTCACGCACCTCATCCTTCCCGAGCAGGTGTTGGGCACCGAAGATGAGCACACCATGCGCTTCTCGTCCACCGATGTCTTCCTCTCAGAAGGTGTCCGTTGGGCCTTTGTTGAAGACGTGGTGTTGGGCGAGGTGAACTCGACAGAGGGATTGACCTTCTCAAACGATACGTCGCAACGGCTGGAGTGGTACGATTACGACATCACCGTTCATCGCGTCACGCCCGTGCAAGGCGTTTACGTCTTGGACGTGAACGGGTCGATGTTCAAGGTTCAGTTCATCAGTTACTACAACGAAGACGACGAACGTAGGTACCCAACCATCATGGTGGCCGCCTTCAGTCCCGAGTCCTTTTCTGCACTGCTTGACCCAAATCTCGTTTCTCCAGCACCATGCCTTATCGTTGCTGGAGACGACGATTTGACGACATGGGATGCCAACGAAACCGTTCAGTTGTTTGAGCACGGCCAATCACTCCGCTCGGGCGATGAAGCCGTGGTGGTATCCGTGCGCTACGAGGGGGTTGAGGTCCGAATCGTTGAAAGCCCCACCTCACCGACGGAGTAACCGATGATGCGGCACGTGACGCCCGTGGTGATGTTGTTGATCGCCATGCTGCTCGCTCGCCAACTCTACCCCTATGTTTCTGGCAATGAACCGACGGTGGTGGAAGGATACGAAGTCGAACGCGTGGCAACCAAACTTGGTGGGCCAACGTGTTTGGTTTGGATGAATGAAACGCACCTGCTTGTTTGCGACCGGGACGAAGGGCGCATTGTGTCGCTGAACATTGAAACCGATGTTCGCCAAACCTTGCTTTCAGGCTTGGATCGACCTCACGGGTTGGCCCTTGACGGCGAGATGGCCTATGTCTCTGAAGCCGGAAGGTTGCAATCGTTCAGCTTTGGAGACGATGGAACCTTGGTCAACGGTACGGTGCTGGTCGATGGCATACCCGTTGGCAACCACCAAACCAACGCCGTTGAGGTGATGCCCAACGGCACACTGCTCTGGCACAGCGGCTCAACCTGCAACATTTGCACGGAAGCCGATGAACGAAACGGCGCCTTGCTTTGGGTGAACGCATCGACCGGGGACCACGGGGTGCTGGCCAGCGGTGTCCGCAACTCCTTCGACGGGGTTTGGGTCGGTGGGCACGGCTACTTCTTTACCGACAACGGACGAGATTGGGAAGGCGACCATCCCCATGAGGAGTTGAACTTCCTGAAGGACGGCGCCGCTTATGGGTGGCCCGATGACGACCCCGACCATCCCGTGCCGGACGGAACCGAAGCCCCGGTTGGCATCTGGACGCCCCACACTTCGATGAACGGCGTTGACCTTCGCCCGCCCCATTCTGCTCTGCCAGGGCTGTCGCCTTCCGAAGGGTTCACCCTTTACGCAACGGTGTACGGGTCTTGGAACACCGTGTTGCCCCAAGGACACGAAATTGTTCGAATCGATGTTCGGGCCGAAGGCGAAGGGGCATACGCCACGGAAATCACGCGTTTTGCTTGGGATGCTGGGACGCCGCTTCCGCTGACCTTCCATCCGGATGGGACGCTGTATTACGCAACGTTTGGCAACGGCGGTTCACTGTTTGCTGCCTCACCGGTTTGACTTCAGACAGCAAGACGTTGTGCGAGGGCAGCGAGGCTTTCACCGTCTTGTTTGAGGCCACGAATGTACCGTGGGACGACGTGTTCAGAATGTTCCAAATCCTTGAGATCTCCACACCACTCCACCTCGGTGGACGGAGGCCGCTGGGTTTCTTGAGCGGACTCGACCGTCCAGACAGAACAACCGCTCTGGTCTGCGGAGGCGACTTGGAGGTACCAAGGTTGAGGCGATTGCCCGTTCACGGCCGCCAGGTGATGACGTTGCACGAAGCGAACGATGCAGTCGTCGACGATGTGGAGCACTCCTGCATCGTTGAGCATCTCGAGGGTTTCCTCGTCTTCGGCACCGGGTTGAAACCAAAGCAGCGGCATGGCGTCTGCAGGGTAGTGCATCACCAGTTCGCGCACGACCTCTCTCACTCGCAAAGGAGCAAGGAAGAAGACGATGATTTCTGGACGAACGTTGTGGTCAATCGAAGAGCGAATAGGGCGCCCAAGGATGCTTCCTCCAGCGTCGTTTGGATGGATGGGAACCAGCCGCCATCCTTTCTCGTCCAAGTCGTGAATGGCACGGTGGGCCGGTCGCTCTGCGTTCATGCCTGCGCCCAAAATGTGGATGCTTTCCGCCTGCCGAACGGTTTCCAAAATGGCGGGATGGGCGTCCCTGAGCATGCATTCCCCTCGACAGGTTGGCTTTTGAATCGGTGTTCTTCATCAAGGAACAGGAGTATAAAAGCAAACTGAACTGTTAGAAACGCATGAACGATTCGTTTCTTTTGGTCGGTGGCAGCAGCGACATCGCTCTTCATCTTGCAGGAATGCTCCTCGATGAAGGCCACCACGTGACGGTGCTTGCCCGGGACACCGAGCGAACGGCAACCATCGCCCAGCGAGGGGCGAGTGTTGTTCAAGGGGATGCTTTGGATGAAGCCGCCGTGTTGTCGGCGGTCGAACACGCTTCAGCACAGGGCGAGCATGGCCTCGCCGGCATCGCTCATCTCGTCGGTTCAATTGCACTTCGTCCACCTCACGCTATGAAGGTTGAAGACTTCGAAGATGTGCTGCGTACCAATTTGACATCTGCATTCCTGACGTTAAAACTCGGCGGCAAAACCATGCTCAAATCCGGCAAAGGGCGCATGGTGTTCACCTCAAGCGTTGCAGGAAGCTACGGCTTGACCAACCACGAAGCCATTGCGGCGGCCAAAGGAGGTCTCGAGGCGATGGTGCGGTCGGCGGCATCGACCTACGCGCAGCGAGGGTTGCGCGTCAACGCCGTCGCGCCCGGCTTGACCGAGACTCGCTTGGGCGCCTCCGTTCTTCGCTCTGAAGCCATTCGAGAAGCCTCGGTGGGCATGATTCCACTCAAGCGAATCAACGAGCCAAGTGAAGTCGCCTCCAGCATGCACTGGTTGTTGACACAAGCACCTGACAACTTCACCGGGCAGATCCTTCATCTCGACGGTGGAATGTCAGCATTACGTGGGTGAGCGAGTGAAGATTGCCGTTGTTGGTGCTGGCGTCGCAGGCTTGACGGTGGCTCTCGGATGCGAGGCAGCCGGGCATGAGGTCACGCTGTTTGAGGCCAAGAACACCGTTGGCGGGCGCATGGAAACCCTCGTTCACGAAGGCCACCCCGTTGACGTCGGTTTCCACGTTTTGCACACCGCCTACCCCACCGTTCAACGCTGGGTTGACGTGAAGGCTTTGGAAGCGAAAGCGATGGACAACTGCACGGTGACCATTCATCCGCCGTCGGGGCGCCGCCGCCTTCTCGGTGATGCCCTTCGTTCTCCCAAGCACTTGTTACCAACCCTGAAATCGGTGGGCATTGGTGACGGGCTTCGATTCCTTAAATGGCGATTGGGAACGACCTCAAAGGACCTTGAACGGCCGATGTCAACCCCTTCCCCCTCCATTGAGCAAGGGCTTGAACGACGGCGTTTTCGTCCTTCAACACGCCGAGTCCTCGGACCGCTTTTTGCAGGCATCACCCTCGACCCATCGCTTTCCGAACGGTTTGCCTTCGCTGAATTCACTTGGGGTGCGATGGCCCACGGCGCCATGGTCGTGCCCAAAGACGGCATTGCAGCGGTCCCCATGCAGTTGGCTTCGAGGCTGTCGGCCACCACCCTCCATCTGAACACGACCGTGGACAGCGTCACGGCCACAAGCGTGGTGGTGGGCGGTGAATCGCAGTTCTTTGACAAAGTCGTCTTGGCCGTACCTCAGCACATCGCTCGTGACCTGTTGCCGTCCATGCCGTCGAATCACGCCCCGGTTGAACGCTTGACCAGTACGGTTGTGTTCAAAGCATCACGGCCTCCGTTCAAGCAAGCACGTTTGCTCTTGAACGAAGCATGGGGCGTCAATGGAAACGAGGTGCTTCATCTGCACGTACCAACCAATCTCCACCCACATCCTGCTGGAGAGCACTGGGTGGTGGCTACCTTGGTGGGTGAAGCCGCTTTGGATCCAAATCCGGCGTCGGTGCGCTCCGAACTTGTCACGTGGTTTGGCGAACAAGTCAACCATTGGAAACATCTCCTTTCAACGCAGGTTCGCCATGCACTCCCGCATATTGACCCAAACCACCACGGTCGGTTGTTACCCGATGTTGAAATCGACGGTGTCCTTCTGGTCGGCGACCATCGAGCCCATCCTTCGGTTCAAGGAGCCATTGCCAGTGCAGAACGCGCCCTTGACCATCTCAATGTTCCTCTTCCGAAGAAGGTGAAGGCATGACGTGGGGCAACGCAATCAAATCATCGCGGCTGAAAGAAGGGAAGAAAAAGATGGTCACGGTCAATGGAACCTTGGTCATGGTCACCCGACAAAACGGGGAGGTTTTGGCCACTGAAGCCCTGTGTCGCCACATGCGCTGGCCGCTTGCCTACGGTGGGAAAATATCCGACGGGTGTATCCGTTGTCCCCTTCACCAAACCACGCACGATATTGTCACGGGCGAAATGAAGGAATGGTCACCCTTCCCGCTGTTTCCCCCATACGGACGACTGGTGGGGAAGTTCTCCAAACAAAAGGATCTGAAGGTCTACCCAACCCGTGAGCAGGACGGATTTGTCCAGGTTCAAACAGCGCCTTGACGGAAGAAACAAGAGCGGGATTGATAGTGTACTCTGCCCCATCTCCACGCACGAGGGGCGTGCATGGAAACGATCGTCGTCATGTTGGCCATGCTGGTCTGCGTTGTGGCGGCTGCCCTGACCGTGCCGGCAGGATTCGGGCTGGCGACGATGATGACGCCGGTGTTTCTTGTCTGGTTTGACCCTCACCAAGCCATCGCCGGCGTGGCTATCGTTCATGGCGTTCACAACCTCATCAAGTCGAGAATGCTCCGCGAACACATCGATCGAGATGCACTGAAACGGTTTGGATGGGCGTTGTTGATTGGAGCGTTGATTGGAGCGGTGCTTCAATCGTTCATCCCTTCCGACCCGCTGTTGTTGGTGGTGGGTTTGGCGCTCATCGTGCTTCCGTTGCTGAAGGTGAGCGAGTCGTGGTCGTCCATTCGGTTACCAGAGGCCGAAGACCGGCTTGGAGGATTTGGCTCCGGGTTCCTCGGGGGGTTGACCGGCCATCAAGGAGCGTTACGGGCGATGTTTCTGAAGGAACGCTTGCCCGATAAATCGGCATATGCCGCAACAGCAGCCGTCCTCGCTCTTGTGGTTGACCTGACGAGAATACCAATCTATCTCGTCAATGACGCATCCGTGTTGTCCACAAACACGTGGCTCATGGTTGGATTTGTTCTGTCTGCTTTGGTGGGAGCACAGCTTGGCAAGCGATGGCTTGAGCGCTGGAAAAGCGACGATATTCAGCGCGGCATCGTGATTGGGCTGGTCATCACAGGCATACTCTACGTTCGTGAGGCGCTCGAAGCGCTTTCATTGACGTGATTCAAGCCATTCCCTCAGCCGTCGAACACCTTCGTGGATGTTCTCAAGCGACGTGGCGTAACTGACCCGAATCAGCCCTTCACCGCCCTTCATGAGCGAACCGGGAATGACCTGGACTTGCGCTTTCTCGAGCGCTTCGGTGGCGAATTCCATGTCGGTCATCCCCGTTCCGGTGATGTCGCACAGGATGTAGAACGCCCCCTCAGGCTGAGGGACCACCACGCCAGGGAGGGCGGAGAACGCCTTGTGAATCGCCAAACGACGCTCTGCAAAGGCCTCTTCCATCACCTCAATCTCTTCGCGGAGTTCAAGCGCCTTTTCGGCTGCAGGCATCAGGAAGGTCGGTACGTGCGTGGCTGCACTCACGTTGATTTTTTTCACGCCGGTCATCACGTTGGTTGGGCCTGCGACCCATCCGAGGCGCCATCCCGTCATCGCCCAGCCTTTGGACCACCCGCCGATGGTGATGGTGCGTTCTGCACCTCCCTCAAATTCACACGGAGAGGTGTAGCCTTCGTCGGTCCACACCAAGGTGGAGTAGATCATGTCGTCGAGAATCCACAGGTCGTGACGGTTGGCAAACGCCACCAGCCGCTCTGTTTCTGCACGGGTGTAAACGGCTCCGGTAGGGTTGTTGGGCGAGTTGATGATGATGGCTTTGGTGTTGGAGGTGACATGGGCTTCCAAACCGTCGAAATCAGGATGGTAGTTTTCGCGGAGAACCGGCACGTGGACTGGGGTTGCCCCGGTCAAACGCACCATGCCATCGTAGGAAGGCCATGCCGGTGAGAGCAGCAGGACCTCGTCACCGGGCGCAAGCACCGCCATCATCCCGTACAGCAAAGCCTGCTTGCATCCCGGCGTCACGACCACGTCATCGGGAAGGACATGGATGTTGAACCGGGTGAGGTGGTTGGCGACCGCCGTGCACAGGGATTCGCTTCCTTGGGGGCGCGTGTAAGCGGTCTCTCCTCGGTCAAGCGCAGCCTTGGCTTCGTCAACGATGGGCTGAGGGGTGTCGAAGTCGGGTTGCCCGACCGTGAACCGAACCACTTCGGGGCCCGGAGGCGCGAGGAAGGCGGCAAAACCCGACCCAACCAACGCAAGATTTGGATTGAGTTCCGGCATGGTCACATCCCTCGAAGAACAAACGGGGCTCTGCAAGATTGGCTTTCAAGCCTCGTATGGTATTTTTGTTTGGTGAGTTGTTTTGGAGCACGGACGGAGATTCGAACTCCGGTCTCAGGATCTGCAGTCCCG
>JBMZJQ010000060.1:0-8298 GCA_049617635.1 Candidatus Poseidonia sp.
GCACCCTTATTCTCTGCCGCAGGTGTCCCGTTGTTTCTGCCCGTCGCAGGAGTCAGCGAGGTCGGAACAAGCACCGTCGTGCATCGCTCTCCTTACCGAGGAATGGCGCGTTCATGCATTCGGGGAGATTGGCCACAAACTTGCAATAATTGCTGGAAATGTTTCCGAAAACAATTGATTGAGCGAGGCCTAGATCAAACTGATTTTGATGACCAAGATTTCATCACCTCGCTCCAATCAAAAGAAGTCGTCACAAAACTCTCGGCAGAATTCATCTCGCATGAGAACGTGTTGGGTTGGGCATTGAATAAAATCGAGCGGGGCCCAAAACTCAACGTTTTGTTTGACCGATTGGCCGCCTCAACGTATCCCTTGCATCACCTCGAAGCATTCTATCCACCGGCCATCGAACTTGTTCCACCAAAATACCGTCTGCATGTCCTCGAACAATTGAGGACTTATTTGCCTGAAATGGACGCGACCGACCAACAACGAATGCTTGAACAAGACTTCGCACCTCTTCTCGAGTCACTCGAACATAAGGAGAGGGTCCAAGCGTTGATGACACTGCTTAGGAATTGAGTACAATCTCAGCGACGGTTGAAGCACCGTTCATCCCTTGATCGTGGGATATTGAATCAAGAATCAACAACTGTTCTATGCCTTTATTGAGCGTTGAAGCATCCGGCTTTAACACGACCAAACCCCACCCCTCTCGTTCGGCGTTCTGGCATCGCTTGACCTGATCGTCCATGCCGGTGTCGGTATTGGGAATAAACAAGGTCGGCACCCCGAAGGTACGCATCTCCTGATAGGAATTGTAGCCACCAGCCTGAACTGCAGCGTCAAAGCCGTTGATGTAGAGTGAATTGGGGTAATCGCGGATCACGCGCAGACGCTCATGATGAACATCGAGGCGTTCGCCCAACATCGATTCGCCCAGCACCACGTAAACGTGCTCGTGAGCGAACAGGGCGGCGAGGACATTGTTCAAGACGCCCTCAATGTCGTTGATGCGTCCCGCCCCCAGTTGAACGTACACCACCTTGGCGTCGTCGGGCACGGCCAAACGTGAGCGAGCATAGGCTCGGTCCCACGCCTCATCGGGGTCCATGACACGAATGGGCGGAACGATGTGTTCGCGTTCGTTTTCGTCTCCCGATGATTCACCTGGGACGAGAAAGCCGTCAAAAAAATCGAAACTGTCGACAGGAACCGAGGTATTTGATTTCATGGAACCTCGCCGCATCCACCATTTTTCCATGCCCTGCTGGGAAGCGATGGCGTTGAGCATGCCGCGGTAAGGGAAGGCACCGTCGAACATGAACCACTTGGGTCGGTGTTGATCGAAGACCAAGTGTAACATGTCCTCCACCAAGCCGTTCCACTGCGTGGCTGTCATGTTGGCGTGCTTGTATCGTCCTGCCAAATGGTAAGTGGGAAACTGGTCGCTGTACAACACATGCAAGGTTGGCATCGGTGTGAAAAACACGATCTCGAGCTCGGGGTCCGCCTTTCGCAACGCTCGTGCAACAGCGTACATCCGGGTGAAGTGGCCGAAACCCACGCCGTTGGTTGGAAACAAAACAATACAATGATTCCGTTCGGTTTCAACCGCCGATTCAATGGCGCTTGCCAAGGGTCGCTTGCCTAATCGCTGCAAACCCAGGCGGAACGCGTGCAAAGGGAACGAGATTGGCAAGAAGGGTAGGCGCCATGGTTGGCGAATGGCGTTGGTGAGATGAAATCCCAACTGGAAGGAGACACTGTTGCGAAGCCTCCGTATCTCACGTTCATTACGAGCGTTTCTCACCCGAAGGCGTTCATTGGCTGAACCCACATATTCTTCGAGGTTAAGGTCGCCATCGTCGTGCGCCCCACCATCCATGTTCTGGCCTTGCGGGCAGACTTCTTCATGCTTGCCCGTCTCAACCACCTGCCGTTGGGTTTTGTCACTTAGACGGAGGTATCGATGTGTACCGATTCCAACGGATAGGGTTGGCGCATACGCTTGAGCATTGCATCGGTACGCGCCTCCACCGTCGCCCGCCATGGCTCATCGATGAGCGCCAATCCGGGCGGGTAGGCCTCCGCCCACCAGGACAAATCCGATTGGAGGTGCACACCAAGATGTGGAGCTAAATGTTCGAGTTGTTGGACTTGCAGCGCCCACAGGGCATGTTGTGCTGTACGCAACGGTTTGGTGTTGAGAAAGG
The DNA here is from genome assembly GCA_049617635.1 of Candidatus Poseidonia sp. Classification (GTDB taxonomy): domain Archaea; phylum Thermoplasmatota; class Poseidoniia; order Poseidoniales; family Poseidoniaceae; genus Poseidonia. Next base: position 2,217 of record JBMZJQ010000060.1, read on the forward strand.
TCGTGATCTCGGGTGCCTTTGGGTCAAAATCTCGTCCCAGCGGCCCGTTCTTGTGAAAACACTTCCAGCATCGACCGCACCACTGTTCGCCAACCCCGCGCAGGCAAGAATTGACCACATCGGCCAATACGCTTTGGCGGCACACTTCCAACGCGCCCGCCTCAGAAATGTGGTTAATGGGCAGAACATAAGCCAGCCCGGCCTTCGCAAACATGGCTCGTGAAGTGGCCCAGTACGGGTCTGCTGAAAAATCGCGGTAAAATGAGCCTTTTTTGAGCCAGGTGTTGTCGATTGGCGTTCCGAACGCAATGCCACCCAAATCGAGGTGGTCGGCCAACAGAATGAGGTGAACGCCGGATGCATGAGCATCGGAGAACCCGTTCGGTTTGCCGTGATAGGTACGAATGCGCTCGTGGTTGGAAGGAATGGACAGAACCTCCCTTCCGGTTCGCTCCTTGATGGCGGCGAAGGTCGCCAAAGGGAGCGTGTGGCTCAGCATGGAATCGAAGTTGCGCTGGTGATAGGCAAGGACGGTATCGTCGGGCAGGAGAAGGAGGGCGGCGGTGGAGTCCACGCCACCTGAATAAGCGAGCCCGAGACGCTGACCGGGTTGACGCTGTTCGACCGACCACTGTTTGGTGGCCTTCACCCACGGGCCGAGAAGCACCTGCATCGCCAAGTGGAGCAACGCGGGATGAGTAGAAGCGAGGTCGTAACCCTTCGGCATGTCCCAATGCGTCCAGCCCCATGGATGGCGAAGCCAAACTCTGTGATCCTCTTGCACCCAATTTTTCAACAAATCCTCTTCATTCCACGCCTTTTCTTCGCTTGGCGTTGGTTCGCCGTGCTCGGTTTGCCTTATCTGAGCAAGTTTGAGATTCACTCGTCGCTCGTACCTTCCGTCATCAGCTTCGGGATGTTCGCGGATGAAGTCCAACACTTCTTGCCACGCCTGTTGGTTGTACAGGGACCGCAGGATGATATCCTGAGCAAAGGCTCGGTTTCCCGTCATCAATTCACGCCTTGCAAGCGCCGCTGCTGTCGCCCAATCACCCGAATTGTAGGCTTTACGAATTGGCAAACGTCGCCACGCCTTCCACATTGCACCGTCTCCTGCTGTGGCTTGAAACACCCGGGGCTTTTGGTTCTCGCTCTCTCTAGAAGGCTACAAAGGCTATGAGGCAGAGGGGAGTCAAGGGTGCATGGCGAGTGTGCTCATCACCGGAGGTGGCGGCTACATTGGCCACGCTTGCGCCCTTGCCTTCGCCACACACGGATGGGACGTGCATGTGCTCGACCACAAGACGGTTGAGCAATCCTCCAAACTCGAAGCGCTGGTTGCGCTAGGATGCAAACATTCGGTTGCCGACATCCGGGACGGTGAGGCGGTTGGCGAAGCGATGCAAGGGTGCGATGCACTGATCCACCTTGCAGCCATCACCTCCGTTCCCGCTTCTGTGAAGGACCCGGAAACGACCATGTCGGTCAACGTGGACGGGACGGCAACCGTCCTGGCTGCTGCTGCCAAATACAAAGTGCAACGGGTCATCATTGCCTCAAGCGCAGCTGTGTATGGCTCCAACCCGAGCATGCCTCTTGATGAGCACCAGACGTTGGAATCCCTCTCGCCGTACGCAGAGAGCAAGCGGCTCAACGAGTTGGAACTTGAACGCTATCGAGCCCAAGGCATGAACGGCATTGCCTTGCGCTTTTTCAACGTCTACGGCGGTCACCAACTTGACTTCGCCACCAACCGGTCGGTGATTCCATCGTTCATACGCACGATGGCAGCAGGAGAGGGCCCTCACATGCACGGTGATGGAACGCAAAGCCGAGACTTCATCCACGTTGACGATTTGGCTAACGCCATCGTTCAACTGGCTCACAAAGCATCCCCCTTTGCGTCCGGTGTAGCCAATGTTTGTTGCCAAAAGGAGCACACGCTCCTTGACGTGGTGGAGGGGATCAATCGGCAATTGGTGAAGCAAAACGTCCTCTCTGCACCACTCCAGGCAACCCACCGAGAAGGGCGAGAAGGAGACATTCATCGCTCATTCGGCTCGAATCAGCGGCTCAAATCCATCATCGATTGGGAGCCGTCCATCTCCCTTGAAGAAGGGTTAGCGCAGATGATCATCCGATACCTTGAGGAGTTCGAACCATGAACATCGCTTGGGTAACGGTGCGTCGTTGGGGCGACCTTTGCTCCACCACCACCGACGCACTCGCTCGCGGTCTGGTCGAACAGCACCACCAATTGACCGTGTTCAACGCCGATGAGCCTCATGTTCACCAACGCCTTCCGTGGAATCATGTGTCGCTCAACCAATCTCAGCGACGCGGTTTCCAAGCTCGTTCATTGGCCCGAAACGCTGGTTCTTGGTTCAAAGAACAAGGAACGCAACACCGCTTTGATGTGGTGATGGTTGACTGGCCCATTGCGGGTCGATTGGCACCGTTGCTGAAATCCCTGAACCAACCGATGGTTCTGATGGACCGTTCCCCTCCAGCCGATAGCGGCCTCTTCGGGCGGTTGCAGTGGGGCAGTTGGAAAAAAGCATGGCGTTTGGTGGACAAGGGAATCATGACGGGAGGTACCGTGGTTTCTCCGGCCCATGCAGCCTTCGTTTCCAAACGCTGTGCAGTCGAGAAGACTCGTCTCTTCGTCGTTCCGGCCGGCGTTGATTTGGAGCGATTCACGCCTCAGCCGACCTCAGATGAAGCGTTGCATTTGGTGTACCATGGTCGGTTGGACAAACACCGAGGCGTGCTTTCGCTTCCGATGCTGGGTCAACTTTTGGTCAACGCAGGGCGAGACATTCGCATGACGCTCATCGGTGAAGGCGACGTACAACAAGCCCTCATGAACATCGCAACTTCGTCTGCTTGGCTGGATGTTCAGCCCACGATGCCGCAGGCCGACCTCGGAATCGAATTGGCTCGCCATCATGTCGGGTTGCTCCCTATGCCGGACACCACTGTTTGGGCCTTGGCCAGTCCGCTGAAACGCAGCGAGTACTTGGCGTCCGGACTGCTCGTGTTGGGCATCGACCATGATGGTCACCGATTGGAACACACCGACTCGTCTTGGTTTTCGCTGTATCCACAATCCAGTTTTCATCGCGATGCTGTTGCCTGGTTGAGTGAACTTGATTCGAAAGCCCTCGAGCGCGGGCAAAAGGAGGCGCGTGCGTACGCCGAGGCTTCGTGTTCGTGGACCACCAGCGTCGAGGTGCTCATGGAGGCCCTCAATCAAGCCATGGAGTCGTAGATGGATGCCCATCTTGCACGCACGGCCTCAACACTGTGTTCCTTCACGGCCTGCCCGAGAACGGGAGGCGAGGACAGCAGTTCGCGAAGCGTTTCGACCCAGTCATCCACCGAAGGTCCGGTGGTGAAGGTTCCATCAGGCAGGGAATGAAGGTCATCGTGTGCCAAGACCGGTAGACCACACGCTGCAGCTTCCAGGGCGACGAGAGGTTGGCCTTCGTGAGATGAGGGTAAGAGCAGTACGGTCGCAGACTGCAAGAGGTTCAATTTCTGCTCCTCGGAGATCCAACCAAGAGGGTTGACGAAAACATGCTCGCTACGGTCACGTCCGGTCATGGTCAACTCAAGGGACGGAAAATCCTCTTTCAACCGAGAGGCTACCTGAATGGCAAAATCGTGGCCTTTGACGGGGTCGTTACGTCCCATGAGCAGGAGATGGTGCGTCGCTCGAGGCGTGGAAGGGGGAGCGAAACGTGGGTGAACCGGGTTTCCAACCACAACACAGGGACCCGTGCTTGGCGACAGCCGCTGTTTCCATGGGTCACTGAGCACCACCACGGTGAGCTGATGGTCGGTTGCGAACTGCCGAAACCGCTGTGCTCGTGTTCCTTCTGGAGGACCCAGCCATTGGTCAAAACGCCCTGAGTGCAGGTGAAGCACCACGGGAACGGCGTATTGGCGTACGGCTTGAATCAAACGTTGTTTCCTGCGCCACGACCAATCAGCGGCCGTGTGGACGTGAACCACGTCGGGCTTGGCGGCTTGGTCGCTGCAACGTCGATGAAGTTCCTTGCGCGCACGGCGGTAGGCCCGCCACTTGGCCCACAAACCGCCGGGGGCGTGGGAGGGGAGCAGTTCCGCTTCCCACCCCTCGGGAGGGAATTCCGCGAGCGTGTGCATCACGGTCGCCATGCCGCCTGGCGTGTTGCAAGGTCCGACATGAAGCACCTTGCGCATGAGCCCGTCCAAGCGTTGCGGGGTGAAGAAAGCACGCACGAAACATCGTCTCCAGCCGGTCTTGGGTCGGAGAACTCAAGGAGGGATGCAGGCAGGTTGGCGCATGGTCGTCGTACCAGCAGCGGTGGAAGGGGCTGCCTTGGCGACCGCTTTGCTCCCTTTCATCGTCCACCGCTGGGACATGTACCGGTGGGACCGAGACCACCGAGGCGAGCATCGCCCGAAGGGAACGCAGCATCGCGAAGAACTCACGGTGCTGTTGCCGGTCTGGAACGAGGTCAAAATCATCGAAAAGAAACTGGACAACTTGGCCAGCCAGAATGTTTCAGCACGCTTGGTGATCATCGATTCGGCCTCCACGGACGGCACGGTCCAGCGGGCACGGGATTGGCTTCAGGCCCACCCGTCGGCATTTGAATCGTATGAACTTCTGGAGATGGACCAGCGGAAAGGAAAGACCGCGGCCGTCATCCAAGCCTTGCAACACATCGGCCAGCATCACGAAGGGCTGATTTGCATGACCGACGCTGACGCCATGTTGGAACGAGGCGTTCTTCATCGGTTGATGCAGTGGTTTGCCGACCCCATGATCGGTGCGGTGGGCGCGTTGCCCAGCCGCATCAACGCACGAACAGAAGAAGCCGAACATCGAGCCTCATGGGACGCCATGCGGTTGGCCGAAGCCATGGTTGACAGCACGCCGTTTCTCGAGGGGTCCTGCATGATGTGGCGACCATCGTCCATGGCCATCGATGATTTGGTGGCCGGTGCCAACGCCGATGATGCCCAAATTGCCACCTCCGTGCGCTGCATGGGGTGGCGTGTGGTGGTGGATGCTTCCGCGCGCTTTGTTGACGCGGCCCCCGCCACGGCTTCAGAACAACGGCGGCAGAAGATTCGACGTGCCCAAGGTCTGCAGCGATTGCTGCTACGCCAGCGAAAGCGAGCAGGTGGAAAACATCAGGGTGTTTTTGCACGAATCTTCCGTCGCCAATTCCACTTCCATATCACCGCTCCTCTGGCGTTGACGGTGGCCACCGCAAGCGCTGCGCTTCGCTGGGGGTTCATCGCCCTGTACGGTTGGCCGGCCACGTTCACGTTGGCCAACAGCCTTCATCTCGGTTTCTCGTTGCTCGAGGCCACGTGCCTTGTGCTATGGTGGCGAAGTCGAGCTGGGAAACGAAACGGTCCGCTCTCCCTGCTGGGTCAATGGCTGACCAGCATGGAATTGCTCGGTCGTGCGCTCATCACCACGGCTCGTGGGCGTTCGCTCCACATGTGGGATCAGCACAGCGACGTGCGAGACCGCATGATGTCGTTTGAAGAATGAGAAAAGGCCCCTCCGCCGACCTTGGCCGGCGGAGGCGCGTTGTACAGGTCAGAGACCTGGAAGTTGACCGTCACTCAGTGATTGAAATCACTCAGCAGGGACGCCGTTGGTGGTGTCGATGGTCTTGCCTTCACGGGTGTCCGTGATGGTCACATCGATGCTGCAGGCGCTGTCACAAAGGTCAGCACCGTTCTCCACAACGGTCACACCGTCACCGACGGACCAGAACTGGTCTTCGGTGTTGCCGAACTCAACAAGAGCGCAGACAGCAGTGCCGCCAACGCCAGGGTTGTCGCAGGTCACAGGTGCGGCACCGTCAATAGCGAGCTTGACTGAGACGGATGCCCAGTTGATGTCGCTACCTTGGTCCATGGTCAGCATGATCAGGTTGTCATCCGTGCCGGACGTTGGGGAGTTCTGAGCATCCTTTCCGCTGAACGCGTAAAGGGCCAGGTTTCCGTCGGTGTTGCCTTCTGCGAGGGAGCTAGCCCACACGTACAGCACACCAGCCAACACCACAGTGAT
>JBMZJQ010000061.1:0-8098 GCA_049617635.1 Candidatus Poseidonia sp.
CGGTTCCAACACAGGATGAAGTGGGTTGCGAAGGCAGCAGACATGGCTGGGATGGAGGGGAAGATGTCCTCGTTATAGGGGCCCAAACTCCAAACGATGACGGCGCTCAAGGCCGCCACCATCATCCAAATGGTGTGCTCGGTATCGGGCTCGTACCCCATCATACGAATGAGCAACAACGGCACGAAAATACCACCCAAACCGTAGACAGCGAGGACGACCAGGGCAAACACGGAATCACCAAACCCGGGGAATTGTTGACCACCGAGTGCGATGATGGTGACGACCACCGCCATCACCATCGTGACGATTTTCGTCGTCTTGTGTTCTTGGCTCCACTCGGGCTTCACGTCGTCGGTGATGGCCGCCGTGCAGGCGAGCACTTGGCTGTCAGCCGTGGACATGGTGGCAGCGAAAATGGAGGCGAGGATGACGCCCGCGAGGAAGGGATTGAGCACTTCCATCGCCAGCAGCGGCAACCCGTCCTGTGCTTGGGAAGCGTCAAGGTCGAGGAACACCGCACGGCACGCCAACCCGATGATGAACATCAGAGCGATGAAAGGGGTTTGCCAGACGAAGAACCAGATCATGGCCGCTTTTCGGTCAGCATCGTCCTTGAGCGTCATGACACGAGACACCACTTGCGGCTGACCGGCGACACCCAATCCCCCGAGGAAGAACGCGCCAATCCAAAGGGTCACGCCGAACGTCAAATCAGTAGGGAAGAGGTTGACCATTCCGGGATCGACGCCCTTCAAGGTGTCGTGCAGACCCGAAAAGCCACCTGCCTCAGACACAGCAACATAACAGAGGATGGTCGACCCGACGATCATCACACAAGACTGAGCCGCATCGGTCCAAATAGACGCCCGGATGCCGCCCGCGTAACAGTAGGCGACAACGAGCACAAAGCCGATGAGGATGCCGACAACCTCGGACCATCCCAGCATGGCTTGGAGCGCAACGCCACCCGCCACCAATTGCGCAGCCGCGTAGATGGCGAGGAACACCACGGAGAGGATACCCGCCAATTTCGCTTCGGGTGCGCCTCTGGTTTTGGATACGAGGGAAGAGAGCGAGCGAACACCACGCTCATTGCCTTCTTTTTGGATGAATTTGTACAACCAAACCCAGGCAACAACCTGCCCGATGGTGGACACCAAACCAATCCAGATGCCCGAATACCCTTGAACGAAAATGAAGCCGATGAACCCGATGAACATGTAGCCGGAGTTCCATGTACTCACGGCACTCAGTGCCGCCAGGGCTGGATGCATGCCGCGACCCGCAACGAGATAATCGTCGGTGGTGTCTTGTTTGACACGCATGGACGCCAAGCCCACCCCGGCAAAGAATGCCATGAACAACAAGAAGGAAAGCAAGAGCACGATTTCATCCGACAAACCGAACATCTTACTCACCTCGACTCCAGCGAAGAAGGGCCTTTTCTTCAACCTCACTCGCGTTAGCGGGGAACACAAGGCAGTTCAGACGCCCCCCTGATTCGCTGCCCAAGTGCCCCATGGTGGTGAACACGATGTTTTGGTCAGGCGTACCCATGTCCGAACACAGCACCACGGAAATTGAATCCATTGAGCGTTCAAGGTAGGAACGAACCGAAGGGTGTTGCCCCGCATCTTCGTTCTCGTTCAGTTTCTCCCACATCAGTTCGAACGACTGAACAGCATCCGCGGGCCGCATCGGACGTTGATCCCCGGTTCCTTGTCCAGTAGGGTCGAGGTCCAGAAGGGCAAGGGTGTGGAGGTTTTGCTCTTGGTTCGACGCGATGACTTCCAGCGGCGAAGTGGCCACCCATGTGCCGTGGGGATAGGTGAGGGTGGTTTGGCGCCCGAATTTGTAGTTGGACAGACCGATGGCACCCGTCACCACCGTGGTGATGGAAACGCCGTGAATCACATGGCATGCAATGCCTTCTTCGGTCGCCCGGAGTTGCAAATCCACGTGCGTGGTCGCTTGCAGTGGGTCGCCGACCACCAACAACGCCACCAATGAAACCTTGGCGAGGTCAAACAACACCTCTGGTTGCTCGACCTCAGGGCGCATCACGCGTTCAACGGGACCGATCTCGCTCTCGAGACGAGCGAGCTCCTCCGAGGGCCAAAGCGCCGTGTAGGCTTCGTATCGGCGATGGTCGGCGGCGGTTGCTGCCTGTTTTGCTTCAACGGTCATGCCCTCAACGGTTCCCATGCCCATACCGATCAACAACAACCCTGTGGCGGGAAGTGGGGTGTTGGAGGAAGAAGAGGCCGCCATACTCAAACCACCGAGACGCTTGGACAGGGCGAGGGCCATGCGTCATTTGAGCGTGCCGAGGAACCAAACACAGGTTTGGTTGGAACGCTGTCGTGATGAACATTGGCTCGGCGACAGCGGCGTTATCGTCCTCAGCGAGACGCATCGAGGGATTCCCCTCACCGAAACCGCACCTGAGGAAGGCGATCCTTGCTGGGAGGGCATGGTGTGTGTGGACGCTGAACCGAACGCAAAGGGGCCCACGCATTGGCGAGAACGCCTTCCCGAAGCATTGCAATCCTTGCCCGAATCCACCTGGCCGTCGTCCTATGAAACGCAGGGCGATGTTCTGATGTTGAAATTCGAAGACGAGGCAAAACCGCACGCCAAAGCCATCGCTGAAGCGATGTTGGCGCACATGGCCAACGTCCGTGTTGTGTGCGAGGACGCAGGCGTGACGGGCGATTTCCGGGTACGTGACCTGCGGCCCATCGCATGGAGAGGCGAGGGTCCAACCACACAGACCCACGTTCGTGAGCACGGGTTCACCGTCCTGGTTGACCCGGCCGAGGCCTACTTTTCTGCCCGCCTTTCGCACCAGCGCCAAGGCACTCTGGAGGAGATGCGTATCTTACGCCGCCGGTTGGGGCGCGCCTTGGTGGTCGCCGACCCCTATGCGGGCGTTGGCCCCTCGCTTCCCCTGCTGCTTGCCGAGCCCGGCCTTCTTCAGGGGTACCTCGTTGGCGACCTCAATCCCAAAGCGGTTGACTTGATGAAGCGGAATCTGCAAGCATGGACGGCGAAGCACGAGGACGCATTGAATCCGTCAACGGTGGTGTGTCGAGACGCAAGGACGTGGAAAGAGGACGATGGGCTTTCAAAACAAGCGCACGTCGTCCTCGTGAACCTACCTCACGACAGTTTCGAACATCTCCCCGATCTCTTCGATCTTTTCGTCCCCCGGGGCCTTTGCCTGTTGCGAGGCTGGGCCATCGTGGAACGCAGCACATTCGAAGAAAGGGCCGCACAATTAGAAGCACTGGTGAAGCAGGCCGGCGGCCTACCCGCGGACACAAGCGTGACCGAGGTCAAAGGCTTCTCCACCACCAAATGCTTCGTGTTGTTTCAGACCTTCATCACATGGGATTGAAGCGTTCACTTGATGAAGCCCCTCTGCTTCGCCAGCCCCATGGAGAACGTGGTCAGGTGCGAGTGCGGAGCCAGCATTGACATCGCTGGCGTTACCCCTCGGAAGGACGGAACCAAAGTTTGGTGTCGTGTGTGCGGCACGGTCACGGTTCATCATCGCTGAGCGTACCCTGCTCTGATTCAAACCCGGTTGACTGGCGATGGCGCCAGCCTGCCAGGCCGACCAGCGAAACGATTTCAATCAACCCAACTGGGACGGGCAGGCTGTTGCTTTCCACCTGTTCATCAGGTTGAGGCGTGAAGGCCAGCGACGCATCGTAATCGTCGCGGGTGATCATGAACCAATCCAAATCACGCGGGAGGTCCGACGTCAAGAATTCATGGTCTTCTTGGTTGACCAAAAAATCGTCTTCAATACGAATGCCAAACCACCCGTCAAGGTAGATGCCTGGCTCGATGGTGATGGCGTCGTAGGGAGCAAGGGGCTGTTGATTGTACGAGAGTCCGAACAACGGGTCGTCGGTTCCACCGGACAGCAGAGGAGGCTCGTGGACACACACGCCAAAACCATGGCCGAGGGAGTGAATGAAGTGTTCACCAAAGCCTTGTTCCTCAATGTGGGTGCGCGCCACATCGTCCAACGCCCATGCTGGGGTTCCTGCCTCAATCAAGGGGAAGGTGAGGTTTTGAGCGTCGTAGACCGCCATGTAGGCTTTGATGATGGTGGCATTGGTCGTCCCACCGACCACGTACGTTCGGGTGACATCGCTGACCCAATCATTGACGCGACCGCCCAGGTCAATCACGACCACGTCACCGACGAGAACCTGCTTTGGTCCCGCTCCATCGTTGGCGGGGTCGCCGTGGGGGATGGCACCGTTGGCCCCAGAGGCGACGATGGTTGAGAACGAAGGCCATTCCGGATTCGAGCCGTTTTCGATCATTGCTCGGTCAATTTCGTCGGCGATGGCCCGCTCGCTGAGGTTGGCACCCATCAACACCTGCCAGAGCATTTCCCGACCGACATGTTGGCCGACTTCAGCAAGACGAACCGACTCCCGAATTGACTCGTCTTTGTTGGGTGAAATCCCCGTCGGTGAAGGAAATTTTCCCTCGAGGGCGTTGGCGACTTCCGTTTCGCACGCCATCGCAGGGGGCATGGTGCAAACGAGGAGGGCCAACAGCACGCCAATCGTGACCGTTCTGCCCATGAACATCCCACAGCATGCCTCTTCTTTGATGCATCGGCATGTTCATGGTCGTTCCTCTTTCACCGCTGGAAAAGTGAGCGTCATGTCGGACAGACCATTGGTGATCGATGTCGTGGACAACGGTGGACAATGGACCCATCGCGAGTGGCGAATGTTGCGCTACTTGAAGGTGGACACGCAAATCATCGACAACACAACGCCCGTTGAAGAACTTCGCGAGTTGGACGGCTTGATCCTCTCCGGGGGGGCGGCTCGCGTCGGTCTGAGCGGAGAGTTGGGGAACTGCGCAGCGTTTCTGGAATTGGACATCCCCATTCTCGGGATTTGTGCCGGCCACCAATTCATGGCGCGTCATTACGGGGGCGATGCTCGAGAATCGCCCGAACCCGAATTCGGTGCGATGGAGATTGAACTGGTGAACGGCGGGGGGACCATCTTCGCAGGAACCAACCCGACCCAGACCGTGTGGGAATCTCACAACGACGAAGTACACGAAGTCCCAGAAGGATTTTTCATCACGGCCAGCAGCCCTTCCTGCAAGGTCCAGGGCATGGAAAACGATGCAGGAAACCGGTTTGGGTTGCAGTTTCATCCCGAGGTGAACGATTCGGAATTTGGCAAGGAGATGTTTGAAAATTTTGTCGAGGTCTGCCGGGCAGCCAGCACAAACGATGCATGATTGGCCCTTCCCCTCTTTTGAGCGCCAAGCCAGCTTGAAAAATGCGGACGCCGGAGGGAATAGAGTTTTAATGGAGTTGAGAGCCGAGGTTGTTGATGTCAATGCTACGACGCGCACCATCCGGCCTGCTTGTGACCTTGCTCTTGTTGACCGCCCTCTCGCCCTTGGCGACGGTGCAGGCTCAACCTTCTGAAGCGTCCGAATACTACTACGGCGTCGAATACGACTGGTCGAGTCTTGACAATGATTTGCAAAACGTGACCGGACTGGACATCGCCGCTTTGTTCACCGAAATCATGGACGACGCAACAGACGCCGGGTTCAACCTTGACATCGGGCAGCTGACCACCGGCGCAACAAACGTCTATGTTCACCAAACTGAGGACATCTCTGCCCAGACCATCCAGAACTTGGACGGCGAGGACATTGAGGTGTGGAGCCGTACCAGCGATGTTGTGCTGCGACACGGCCTTCTTTCCAACTTTATCCTCTTGACCGATTGGTCAGAAACCACCTTTGGCAGCGAGCCCACGTCCTTCGACATTAGCGTGGTCGCCGAAGCCGAGAACGTGTTGACCGTGGACATCCTGTACACCGAATACCTCAACGACGCTTACGAATTGGTCGGTGCCGATATGGACGTCGCCATGACCGTCGGCAACGACATGAACCTCGGAGTGGATATCGGACTTGAAGGCGGCGGCGAAACCATCGACGTGGACTTCAACACCGGCATCAACTTCGAGTACAGCATCGCTTCGGATGCCGTTTGGCGCCTGGGCTCTGCAAGCCCCATTTACATCGAAGCCGCCTCCAACGACTACACGTCTTGGGAGTGCGCTGAAGACGAAATGGACGTTGGCGTGTACGAGGAATGGGGCGATAGCTACGTTGTTGATCTGTGCGGAATGGTCGAAGGCACCTACGATGGGTCGGCCGATTACGAAATTTTCCTTACCGGATTGCCCACTGAAGAATTTGGCTTCGACGCTGGCGAATTTGACATCACCGTCTCGGACGCCTTCCAAGATGGGGGTACCTACAACGAGCCTGCCGAGATGGACCTCGTTGAGTTCTCCATGAAGCAAGACGAAACCCTGCAGGTCGACCTTGGCGATGGAACCGCCATCGACGCTGTCGCTTGCGACTCCTGTCCACCAGGAAACCCCGTGATGTTCATCATGCTCGGCAACGTCCTTGGACAATCGAGCGTTGCTTTCGGTGAAGCCATCGCAGAAGACTTTGAGGCGCAACTGGACGAATCGCTCGGTGATGTCATTGAGGATTGGTTCGGCGATGATGGCGGCGATGACTGGGACGATGAGTGGGACAACAGCGAATACGAGTGGACCTGCGACAACGGTGAAGTTGTCAGTATTTGGGACCTGAACGACGGCTGGGAAGACTGCTCTGACGGCTCAGATGAAATGGACTTCCACCTTACCATGAACCCCTCAACCAACGACAACGACGAAGAAGTGTACGGTTTCTACGGCGGTATCAACCCCGAAACCCTCGGTATTGACACCAGCACCGGCGAGAGCGAGAACGTGTACTTCTGGTGCGCCGACTACTCACAAACCCTCCCCTTCCAGTGGGCGAACGACGGCGTTGCCGATTGCGATGACGGATCGGATGAAGATGGAACGGGTGCGACGGACTTCTATTGTGACAGCGGGGAGACCATTCTTCTCGACGAGGTGAACGACGGCACGGACGACTGCCCCGACGGCTCCGACGAAGGCGAGGCCACCTACTACCTCATGGGTGTGTGGGCGTACGACGGAGACGGAACCATGGTGATGGAGTCCGACCAACTGCATGTTTGTGATAACTACATGGCATGCGAAGTCTACTACGACGGCTATTCTTCAAACTCCATATGGTTCCAATTGGACGACGCTGTCATCCCTGCTCCATCGTCGTATGGGGACGTTGAGACCTGCATGACGGCCGTGCTCTCCGATGAAGATGATGTTGAAATCACCAGTTACGATGCTTGCGCTACGGAATGGAACGGCCCCTCCATCAGTTACACATCCTTCTACGGTGACGGCTACACGCTTTACCTCGACACCTCAGCGAACGACTACGAAGGTAACGAGTACACCGATGTGACCCTCCACGCCACGCTCTCGGATGAGTTCGACACGGAGTTGTGGAGCACGCAAGAAGCGTTTAACGGAGCAAGCTACGCAACGGTGAGCGAAACCTACGATGTTTCCGGCCCTGGCGACTACTGTCTCAGCGTTTCTCTTGTTCATGACGGCGAATCTGAACCGTTCGACAGCAGTTTCCACTGCTACACGGTTGAAGAAGAGATGGACGTCAGCGACGCACTGATTGCTATTGCTGAAGCCTTTGCCGACTCCGGCCTTGAAAGCGTGTTGGAATCGTTTGGCGAGAACCTCGAGCAGACCTTTACGGATCTTGCTGAGGACCAAGAGACACCTGAATTCCCCTACGTCGACGGCATGTGGGCCCCACTCTGGAGCACCGAGCACGCCACCATCGTTGGTGTGGGTGTGTACGCTTGGGACGAAAACGACAACGCCTACGTGATCGTTGGCCCGGAAACCACGGGATACAGCAACGACCTCCCGATGGTCTTTGCCAGCATCAACTACATCACCGGCGTTTCTGCTCAAGAGGCACAGGCCCAAATGGCGGACTTTGACACGCTCGATGACATCGTTGATGTTGAAAATCACGACCTCTCAACGCTCACCGATGCGCTCGAAGCTGCTGGAGCTGACACGGAAGGACTTGACCTTCCAGAAGGCACCGGCGATGGCTCAACCGACGA
>JBMZJQ010000062.1:0-7832 GCA_049617635.1 Candidatus Poseidonia sp.
CAGTCAAACCGATTTACCAAGCCGTTAATAGGTGGCGGCGATGTGCTTTTGACCATGAAGAAGGCCCTTTGCCTCCTCTCGCTCTTTTTGATCAGCCTCGCAGCGCCGTTGATGGCTCCCGTTCAGGCTGAATCTTCCGAAACGATGGATATCCTCCACACGGCCGTGAATCCTGCCAACAACAACACGTACCATTTGCTCACTGCCTCGTCGTGGGAAGACGCTGCCTCCTATGCCCGTTCGTTGGATGGTTTCCTCGTAACCGTTGACGACGCTGACGAGAACGAGTGGATCGTCAACACCTTCGCCAGTTGGAACAACCAGTCACGTCACCTTTGGATCGGTCTCAACGACGCCGCCGGTGAAGGTGTCTACAAGTGGCACGACGGCACGCCGTTCTTCTACCGTGCATGGGGCGATGCCCAACCTTCGGAAGGCGGTGACGAGGATTACGTTCACATTGCTGGAACCAACATGGGCAACATCGAGCCGGGCACCTGGAACGATTTGGAAAACGACCCCCAGTACTTTCCGGTTTACGGTGTGGTTGAACTCGGTCCCGGCGCCGATTACGCTCTCCGCTTTGACGGCATTTCCGACCATGTGGTCGTTTCCCACGACGACGGATTGGACATCGGCAACGATTCCGTTCTGGAACTTTCTGCATGGGTCCACCCCTTCTCCACCGAAGGCATCCAATTCGTGATGATGAAGGGCGACTACGGCTGGGGCTTGTACCTCAACGACGACCACGTTGCGTTTTCGTCCGAGTACAGCCTAGCAAAGCACCCGCTGTCCAACGGCACGGTTGAGGCCGATATGTGGACGCACATCGTTGTCCATGTTGTCGAAGGGGACGGGTACCGCTTCTTCATCAACGGCGAGGAGGCAGGTGAGGTGGCAGACCCCGACGCCAGTCTTCCGCTGGGTGACTTCGGTTCCAACGACTGTTATGCCAACGGTCTGTCCTGCGACGAGTTGTACATCGCTCGCATGGGTGCGGGATGTGAATGTCATTACTTCGAGGGCTTGATCGACAACGTGTCCGTGGCCAGTGGACAAGACGCCTCCTCGATGGTCGAACGCTCACGGTTTGCCTTCGGTGAAGGCGAAGGTGGCTCCACCACCGATGAGGTCGCGAACCGGTCGGGCACCATCCACGGTGCTGATTGGGTGATGCCGGACGGCAGCATTGTTGCCCAAGCCGTGGAATTGACCATCGGCGAGGATTACTCCATCGATGGGGCTTCGGCCGGCGACACCTTGCTCTATTTTGCAGAGATTGAAGCCTACACACGAACCCTGTATTGGTTCTCTTCATCGTGGTCGTTCAACGAGTGGGAGGAGGAGGAGATAGAATCCTCCTTCACCGTGTATGTTGGCTACAATTTCTTGCCAGACCGATGGAATCACAACGATTCGTTTTCCGATGAATTTGGCTTCTCTTACCAAACGTGGTCGTGGCCTGAAGAAGGAACCATCTGGTTCGTCGTCGTGGTTGAACGAGACTTGGGTGAAGTCTACCTCTCGTTGGAAGCCGATGTCGCCGACCCACCACCCTCGCTTGAAGACATGACAGAACTCAAGGACAGCATTGCCGTGACCAACCAAGAGCTGAGTACAAATTTCGATGCAAGCAACGGTTTTGATGCCAATTACTACTATGTCAACGTCACCGAGCCGCTGGCTGACCTACGCATACGCACCTACGGTGGGCGGGGCGATGTCGACCTCGGCATCTCATCCTACAGTCCCCCAACACCCGAAATGTGGTGGGATGGGGACTTCGGCTTTGTCGAAGAAAACGGTGAGGAAAAACCCGGTCTCGAGAAGTTGCAATGGTCAACAGGACCAGGCAACGATGAAGAAGTGCACTTGTTCGATGTCGAACCCGGGTTGTACTACATCACCGCCTACACCTACCGCAACTCACGTGGGTTCACCATCATCGCAGATTTTGTTTACCCACCCGTCAACGTTGAGCCAAGCGATGCCATTACACTCACGCCGGGTGTTGCTTACGGTCCATTGAGCGGCTACCGTGGACTGGATCAATACTTCAAGGTCGAGGTGGCCCAAGGCACGGAGCGCTTGGTGGTTGACCTTTCCGAAGGAGGCGGTGATGCCGCCCTCTACCTGCGGCACGAACAAGCGCCAACCTCGTCAACCTACGACCATCACTCCACCGCACAAGGAGCGAATGACCGAATTGCATTCAACGACCCAACGCCAGGTTGGTGGTACATCCTCTTGAGCTCCACTTCGGCCTTCAGCGGGGTCAACATCGTTGCTGAATTTGCAGACAGGTATGTCTGGGACTACGACGGGGTTCCCATTGAACTCTACAACAACGAACCGATTGATGGAATCGGCGTCGGGAAAGGTGGTTCGATTTCCTTCTTTGCGATGTTGGAATCGCCAGGGAACTTCTTCCAAGTCGAAACCTATGGGGGCTCGGGTGACATTCAGTTGCTCGTAGAAGGCGTCCAATACGAGGTTGAATTTGGTGATTGGGGCCGACCAGGTCCGGGCGAAGGGATGGATGTCTCCACCAACAATTTCGTGACCAAGAGCGGCGATGTTGGGACGCAACACAAAATCACCATGGACGCACCGATGAACGGCCGCATCGATGTTTTGATGACCGGCATCAGCGACGCGGAAGAGGTCTCGATTGTCACACGGTGGGATCAAAGTGAGATTCCCATCGACCCTCTTGAGCCTGAAGAGCCAACCTCGGTTCCGACCTGCAGAGATTCGGCAGAAACGATGTTTGCGAAGTTGGACAGGGACGGAAGCGGGGCCCTCAAGGGCGGTGAAATTGACAGCATCGACGCTTCTGCTTCCAACCGTGATTCCATGGACCTCAACGAGGACGGTTCTATCGAATACCGTGAATACCTGCAGTTCAAGTGTTCATGCGATGTTGAACTGGCCGCCGTCTTTGATGGATTTTCCGAAGGTCGCCAACAT
The DNA here is from genome assembly GCA_049617635.1 of Candidatus Poseidonia sp. GTDB lineage: Archaea > Thermoplasmatota > Poseidoniia > Poseidoniales > Poseidoniaceae > Poseidonia. The sequence goes on from JBMZJQ010000062.1 coordinate 2,974, forward strand.
GTTTCACTCGAGGCGTTGGAATCCCATCCATGGGAGAACACGTTTGATTTCGCAGCCGTCAACGGCGACGACGAATCCATCGATAAAGATGAGTTGGAACTTCTGACCCTGTTGTGTGAAACCTCCTTCAACGCCTTCGACGGTGACGGTGATGGGGTGCCCGACGATGAGGATGCGTTCCCGGACGACCCGACGGAATCAAAGGACACCGATGGTGACGGTGTGGGCGATAACGCCGATATTGTCGCCAGTGTGTCCAACGACATCATCTATGCAACCGCCGGGGCACTCTTCCTCGTCCTCGCCGGTCTGCTCTTGGCGTTTGTTCGCAGTGGTTCGAAAGGACAGGAGGCTGATTCTTGGGGCATTGAGGACCAAATGGAAGCACGACTGATGCAAGATACGCCTTCGTTCGAAAGCGAACCAGCACCGCCCATTGAGTCGTTTGCTCCTTTGGATCAAGTGGCCACTTCTCTCGATTCACTGCAGGAACCGAAGTTGATGGCTTCGCTTGAGGCTCCAGACCCCGGGCTGATGGGCATGCTGCTTGACGGCATGGAGACCATTGAATACCCCACCGGGAGTGGACAGATTTGGGTTCGGTCCTCTCCCGATGAATCCTGGTCCTTGAAGTGAAGGCTCCGTTCAACCGAACACGCCCGTGGGCATGTTCATAGGGAACGAGTGTCGGCGATGGCGTGCCCTTGTAGTGTAGTGGATATCACCCTCGCCTCCGGAGCGAGGAACCCGAGTTCGAATCTCGGCAGGGGCGCTTAAGGTTCAACGAATCCATCCCAGCGCCGCATGTAATCGACAAAGACCGAGCTGAGTGACGCCTTTTTGAGCCAATCGGGAGAAAACGGGGGCCGCTTCGGGGCCTCGCATCCTTCTTCCAAGAAGCGAGGCCAATCTGGATGAGCGATCCCTGCTCGGGCGACCCCGACCATATCTGCACCTTGGTCCATGACTGTGCGAGCGTCGGCGGCGTCCCACACGCCCCCGGTTGAAATCAGCGGCAGGTCGTTTCTCAAAACATCTCGAAACCAGGTGGTGTACGCTTGGTTGCGGTCATCATGCGAGGCCGTGATGGTGTAATCCCAGCACGAAACATGGACAAAATCCAACGGCAATGCGTTGCACACCTCAACCGTCTCCAGCGCATCGGTAAGTTCGATACCTCCAGAGGCCTGTTCGGGCGAGAGGCGAACGCCGACCAAGAAGGAGGGGGACGTGTTGGCTCGCACGCTTTCAACAATGGCTGAAAGGAAGCGCTGGCGAGCCGCTGAGGAGTCCCCCCACGCATCGTGGCGTCGGTTGGTCGCTTTTCCCAGAAACTGAGCGATCAGGTATCCGTGCGCTCCGTGAAGTTCGACGCCGTCAAAGCCTGCGGCTTCACAGCGTTGAGCGGCCTTGCCGAACGCCTCGATGGTTTCGAGAATTTCAGCCTCCGTCATCGCACGGCTTGAACCGAGTTCGTCACTGATTCGGTTCTGGGAGGCGGACTTTGGTTGCCGTCCCGTTAACGCCTCCGGTGCTCGCATCCCGCCGTGGAAGAGTTGGACCAAACTCAGTGCTCCGTGTGTACGAATGGCCGTTGCCAACTCGGTCAACCCGTCGAGGTGGGCATCGGACCAGACACCAAATTCACCGTTCCAACCCTTTCCGTCTTCCTGAACGTGGGCTGCGGCCGTGGTCACGATACCAAAACCACCCTTGCTTCGAGCGCATAACCACCTGATTTCTTCCTCGCTGAGCACACCGTTTTCCTCGCTCTGCTTGTTGGTCATGGCCGCCAATACACATCGATTGCGAATGCGTTTTCCCGTTCGCTGGAAGGTGAACGGTTCCAACGCAGGGTGCATGTTCCCGGGGTTGGTCGTTGCCCCATCATGTTTTCCGACCACAGCCCTCATGAATCGAACCGGGTTCCAGCACCCGCAGCACACGTGATCTAGTGGTTATGATGGGAGGTTCCCAACCTCTCCACCCGGGTTCGAGTCCCGGCGTGTGCATCTATGCCTTTTGATTGGTCTTGGGCGAGATGAGCGACATGATGTTTCGGTGCATGGTAGGGAGCATCTCAAACATGATCAGCGCCATGAGGAACATGGCAAACAAACTGACCACCCGTGCGACGTAACTGTGTCCGAACTCAAACACACTCATGCCCCACAGGTCCCACTGGGTGTAGTTCATGTGCATCCAGATCAAGCCTGCGTTGCGAAACACGTTGAGTGCGTGGATGAGGGGGACGGTGAGCAACAAGGCTCGAACCCTGCGTTTCCAGGACAGGTCGAGCACCGAGATGGCCCCAATGAAGAGCACCATCGATTGGAGAGCCGTGCAGGCGAGCACGAAATTGATGCCAATCAGGCTTCCATCGGCGAGAATGAGTTCGGATTGGAAAGCATATTCGCCGGTGAAATCGGTGGCGAACCATCGGTTGCCGTCCCAATCCTCCCAGGCCACACGCCCAGAGGCATCGTTGACCCACGTGGTGCCGATGTTGATGTCTTGACCGGTAGCGAATCCAAGAAACCATGCCGACTGGGTGGCAACGAACCAAATCGCCAAGACGCTGAGGTAGGGTACATAGGTCACCAGCATGTAGGGTCCACCGGCAAAGGCAACCGTCCCTCTGGCCCACACCATCGCCTCTTTTTGCCGACCTTCAGCGTTGGATTCCCACCATGCAGCCCAACAGGCGAGTGGGAGCGTGAGGGCACACATCACCGTCAGAATCACGTCGTCGTGTTCGAGGTACACCCAAGATTGATTGAAGAAATAGAAGCCCACAAGCACCCAACCAAGTTGGGCAGGCCTGATGGTCTCGTGGCGTCGGCGAACCCATGAAAATCCGAGAAAGGCCATGCCAAGCGCACCGAGGAGGGTGGCGGTTTCGGCACTGACCAGCATAGCCCTGCGTTGGTTGGGTTCAATATCAACCTCTCCGCTCTTCAACAAAGCCAAAGGGGTGGTTTTGCGAGCCATCTGCATGGAGGGGCCGTTCGTTCGTGTTGCTAGCGACCTGCCCCTGTCCAACAGGCAGCAAGCACCCATTGCCTTCCTCGACCGAGACGGCGTCATCAACATCGGCCGCCCCGGTTACATCAACACCCCTTCGGAAGTTGATTTGCTGGAGGGCGCTGCGACGTCCATTGCATCGCTGCGCCGTGCAGGCTTTTTGGTGTGCGTCGTCACCAACCAATCGCCGATTGCACGAGGCCTGTGGGGGGCTGACCGGTTGGAATTGATTCATCGGTCACTTCAATCCAAGCTCCTTGAAGATGACCCGGATGCGCACGTGGACGCCTTCATCACTTGCCCTCACCGATTTGAGGACCGATGTGGATGTCGCAAACCATCGCCAGCGATGCTGATGTTGGGTCATCGTCTGTTGCGTACGGAGTCGGTCTCGTTGGAGGCCGATGTGTTGGAAAATGCAGGACGACAAGCCGTCGAAGTGGATTGGTGGGGCGAGCAACCCGTCCCGCCAAATCCGTTGGATGCCATGGTCGGTGATCGCCGCTCGGACATGGGGGCCGGTTGGGCCTACGGTGCGCGTCTGTTTCGCGTGAACGGCCGAATCGGTGTGGAGCAAGTCATTCAGCGCGTGGTGAACGGAAGTGACGGAGGCGACGACTTCCAACCGTGAGGTGATGATGTGGGTTGGCTCGGATTGGACGATACCGATTCACTCTCGGGTGGATGCACCACCGAAGTGTTTCACCGACTACTTTCTGATTTGCCGGAAGGAACGGATGTTGGTGAACCACGGTTGGTACGGCTTTGGCCGTTTGCACAGCGGAGGACACGTGGCAATGCCGCCTTATCTATAGAATTACATCACGATGATGAGCATGCCCTTCTGAACCATCTTGATGCATGGTGGACGAACCATGTTGTTCCACTTGTGGGGCAGGTTGGGGAATCTGAAATCTCGAATCGAGAACAGTCTCCGTCAAGCCCAGGAATGGTTTGGTTTCGCCAGCAACCCGATGAGGCGTTTTACTGGCATGCAGTTCGAGAAGATGCTTCGCAAACAGCCTTGCCACCGGCCGACCGAAGTTGGGGTGGTCACGGCTGCATCGGCGCCACGGCTGCGGTTGCATGGCGGGATCACCTCGTGACGTGGGAAGCGATTGCATGGCGCATGGAAGGGCAAATGGGTGTGCGTCAACTCGATGTCGATGCGTTGACAACGCTCGATACTTGGCCATCCATTGTCCTGTCAAGGGACCCGAGGAAAGGCAACCATGTGGTGGCCCCGAGGGGCAAGTCACCGGTCCTCTTCGGCCTGCGCTCACTTGACAGAAGTGACGCAGAAGCGGCTTGCAGGCTCCTTTTGGAGGCTGAAAACACGGAGGGTGCCTCCGGTTGGCGGGTGTTCAGAACCAACCAAGCCTCCGGCGACCACCTCTCCGAGAGCCTGGTCCTTGAGGTGATGGATGTGCTCGTTGATGCTGTACGAAAACACGCTCGAATCCTGACCAACGGTCCATCCTTGCGGATGTACGCAGAGGGCGGGCCTGTGAATGCGCTCGGTCGGTGGCTGGTTGCCGGTGACACGGTTGAGGTACGAGGCTTGCATCATCCGGATGGCGACCTTCACGTGGAACAAGTTCGTCTTTTGAAAGCGGTTGCTCGCAAACAGGAACGCCCGTTGTGCCCGGCCTGTTCAACCAGGATGAAGAGCATGGGGGCCGGACAGGGACTTCGCTGTCCTGCCTGCAAAATCCGTGGCGAGGATTCCTGGGTCAACATTGTGCCAAAGCCCCCGTTTGAGGGCTGGGTTGAGCCCCCTCTCGATGCTCGGAGGCATTTAGCGCGTCCTCTTGATTGGAATTGAAACCTTAACG
>JBMZJQ010000063.1:0-7416 GCA_049617635.1 Candidatus Poseidonia sp.
GCAAGCAACCAAGCCACATACACTTCCTATATCAACATACCCGACGGCTTTTCGCTCAAAAATGAGGCACTGCAAGGCAAGTCACGGCGATTCACCCGAATTCTGGTCGTCGAACGACCAAAACGTACCTGAATTCGTGTTCTGTTCCACGCCGTCCTGCGACAGAGGTCCACCTTCGTCATGGACAAGTGACCCTACAAAGACATCCTCTGGTGGCAACGCTTCGCTTTCGGGTGACAGATACGCCTCACGAGGAATGCCGAGATTCTCAAGCAGTTCAAGGATCAAGAAGTTATGGAGATCAGGATTGGACCCGTACTCGAAGAAAATAGCGACGATATCACCCGAATCGGTTGGTACCATCATGTCGACACCGGGGTGCGAAGTGGTCCAGTGTTGCACCGGACCGTCATCGCCTCCCCCTGAGGAATGCTGACGGGTTCGGACATGGTGGTCAAAGCTGACGCCCCGAAGGTCCAGTCCTTGCCACACCCGTTTGAACGGAGAGGGAATCTTGCCGTTGCGTTTCCTGGTGAGCGTTTTCCCATCGGTATCAAAGATGACCATTCGGTTCCGATGGCCAGCAATGAACCACATGAACAAAAGAATGGGCCCGGCTACAATCAAACCCATCAAGGTTCCACTTCCTTCGTCCTCGCTCCAATCAGAAGACAACCACAACGGTGACATCCATTCCTCATAGAATGACGTGAGTCTAACCATCTTGATTCTGAAGATCACGTCTCCTGGATTCTCCTCTTCCAGCACAAAGAGCCATGTTCCATTCCAGGGGTCCTCGCCCTCGGTGTAATTTCGCTCAGCGGTGCTGGCCTCTTCTCCGCACCATGGAGGATGATAGGACTGTGGGTCCTCCACCATCAGGTCGCTGAAAGACCACTGCGCAGGAAGCGACGATTCAGGGATGAGCAAGACGCAATCGTACCACCCATCGTCAAGAAAACCGAGGACAATCACACCTCGTTCTTCATGCCAGCGGTATTCGTTTGTTTGCGAGCCTTCATAGGTTTCACGGACATGGTTTTCATCACCGGTTTCGATCTTATCAAACCGCATCGTGAAAGGCATCATCTCTTCGACACAGTACAGTGTCCCATCACCGGTATAGACCTCTCGATATCCGTATTCACAAAAATCGGACGAAGCACTCGATGTGCTTTGTTCATTCATAATATCTGGCAACACGGTACTCAGGACCATGAAAACTACACCGATCAGAACAAACACGAAGGGAATATGCAAGATTGCACCCTCGACGGCGTTTTTGACTGAACGACTTCGAACAACACGGACGCCTTCATTCACCTCAACGGAGTACGCTCCACTTTGGGGAGGAACCCAAAGAACCGGTTCTTCTGAGTGGTCTGCGAAGAACGTGATGCTCGCCATTGCGGCGGGGAGCAAAGGCCTCGTAATTCAAACTTCACTCGGCACCGAAGAACTGGCGAATCATTGGGTGCATTTCCATGGCCTGTTCCTTCTGGATTTGCTCGTAGGTACGCAAGATGATACCGACAGCCAGCAAGAGACCCGTTCCCGTGGCGTTTCCGACCGTACCCAGCAGGTCGGCACCTGCAGCGAGCAGACCGACAAAGGCACCCGAGAAGTAGGTGACCGGTGGAATGTAGTTCTCGAGAATCTTCTCCAACACCTTGGGGTTCTTTCGGAAGCCGGGAATCTGCATGCCCGTGTTCTCAATTTGCTTTGCAACGTCCTTCGTCCCCATGTTCGTGGTGTCGATCCAGAACTTCGCGAAGACCATCGAACCCACGGTCATCAGCGCCACATAGAACACAACGTGAACCATGATTTGCGTCAGTGAATGTCCGTAGATATCACCCTGCTGATTGAGCAATGGAATCAACCAATCGTTCACACCGTTCACCATACTCGCATACCAGGCAAACCCACCTGATGCACTTGTTTGTCCAGGCTCGTACGTCCCGATGTAGGCTGAAGCTGAGGCCCATCCATTTTGACCGAGAATCGGTGTTTGGCTGAGCGTCGGGTGGCTCCAGAACAGGAGGGTGAACATGTTGATGTTAGCGAGCAAAGCAGCCATCAAAATGACGGGAATGTTCGATGCATACACCAGTCGAATCGGGTACTTCCCACGGTGGCCACGGACCTTACCGTGGGTCAATGGCAGTTCCAACTTGCTGGATTCAGCATATGCAACGACCAAGAACACGATGATCGAAGAAACCAACGCAGCCACGGGGTTGACGTGGGTGAGCAGCATGACTTCGAAACCGTTGGATTGAATCATCTCGTAATTCGTGGATTCACGGAACATGTAGAAAATCATCGGCAGGGTGCCTGAGGGAGGATTCTGAATGGAGTAGGGTGCACCGGTGGTGGTGGCCAGCGGAGAGAGGGTACCAACGAAGGTCGACTGTGCAACACCGGCTGCGATGAAGAGCGAAATACCGGAGCCAATACCCCACTTGCTGACCAATTCGTCGAGAAGGAACACAAGGTACGAACCCGCAAAGAGTTGGGCTACGATGACAAAGTTCGCCCAACCCAGGCCGTAGGCGTCAATGAGCCACTCCGAGGGGTCAAGGAACCCGTACGTTTGTGGAATGGATTCAATAGGAATCATGATCAAGACGAGGAGTTTCTGAACGCCTTGGTACATCGCCTTGTCCTCAGAGTTGCTGAGGTCCAGACGGATGATCTTCGCACCTGCAAACAACTGCATGATAATGGAACCCGTAACGATAGGACCGATACCCAAGTGCATGATGGTTCCCGATGCACCGGCCATGATGGAGCGGAAACCGCTGAACAGGTCAAGTGCTTGGCCGGAGAGACCAAACAGCATCACGTTGGTCATGGCGAAGTAAATGATGAGCACAAAGGTGGTCGTCCACATCTTCTCGTTGAAGCGAACGTGGCGCTCTGGCTTGGTGATGGTGGGGTAGACATCAACAAAGCGTCGAAGAGCGTACAGGCGGCTGCTGTCGTCACCGCCCCACATGAAACAGGTCAAAATGGCAGCCGCACCAAAGCCGAGCAGGAGGATGCCGACCAAGAAGAAGCCGACGCCTTCGTCGTAGCCGCCCCAAGCGCCTGGGCGCACGTAGTAGACGGCAATCGAGGCAAATACCAGCCAACCGGTGAGCTTTCCATAGCGACCAACGAAGGGCATATCCTTGAGGCCTGGGGGAAGGTCACGCTGGAAACAAAGCATACAGTAGGCGAGGTAGGCAACGGAGAAAATCAAACCAAAGACGGCTGCATCACGTGCTTGGCCGGTGCTGTTGAGTTCATCCGACTGCCAGTATATCAGCAACGCGTAATAGAGAAAACCGGTCAGTGCGATGGCCCATGGAATTGGCTTGTGCTTCATGGTCGATCTCCCCTTTCAACGGTTCACTCTTCTTCAAATTCGCCCCATTCGTCGTCGTCACCGGACTCAACCGAGCCACCGGCGGCTTGGACTTTCTCAACGGCTCGAGCACTCGCTTCCTCAACGATGACGGTGAGGCCGGAGCGGATTTGACCGCTACCAAGGAGTTTGTCAATGCCCATCGAGGTCAAATCGACCGTCGTCTCCCCGCTGGCGAGTTCTTCGAGTTGGCCAACGTTTGCCGTGACGTACACGGTGCGAAGCGAGGGGTGGCGGTTGAATCCGTGCATGCCCCAGTGCTTTGGCATGTACTTGATGCGCGTCATGACGCGGTGCTTGTTCATTCCCGCGTTACCGCGGCCACCACGCTTACCAGCACCACGGCCGGCTTTCTTTCCACGACCGTGGTAACGGTTTCGTCCACGGTGCTTGTTTGCTTTTGTACCCATCTTCATCACCTCAAATCATGCGTTCCACGAGATCGCCAATGGCGTCACCACGTGCGCCGAGAGCGCCACCAACAACGAAACTTCGCTTGATGCCGCCCCAGCCCTTGGTTCCTCGGGGTGGGTGAAGGCGGAACACGCGCTTCAGCCCTGGAATGTCTTTCACTTGCGCATCGCCGGCTGCAATGGCCTTGGCGAACTCACCGATGTTCTTGTAATCAGTGTGCTCGGCGACGATGTCGTCGGTCAAAGGGTGGTCACCGGACATTCGACCGCGCTCGGTGAGCATGCGCTCAACCATTCCGGCGTCGGCCTCGCCCCACGTGATGTAGTCCTTGGCCTTCTGAAGCATGCCGCGGTGTTGTGGGTTGTCGGTGATGATCACGGCGTGGTTGACACGGGTCAGGTTCATGTGACCCATGGTCTCACGAATGGACCGCTCAACTTTGACGTCGCTTCGAACTCGGACAACAATGTAACTCATGCCAGCTTCCTCCCGTTGTGAATGTGAAGTGTTTCACGCTGTGCGTTGGTCACTCGCGTCGTGTTGATGTTCTTCAAAGCGTTGAAGGTTGCACCGGCGTAATTGATGGTTGTACGGGTTTGTCCCTTGGTCCGAGACAGCACGTCCTCAATGCCAGCAAGTTCAAGCACACGCTTTCCGGTTTCACCGATGACCAAGCCTTTGCCTTGGGCGGCGGGCATCAACGTCACGCGAGTGGAGGCAGCACGGCCGTTCACCTTGAAGGGGACCGTGTTTCCTGGACCGGGAGAGGACTCCCACGATCCGTTGCCTCGCTGAACCGAAATGAGGTTCAATTTTGCAGCCGTGATGGCCTTGCGAATGGCGGTAGCAACTTCCTTGGCCTTGGCCATGCCCAAGCCGACGTAGCCGTCGCGGTTACCGACGCAGGCCATGACGTTGAATCGAACACGGCGACCACTGTCGGTCATTCGCTGAACCATGTTGACCGAAATCACTTCGTCTTCGAGGTTTGGAATCAAGGCATCCACGATTTCAACTTCGCGGATGGGAAGGCCGGAGGCGAGGGCAGCCTCGTAGGTGATGATTTTGCCCGCCATCACAGCAGCACCCAAACGGGTGCGAGGCTCCCACTTTCGCAGGTTGGCAATGGGGTCGTCCTGATTTCGTCGACGACGACGAGGATCGGGGATTTCATCGGCTTCATCTGGAGCGTAGGCTTGAAGCAAGCCCGGCGCCATGGTTGGAACGTCTTCTTCACTCATCAGTAGGCCCCCTCAATGCTTTTCTTTGCGGATTCAATTTCTTTGGCGAGCTTGTCGTCGATGTGAGCACCGGTCAATCGGTCCTCATCGGGGTAGACATCTTCGCTGTGTGGAATGTCGAGGCCTGCGTCACACATGCCCTTGAGTGCAGCATACACTCGGCCACCACGGGTGTTGGCAGCCAGGCCAATGTCGAGCACGGCTTCGCTGGCACCGGAGGCCACGGCGGCTTTGCCCATAGCGTAGCCGACCAGGTACGAAGCCGGGACGGACTTCAGCGAGCGACCCTCAGGCCAGCCGTGCTTCTTGACCAAGTCCGAGCCGGTCATGTTGATGGAGACGAGGTCGCCATCTGCAGCCCAGGACACGAGTTGGCAGGTGGTACGGGTGTTCGAGACGCGAACAACGGCGCGAGGCATTTGGCCTCGAAGCAACTTGAGGCGGCGACGGTAGTCCGTCAAGCCAGCCTTGCGTCGTCGGAAGATGGAGCGTCGGTTGTTACCCGCCATCATTCATCGCCTCCCTTGAACGTCACGCCTTCAAGCGCCATTTGAGAGCGCATGTGAGCGATGGAGCGGTACGAGCCACCCTTGGCCTTGAGGTAGTAGCGGCGGTACTGCGAGGGTTCGATGGTTTCGTCTTCTCGAAGTTCCTTGAGCACGCGGCGCTGGCTTCGAATCGTTCGCATCCAGCGGTGCTTGCGAGGGTTACGAGCGTTGGCCGTACCGGCACGGGTACCTTGGCCCTTGCGACGACCTTTTCGCTTCTGTTCCAAACGAGCACGAGCGCGAACGCGGGAGGTACCCTTGACGGGTTTGGCCTTGATCCAGCCTTCGTCAATGAACTCACGAATGTCATCGGTTTGAACGGCCGAAGCCACCTGGTCGACGTACAGTGGGTTGATCCACACTCGGTTCTCACCGCAGCCAAGCAGGCGTGCAGCGATTCGCTTTTGGTTGGTGATTTGCATCAAACATCCCTCCTTCGGTTCAACACACGAATGCCCAATTCATCGGCTCGTGAGTAAATGGTTTCTCGCTTGCGTCCACCGACGGTGCCGCCAACACGGGCTGCTTCCGTCTCGGGGTCGATGGCCTCGAGGTCCGCCACGTTGTGGACCATCACTTCTCGGAATCCCGAGGGGTGGAGGAATCGAGCAGCAGCCACCTTTCCGTGGCCGATGCGCACAAGGGAGCCTCGGTACTTGAAATTGCGTCGTTGCTTGTTGTCCATACCGTGAGGAGCACGCCATCCTGAGCGAGACAATCGCTTGTAGCGGAACCATTCGGTTCGGCGGAACGAAGGCGTCTTCTTCTTTTGAGCTGCACGAAGAGCGAGGGCTTCCTTCATTTCTTCATCGAGAACGGGCTTTTGCTTCACCATGTAGACGTCTTCGCCGTCATCGTCCCAGTCATCGTCGTCCCAACTGTCGTCCTCGTCGTCGATGTCAGCCTCCACAGGGGCTTCTTCTTCGACAACAGGTTCGTCGTTGCCACCGGCCGCCTCTTGGAGACGGGCGACGAGGTCGGACTTCTTGCCTGAAACGGGCAAGTCTTGTTCTTTGAGCAACTCTTTGAGTTGCGCAACGGTCATTGAATCGTAATCTTCTGCCATTTCCATCACTCCTTGCTCAGCAGGTAAATCCCATCCTGGAAGACTCGGCGGTCTCGCTTCTTCACGGTCGTGCAGCGCTCAATGTTGGCGGCGGTTTGACCGACCGATTCCTTGTCGATGCCGGAAACGGTGATCTCGACCTTGTTGGACACCTTGACATCCACATTTTGAAGAATCTCAGCGGTGCGAGGAACACGTTCTCCGAAGTAGTTGTTGACGGTGAAGGTGTTGCCGTTCACGGCCAACGTCATCGGGAAGTGAGAGTAGAACGCCTTCAGGTTGTAGGTGAATCCTTCACTCACGCCCTTGACCATGTTGTTCAGGTGGGCGTTCCAGGTGCCGGCCATCGCTCGTTGCTTTCGACGAGGGAGATCAACTCGGACGACAAGACCCGAGCCATCTTGGAACAACTGGACATAGCTGCTTTGGAACGTACGGCTGAGAGAACCTTTCGGCCCGGTAATGGTCACGACGCCATCTTCGCTGATGGTGGCAGAGACACCTTCAGGGATGGTTACGATGTGTTCGATTCTGTCGAGTTTTGCCATGTTTTTCACCTCAGTACACGTAGGCCAGCAGTTTGCCGCCAATTCGAGCGTCCTTCGCATCGTAGTGATGCATCACGCCAGAGTTGGTCGTCAAGATGAGAAGACCGAAGTCACGGGCGGGAAGGTATCGACTCTCCCACTTCTCGTATTCTTGGCGACGGACGCTGTGGCGAGGCTTGACCGTACC
>JBMZJQ010000064.1:0-7105 GCA_049617635.1 Candidatus Poseidonia sp.
TGGACAAAGTGGCAATGAAGCACGGGTTCGACCGTAAACACAGCAGGACGGTTCTGTTCACCCTTCGGTCTGCTCGGTTGCTTCGCTCGGTTCATCGAACATCAGCGCTTCTCGTGGCACGCCGAGCATCGCCTGACGCAGCGAGGAGCGCAACTCGGTCAATTCCCCGTAACACACGAGCACGTCGTCGTAGCGAAGTTGCAATTCAGCATCGGGGTTCCACACCAAACTGTCCCCCCGTGAGAGAGCGAACACGGGAACGGAAGCAAACACTTCGTCCAGACGCTTCCCGACCATCTTTGGGTGGTTTCGAAGTTGCAATGAAAGCACACCTGAACCGGGCACCGTGCGGAGCAATTGACCGATGTCCACCTCCGAAAAGGCCGTGTCCTCCATCACGTAGTCCACGATGGCTCCTGCCACGTTGACGCCGCTCGCTTTCTCGATGCCCTCCAACCCGGGCGAGGAGTTGACCTCCAACACCAGGGGACCGTCCTTGCCTTCGAGCAGATCTACACCGGCGATGTTGAGGCCGAGCACGCGGGCGGCACGGCAGGCGGCTTCAGCGTAGCCTTCGGGAAGCTCCACCTTTTCCACCGTACCGTTGAGGTGGTAGTTGCTTCGGAATTCACGGCCACGAGCCCGACGACGCATGCAGGCCACCACTTCGTCGCCCACGACCAACGCGCGGATGTCCTTGCCGTGCGATTCGGCAATGTATTCCTGGACCAGCACGGATTTTCCGGTGACGAGCAGGCCTTGGACGAGGTTGCGAACTTCAAAGGCCGTGTGGCGGAGAAACACCCCTTCCCCTTGCGTGCCTTGGGTGACCTTGACCACCACCGGGAGACCACCAACGGTTTCAATGGCCTGCTCCACATCGAGGATGTCGCGAACATAGACTGTTTTTGGCACGGGAATTCGGTTGCGAGCAAGGATTTGGGAGGCCTGCAATTTGTCTCGACTTTGCAAAATGCCCTGCCCGGTGTTGGCCGTCCAAATGCCCAACTGTTCGATATGTCGAAGCACCGCAACACCGTGCTGCGTGATGGAGTGACCAATGCGTGGAATTACCGCATCGTGATTGAAATGGCGCCCTTTGTGGAGCACGTCGACCGTTCCTTCGCTGACCACCAGCGAGAACTTCATTGGGTCGCACACTTCGACGTCAATGCCGCGCTTTTTTGCTTCCTCAACGATGCGCTTGGTGCTGTACAGTCGCGGTCCACGACTCAGAACGGCGAGACGCAGGCCCATACCGCCCCGCCCCATCGCATCGTTCTTGAGACCATCGGTCGTCATCGCCCAGTGGAAAACTCAACGCGCCTTTGAAGTGCTCGGAAGGAATCGCCCTTTCCATGACCGATGAGGAACTCGACGCAGCGGGCGCGTTGGTTGTTGACGAGGACCAAGACGAGTTGATGGAAGAGATGTCACTCGAAGAGCGAAAGGAGCGTTTGAAAAACGCTCGGTGGAACGTGTTCCTCTACTTGGGCATCGCCGCAATTTGTTTCGGTTTTGCGCTGTTTCCGATGCCGTTTTCGGCCACCTTGGACGATTTCAGCAAGTCTGCAGAGAAGGACATCGGCTTGGTCTGGGGTCTTCCCTTGGACGGCGAAGACCTGTTTGATGTGCCCATGCGATTGACGGTCACGGCCGAAAACCCACCAACGCAATCAGCCATTGGCATCGCCGTGTACGTCATTGAACAGAAAGACTGCACCGATTTCACCCTCAGCGAGAAAGCACAGGAGGCCAAGCAGGGAGATTCCCACGCCTATCAGTACAAAGAAGCGAGCGAACGCGTGCTTCCAGAGGGCACCTACGACTTTGAATTCAACATCGACCCTGGCCATTACTGTTTGATCGCCGAGTACATTGATGGCAACGGTGACAAAATCACCGATGAAGGCATGGCCATGGAGGTCAAAGGGAAACTCTACCCCAACCAGTTCATTGGCGGCATCGCTGGTTTGGCCTGCCTTTCTCTTTCTGGTTTCGCCTTCCTCGGCGCGCAACGCCACGGAGCGGCCATGCGAAAGATCCTCGAAGGTGAAAACGAAACCACCGAATCCAAGGTGCTCTCCGATGCCAGCCAAGCTCGCATCATGGCGGGTCCTGCTGGGCCGCCTCAAGATGGTCCAAGCGGCCCACCGCCCGCTGATGGCCCACCCGGTGCGCCGCCATCTGATGAAGCACCGGCCGCTGCTGAGGAAGCGACCCCACCAGCGCCGACGACCGAAGCCGAGGCTCCGGTCGAAACCCCGCCGACCGAAGCCGCCCCTGCGACCCAAGAGGCCACGTTCGAGCCCGCAGAAAACGGGTACTTCTTCCGAAAAATGCCCGACGGCTCGTACGAACAAACAGTCTATGTCCAAAATGAAGCTGGCGAATACGAACCCTATCAGGGATGAAGGGCGCAGCACCGGCTGAAATTTGATGCATTCATCGTCAAATGAACGCCAGCCTTGAAAGGCTCCGAGCCTACGGTTTGATGAGGGATGACCATGGATGAGGCGCCAACCACCAACCTCACGGTGGCGAAACTCAAGGCCTTGTGCGTTCTCAATGATGTCCCTGCAACGGGGAAAAAAGAGGAATTGCTCCTTCGTTTACTCGAGGCAGGTGTTGACCGAGAGACCTTGGGCATGGAAGTCTTTGACGAAGACACCGCCACGTTCCAAAGCACTGCGGATGGAGAAACGGTCGTGCACGACGACGATGAACCGGTTGAGAGCACTGAAGATGATGACGAAGATGACATCGAACCGGTCATGCTCTCGCTCGAAGACGAAGAAACGCTGACGCCAGACATCGATGACCCACCCGAGGAACCGTCCACCTCCTCGACCACGTCAACGACGTCCAAGAAAAGCAAAAAGAAAGCCGAACCCGTGGACGACGATGACGTTCTTGAGGCTGAAATTCTGGAGGCAGATCTCATCGACGACGAAGTGGAAGATGCCGTTGAGGAGGCGGTCGTCGTTGAATCAACCCCGCCGACCTCCCTGCAAAAGGCCTCCCCGATGACCCTCAAAGAGATGGTTCAACGCCCGCAGACCGTGGCTGTTCTCATGGCTCTTCTCATCCTCGGCGCGGGCGGCTGGTATTACATCAACAACCAGATTGAACCCTTCACGGCCGATTCCCTTCGTTACGGCGACGCCATGGGGTACACCATTTCGGGGACCGCCGATGCCTACGAAGAGAGCACCAGTGGAGCACTGATTGCAACCGGCGAGTACGTTTCCTTGGTGACCGACCAACTCGAGGACCCCCCCGATTACTGCAAGGTTCGTCTCATGTTCCAAGGCGAGGGTGATGCAACCATCACCGAAGGCACGTCTGTCGAGTTGTTCACCCAAACCAGCGACGACCGACTCGGAGCCGTTGAGGTCAAAGGGGCGCAAGGGATGTCGTGGTTGGCCGTTGAGAGCAAGAACGACATGTCGTTCTCGCAATTCAACATCTTTGGTCACAAGAAGACGAACCAAAAGTGCAACGATTTCAGCGAAGGGACCGAAGGGACGGCCGACATCACGTTGACCTCCTGGACCGAATTGCGCGAACGCGTGACGTTGGCCACACGGTTGGAGGGTTCGCTCGACAATTCACAGGGCATGTACGACGGCACCGTGTTCACCTACGGAGTTGGGAGTTTGCTGGGCGGCCTCGAGGAATTGTCACCGGGCCTTGGTATGGTCGTCGCCCCCATTGAATTGGCCGAATTTTTTGGCAACGACTACATCACCGCCGATGCAACCGGAACCAGTTCAGGATGGGAGTGGCGTGTGACCGGCTCGGAAAAGATCGGCGCGACCAACATGTGGAAGGTGACGGCCACCCATCGAGACGTGCGGGATTTCTGTTTGGGATACGCCAACATGAACCTCTGGTTGGACGCTGATAGCCCGTGGGCGGCCCGTCAATCGGTGGACATCGCCATCAGCAGCAGCGAATCCTCACAAAACGACTGTTCGGCATGGCAGCAACGTGGCATCGAAGCGGTGTTGCCGGAAGGCGAACTGGAATTGCATCATTCCTTTGAACGCACCTCGCTCATCCGAGGCGTCAAAGCGGTTGAACTCGGAAAAGCCTACGATAACCGACCGGAATCCAACGAATTTGACCCCGACGAGGATGAATTGTCCAACTGGGGGGTTGACGGCATGCATCTGCCGGACAATTCCACGCTCCGCCAGCATCCGCTCGACCTCGCCATGACGTGCCTTTCTTCGTTCAACTCAGCGGCTTCTGCCGCCGTGACAGCGCTCGAAAACGACGGCTATGTTTGGCGGGCCGTCAACAACAACAACGGCACTGCAACGGAATGGAACGTGTCTTGGGTGGCTACCGACAACACGGCAGGCTGGCTCAAGTTCGCCGTTTCCGGTGCGGACGAGGGGAACCTCCAGTGCGACTTCATTGCCAAAGGCACGTTTGACGATTCCGTTACTCACAACCGTGAAGCCATTCCAGAGGTCCTCCCGCTGGAAGCCATTGAATCGAGGGTGATGAACGACCAGCGTTTCCCCGATTTGACGCACACAAGAGGGTTGTTCACCGCTGACGGTTACCATCCTGAAACCAGCATCGGGTATTTGCTGGTGGTTCCCGGCTCCGGCTTTGGTTTCGACTTCGGTGATTTCTTGGACACCACGGGCGCAACAACCGTGGATATCCAGCGTCAATGGGACGAGGGGGCTGTCGACCACAGTTTCTCTCTGCTCGTCGATGCCTCGGACGGTCGCGTGATCGGGTGGACATCCCTCCAAGCGGAGGTGGTGTGATGCCTGAAGACCGTCGTGGATTGGACCACCTGATGGAACAGAACGAGACCGAATTGGACTTTCTCGCTGCCTACGGCGGCGTCGACGACCAGGGTCAAAGCGACGGTGACGCCATTCTTGCGGCACTGGAACGCTTCCTCAAGGCAGGAGGACTTGCCTGCACCAGCAAGGACCGTCAACTGGACTTCGCCTTTGGTACCGCCACGGCCACCGATGACGGGTGCATGTTCACGGCGCACGGTTCCTTCCTTCCGTTGGTCGCCAGTGACGTACAGGGCGTTGGGTTCGGCAAGGCACAGTTGAGCGAGGACCGCTCGGAAGTCAAAGTCTGCCTCACACAGTGGACATCCGACCAACGCCGATTTATCGAACGGCTGGTTGAGCACCACGCAGTGTCGTGATTCAAGCGCGACGTCGAACACCGATGGCCATCGCTGCACCAACCGCCACGACGACCACGCCAAGGCCAAGGGCAGGCAATGCACTCTCGGTTTCACCTGCGGCGGGAACGTTGCAACCGTCTCCCTCTGCGTGAACACCACCGTACTCGCCATCGTTGTAATAGCACGTTGACCATGTTTTGTACCAGTCAGCGTTTGGGAAATTCTCGGTGCTGTCGTCAGCGTAGGTGGCCTTGACCCGCCAGTTCACATAGGAATGGTCATCGGGAGGCGTCAATTTCATGGTGTAAACGCCGTCTTCGCCTGAAACATCGTGGTTGACGGGTGGGTCACAAACCCCGTTGTTGAGGCAAATTTGGGTCGTAATGACGGCGGTGGTGCCGTTGTCTTTGGCTTCCTCGCTGAGCTGGACGCTCAAGGACCAAGCGGTGCCGTCTTGCGAGGGTGCGGTGCGCTCAAGCACTGAAAACGGGACGTCGCCATCGGGGTTCACATCCACGCCACCCTCGGCTCCACCCGCAGTTGCGGAGGGGACGGCGGCCATGGCAAGAAGGAGGGCCAACGACAGCGAGAGGGCGGCTTTCATGTTGAGAATGGGTTGGTGGTCCCTTTTTAGGGTTCTCGGCAGAAGGCCCACCTCATTCCATCTCCCACAATTCATCGCCAACCCAATGCAGGGTTTTGATGCCCTTTCCTTTCGTGTCATCGACCAGGGCATCGGCGTCGGCAAGCGCCCATCCGAGTGCCAGAGGGCGCTTGTGGGTCATGTCTCTGATCCACACCAAGTCGCCTTCCTGAACCGACGGTTCAGCCCCGTGGACGCCCGCTACCATGCAATCTGCACCGTTCATCAAAAACGGGATGGCGCCGTGGTCCACCTCAACCCATTTGAGCGCGTCGAGATGGAGCAGAAAACCTCGCAAGGTCAGAAACACGCAGCGCTCTTCCTCGTCGTTGAGAAGCTCGATGACCAACGGGATGCGGTCGACAAACACCATCGTCCACGGCCCGTATTCTGCCATTTCAAGAAAGGCCCCGTCCACGTTGAGGTCGATGTCGAGGTCGGTTTCGAGCGTTTTGAGCAACGGGGCGATGTTTTTGCGACGAACGGGTCGGCGTTTGCGGATGCTCCAGTCAGAAGCCATGCTGCACCACACCGACCTTGGGGCTATCATCCTTCGGCATCGCGGGCTTGATGAAGTGGGGTTGCGTGCACGAACCATGGCCATGTGGTGCACCATCAGGACCTTTGCCAAACACGCGTTGGAATTGGGCAATCAGCCTGCGGTTGAACCGATTATTTTCGTGAAACCAGCGGGCTGCCTTCACGAACACGGTCCCATTCCGGTCAGTGCTCATCCCGGGGAGGTCCATCACGAGGTTGAATGCGTGGTGCGACTCAACGAAGCGTTTGAGCCCGAGGCCGTGGCCGTGGGGTTGGATTTAACCGACCGAGCGGCGCAATCGGCATTGCGGGCAGAACAACTGCCGTGGGCCAAAGCCAAGTGCTTCACGGCCAGTGCAGTGGTGGGCTCTTGGGCTGCATGGAACGATGGTTGGGCGGGGCTCGTGGATCCTGCTCACGGACTTCACTTGACCCTCCGGGTCAACGGCGAGGTTCGTCAGTCCTCACCTCTGCACGAAATGTCGGTGACGCCGGCCCAACAAATCTCGGCGTTGCGTTCTTGGGCGCCTGTTCAAGCAGGCGATTTGTTGTTCACCGGAACACCTCAAGGGGTGGGCCAACTCCTTCCAGGCGATGCCGTTGAGGCTGTTTTGACCAACGCCAACGGCGACAGGGTGTCCGAATTATCGACGCGCTGTGACTGAGGGTTGCTTTCATATAGCCCGTGCTGGTCGGTGGCGACGCAGGAGGCATCCCTATGGCTCAATGGCACGGAATTTCACGACGCA
>JBMZJQ010000065.1:0-7043 GCA_049617635.1 Candidatus Poseidonia sp.
AGATGCCGGCGTACCCCACGCCGTTGGCGCTGGTCGCCGTCATGCTGAGCAGGTCCCGACTGGATTTGACGGCGATGCCGTTAGCGAAGTCGGTCGTGCCCAAGAGGCCCATGTTGTTGTTGCGTCCCTTGAACGTCGTGACTTGCCGGCTCGTGTCACCAGCGTCGGCGGCCTCGTGTTCGATGAGCGAACATTCGCCGTTGCCGCCTCCCGTCCAGCCCGTGATGAACAGAGCAGAATGACTGCCGTAATGGGCGATGTCAACTTCGATGTCGATGCCGGAGTTGCACGATTCAAACGCCAGCAGGTCACCGTCAAAACTCTCGGTGCCGCTGGTCACGTCAAAGGAGGCAAAGGTCAGACCCATGGCGAGTTCGATGCTGTTTTGTCCGCTTGCGCTCCAGGACGAGGTGGCACCGAAAAGCGAGGTGGCGTGCTCGGCACCCGCCTGCCTTCGTCCGTTGCAGTGAGCGTTGGCCAGCCCTTCAAGCGTGGCGTTGTGGGCGTACAGGGTTTGAGGGCATTCGGGATTGGGTCCAACGGTGGTGAAGCCGCCACCCGTTTGACCTGGCACGTATTCCATCCACGTGGTTTGCGGGATCAACCACTTCGCCGTGGCGACCAACTGGGTCGTGTTGCCAACGGTGTCCCATGAAGCGGTGCTCAGGCCCAGTCGGCCCGTGCTGGTGGCGCAGGTGCTGGACATGAAGGAGAGTTCGACGCCGGTGTCCGGGCAGCCCACCACGAGGTAGGCATCGGTGCCGTCCAAGTCAAGGTCGTGGAAGTGCAAATCCGCTGCAGCGCCCCCGGTGGTTTGCGAGGTGAAGTGTTGTTCGCCCTGCGACGCGAGTTGGGCGTTGAAGGCTTGGGCCACCACCCCGTTGCTCGAGTGATTGGACACCACCACCACGGTGGTGGACGAGGCTTCCATGGCGCGTGGGGCGAGGGTGGTGAAGGCGTCGTGCACCACCGACCCGTTGTGGGCAATGGCCAGCAGCAAGCCGCCAGCCGGTTGGCCGCTCCAGACATAGGAGTCAACCGACCCTGCACCGCTGTGTGCGATGGCGACGACATAGGTTTGACCGACGTGAGCGATGTCGATGACTTCAGCACTCCCCGCTACGGTTTGGGAGAAGTCGGCGATCATGTCGGAGGTGGCCGCTACATGCTGCGGTGTGGCCGTGTCTGGCAGCGATGAGGGGCTTGGCGGAATCACCATCAGCACCATGAGGGCCATGAGAATCCATGCGGTCTGTTTCACCCCAGCCATGACTTCACCACCACCTTCTACCTCAAAAAACACGCCGTCAACGGTCTGCTTTTGCTTTTCTATTGCTTGGTGAGGTTATAGGGGGTTGTTTATCAAGAAGGGACGGCGGCCCACGGAACGGAGGAAGGCGCATGGCACGGGAACTCATCAACGTCGAAGCGGTAGACCGGTCCTTCGGCGCAGTGGATGTGCTTCGAGACATCAACCTCAAAGTCAACGACGGCGACCGCATCGGCATCGTTGGTCACAACGGTGCAGGAAAAACCACCCTCTTGAACACCATCAGCGAGCAACAACAGGACACCGGTGACGTCGAGTTCGCACCCGGCATTCGCCTGGCCTACCTGACGCAAATTCGGGACCTTGAATCCAATTCCACCATTGAAGAGGAGCTCGGCCGCAAAGGGCGCCAGTTCCAAGAACTCGAGGAAGAGATCGCCGCCATCGAAGCCCAAATGGTGGACCCGTCCTTTTACGAAGGCGACTGGGAGCCGGTGATGGAACGCTACACCGAACTCCAGCAAACCCTTGCCTCAAGCGGTGGGGGCAACGTCGCTGGCATCGCCAAAGGCATCCTCGAGCGCCTCGGCCTCGACAAGCACCCGATGGACATGGCCGTGAACAAGCTCTCGGGCGGCGAACAGGCCAAACTCGCCCTCGCTCGTCAACTCGTCGGCCTCAACGGCATCGACGTCATCTTCCTTGACGAGCCGACCAACCACTTGGACATCCACACGACCGAGTGGCTCGAAACCTTCCTGACCGAATTCAAAGGCGCCCAACTCATCGTCTCCCACGACCGCTACTTCCTCGACCAGGTCTGCAACCGCATCGTGGAAATCGACAACCTCCGGGCGTGGCCGTGGAAGGGCAACTACAGCCAGTTCCTCGTGCAGAAGACGGCCAGCGAGGCAGCGCTGGGCGACGCTATTGCCAACATCGAGAAGAAAATCCAGTCCACGATGGGCGCCATGCAGCAGATGAAGCGGGCCAACAAGTACGACAAGTCCATCTCGGCCAAGCACAAGATGATCGAACGCCTTCAGCAGGAACTCAAGGCCCTCAAGGCCCGTGTGCCTAAGAAGCGCAAACCGCTCATCCTCTCCTTGGAAGCCACGGACAAGGGCAGCATGGACGTGCTGAGCGTGGAAGACGCCACGAAAGCCTTTGACGGATTGGAGCGCAAAATCCTCGACAACCAATCGCTGGAAGTCCGCAAGGGTGACCGCATCGGCATCGTGGGCGGTAACGGACAAGGGAAAACCACGCTTCTGAAACTCATCAACGGCGACGAGAAGTTGACCAGCGGCAAGATGGACCTCGCCCCTGGGTGCGAAATCGGGTACTTCCACCAGGACCACGCCACGCTTGACTTCGACCTCAATCCGGTGGAGCAAATCCAGAAACTCCGCCCCGACTTCCAGTACGGCGACATCCGTGCGGCGCTGGGTCGCTTCCAGTTTTCCAACGAACAGGTGGCGACCAAGCTCTCACAACTCTCGGGTGGTGAACGGGCGCGGGTGGCTCTGCTCAAGTTGCTGCTTGAGGAGAACAACCTCCTGCTGATGGACGAGCCGACCAACCACCTTGACATGGATTCCAAAGCGACCCTTGAAGAGGCGCTCATCAACTACACCGGCTCCCTCATTACCGTCTCCCACGACCGCTGGTTCCTCGACCAGGTCGTCAACCGCATTTGGGAGTTGCAAGACGGCGTGGTGACCGTGTACTACGGGAACTACACCGATTACGTTCGGGCCAAGAAGGGCCTGCCGCCCCTCGCAGAAGGCGAAGTCTCCGAAGTCTAATCCGTTTATCTCGGCCCTTGCAGGAACGGGATGATGTCGTTGATCGTCGGCTCTCGCCGACCGAAGCCTTCACTCAACCTCCGTGAAGCCCTCGAATACGATACGTTATCCACACCGTCCCTGCCCATGAAAAGCAAGCAATCATATGGAATGAAGCCAAAATGCCAATCATGAGCCGCAAAGCATCCTCCATTTTGATGGCATTTCTCATGGTGTTTGTTATTCCCACGACCTTCACCCAGGCCGAAGAAACAAACACGGTGGAGATGTTTGGCGACGGGTTTTCGGAAGTGGTCATCGCCTCGTACCTTGACAACCTCGACGACCCGCGAGATTTGGAGTTCCATCCAGGCCGAGCCAACGAATTGTGGATTGCCAACCGGGCGACGGACACCATCACCATCGTCCACAACACCGGGCTCGACAATCAAACCTCTGAACACAGGGTGGACTCGAACAGGAACCATTTCCTCGAGGAAGTGAGCGCCATCTCCTTCGGTGCCTATCACCCCGAATTTGACTACCAGTGGGGCTCAGCCCAAGAGTCGAGAAATACCTACAACGGCCAAGCCAATCCGAATAATTTCATGGGACCCGCCCTTTGGCCTTCGTCCCTCAGCCACTTTGCGAGGGAGAACCAAAACACCGGCAACGGGTTGCTTGGAAGTCACATTGACATGCTTCATGAATCGCCCAACGGCATGGGCATCGCCCACGACGTTGACAACGTGTATTGGTACAACGACGGCTACTACGGCGAACTCGTCCGCTATGACTTCCAAGGCGACCATGATACGGGTGAACACGACCACTCCGACGGCATCATCCAGCGGTACACCGATGTCCAGATCAACCGGCTGGCCGGTGTTCCCGGCCACATGGTCCTCGACAAGGACTCGGGTGTCCTCTATATTGCCGACCCCGCTGCCAATCGCGTGCTGTGGGTCAACACGGACGACGCCTCGGTCACCAAAACCAACATCATGAACGACGCCTCTCGTCTTGAACCGCTCCAGGAGTACTCCCGCATCACCGGGGTCGAGTGGGGCGTGCTGGCCACCGGCCTCAACCGCCCCACGGGCATCGCCCTTCACGACGGGCAACTCTTCGTTTCTCAGTACGGCAACGGTCAAATCACGGCGTACGAACTTGCCACCAACGGTAAGAGCGGCACGTTCCTCAACGAGATTCAAACGTCTGCCACAACCATCATGGGCATCGAGGTCGGCCCCAACGGCCACCTGTACTACGTCGATAACGGCAAAGACGAGGTGGTTCGTATCGACCCCTACCTCGACGAAGACGCCGATGGCGTGCGTGATACCCTCGACAACTGCCCAGCCGTCGCCAACCCCGCACAGTTGGATTACGACGACGACGGCCTCGGCGATGCGTGCGACAGCGACGACGACGGCGACGGCCTGTTGGATGTCGCTGATGCGTGCCAGCAAGGAGAGCTTGGCTGGACTTCCAACCTTCAAACGGACCACGACACCGACGGGTGCCTTGACTCGGCCGAGGACACCGACGACGACAACGATGGCGTCTACGACTACGCCGATACTTGCGCTGCAGGACAACTCGCCTGGATCTCGTCCAGCACGACGGATTACGACGGTGACGGCTGCCAAGACGCCAGCGAGGACGTCGACGATGATAACGACGGCATTTGCGACGGGACCTCAACCGACGACCTCGCTCTTTGCATCGTTTCCACGGTTGAGGAAGACCTCTGCCCAACCAGTTCCCTCGGCTTCACGTCCTCGCTCAGCAACGACGCTGACCGAGACGGTTGTGAAGACAACGGCGAGGATCTTGACGACGACAACGACGGATTCGCTGACAGCGAGGACGCCTGCCCGCTCGTGGCCGGTTCCAGTTCGCTGGGCGAGGTGCTGGGTTGCGCCGATGGCGACGACGACGGCTACAGCGACGTGATCGATGTGTTCCCGTTTGACAACACGCAGTGGTCGGACCTCGACGAGGACGGCTACGGCGACAACCCCGACGGCGCGCAGGGTGATGCTTGTCCGGCAAGAGCGGGCACCTCGACGCAAGACCGCTTCGGTTGCGTTGACTCGGACAGCGACGGTTGGTCCAACACCAACGACGCCTTCCCGCAGGACACCACCCAGCACCTCGATACGGACGGTGACGGGTTCGGCGATGCGGCTGAGGGCTTCCAACCCGACGCTTGCCCTGCGACGGCCGGGACCTCAACGCAGGACCGCTTCGGCTGTGTCGACGGTGACGGCGACGGTTGGTCCGACGCCAACGATGTTTACCCCGAAGAAACGACGCAATGGGCGGACAGCGACGGTGACGGCTACGGCGACAATGCCAACGGCCTCCAGGCCGACGGCTGTCCCGACCAAGCGGGCACCTCAACCGAGGCGCTCTACGGCTGCGTTGACGGCGACGGCGACGGTTGGGCCGACACGATGGATGCCTATCCTGACGACCTGCGCTTGTGGTCCGATATCGATGAAGACGGCTACGCCGACCAGGCCGGTACGGACCTGTCCGATGATTGCCCTGAGGTGTTTGGTACGTCCACCGAGGACGTCCTCGGCTGCCCCGACACGGACGGTGACGGCTGGTCAAACTCGGCCGACGCGTACCCTGAAGACGCCACCAAGCACGAGGCGAGCCTCTTTTCGGAACCCTTCGTCTTCATCGGCGGCCCCGTGGTGTTGGTCGTGCTTCTCCTCTTGTTGATGGTCGGTCGCCGTCGTGGACCTGAGGCTGCGCTTCCAACCCTCCCTGTCGAGCCACAGCGCCCCACGGTCGCCCCAGCATTGCCGGTCGGACCACCCCTTCCACCTGAAGGCCTGCCACTCGGCTGGACCATGGACCAGTGGGCTTGGTACGGTGAGGACTACCTCAAGAACCGCTGATGACATCAATTGAGGCCGTTCACCTACTGACATTCAAACCGTTCAAACTTCACAGATTCCGCCCTCGGCCAAAAATGGCCGCATCGGCATTGTGGGCGGCAATAGCTAGGGCAAAATCTCCGAAGTATGATCTGTTGCCATGGGTAGCGTTGTAAAGAGCCCACGGAAAGCCCATGTGTGCAGACAAAATGTATCAAAGGGCCTTATGGAGGAACCCTTGTGAATCTGAGTAATTTGATTATTGAAGACATTGCATTGGTTAACTACAACCTGGGAGTTTAGAAAGTCGCAGAAGGAATAATATCAACCAAAGTATGGGGTGAATGTGGACAGCAAAGAGTCGGGCCCAGATGACCTCTTGAGTTGGGATGGTCGAAAAACAGCCGATTTTGCCAAAGTAAGCAACGACGGCAAATGGACTTGGGATGGTTCCGAATGGCAGCCGCGAAAGAAGGCAAAAAAGAAAATCTCAAGCGATAATCAAGAGCAAGATATTGATGTTCAACCTCAATTAGCTCAAGCCCCTAGATTTCCGAAAAAAAACGAGAAGCCAGTTGATCAAGCCCACGCAACTCATATCGACAGGATAAGCCCTGATGGGCGCTACCAATGGGACGGCAGTAAATGGGTTCCTGTTGAACTGACAAAACTCAGCAATGATGGATTTTGGATGTGGGATGGGAGTGATTGGATTCCCAATCCATCCAACAGTGCTCCATCAGAGGTGAAACAAGTACCGATGACTGTGTCTAAATCTTCGGCAGGTGGTGGAATTTACCCAAGGCCAGATCAAACTCCCGTGATTAACCAAGGTTCTGGAATTTCATTTGTCCAAAACTTTGTCCAAAAAGATGGGAAATCATTCTACGCACCTCTCATCACAACAGGTTTAGTATTCTTGTTAATGTTGACACCATTTCTGATTTTTGAGCATGATGAATTGACGAATTCTGAAGAAAATGAAGCCTGTGTTTTGATCTATCAATCATTTCAATCTGCTTCGAACGAGGACGAATTTGTTGAATCGGATGATTTAGAGTGTCCAATGAATGGCTATGCTAGTTCCAT
>JBMZJQ010000066.1:0-6390 GCA_049617635.1 Candidatus Poseidonia sp.
GCCTTCTTCGTACCAGTTCCCGTAGAAATTCTCGGCGTTGTCCACACGAATGAACAGGTCAAGCGACGCCCACACGAGGCTGTTGAAGCCGCTGGCCATGCCGGCTTGACCTCCAGCCTTCGCAGTCATGAACTCGAGGGTGTCCGAGGGGGAGTGCCACTCCTGCCAAAACGAGATATCGCCGCCAGGGCTGAAGAAATTGAAGGTCGGGTAGCCTGCTGAAAAGAAGGAACAATGGTCGGAAGCGCACGATTCAGCGATTTGCCAGTTGATGGGGTTGCCTTCGGTGGGCGTGTAGGCCAAATCCTCCTCGATGGTTTCGCCGACCCACGCCATCATGCGCTCCATGTTGGTCTGGTTGGCCCCGGCGATGCTGATGTCCCAATCGTACTTGGTGGGTGCAAACAAATCCCCGGTCAACGGGTCAATGATCGGCTCGGTCAGCGGGACGATGGGGTAGTTGAGCGAGACCATGTCGAAATTCATGTAGGCCTTGACCGAGACGTTCTCCGGCAGGTTGGCCACGTACGCTCTTGACCCAAGGAGGCCTTCTTCCTCGCACGCCCACAGGGCGGCCACAACGGTGTGGTCGAACTCCATCTTGGCCAAGGCTTGCGCCATCTCGAGGGACACGGTGGAACCGGACGTGTCGTCGTTGGCGCCCTCGTTGGTGCCTCCGCTGGGCGGCGTGAACGCATAGGCGATGTCGAAGTGTCCGCCCACCACGATGTATTCGTCAGGCGTGGTACGACCCCAGTTGTAGCCCACCACGTTGAGTTGGGCGGGGTCGTCCTCGTAACGGGTGACTTCAACGAAGTCAAAACCCATGTCCCACATGTTGAGCGCCATGGCTTCGGCCGCTGCTTCGTAGGCTGCGCCGCCTTCGTGGATGGAGGCTTCTGCACACCAGCGGTTGTTGTACTGGCTGGTGAGCATGTCGATGGTGTCGTAGGCTCGACGTCCGTCGACCAGCATCAATTCAGCACTGTCTTCAAGCGACAAGGTGGCGTTCCACGACTGGTCACCGGCCGTCACGGCGAGGTCGATGCTGTCGCGTTCCGAATCCATCACCAGCATCGTGACGCCCGTGGCGCTGGCTGGAAGAGTGAAGTTCACGTCGTCTCGTAAAACACCGTGCTCGTCCATGAAGAAGACACCCGGCGACCTTGAGATGGTCCAATCGACCGTGCTGGTGAAATTGAGCGTGAGATACTGGCCGCGGGTGGCGCTCGTTGGCATGTTGTCACCGGGGGTGAGCTCGGCCACGACAGGGGTCTTCTCGTCCTCGCCAAAGCACCCAGCGAGCGGTGCCAGCATGAACATGGACACGAGGAACATGGCGTAGAGGCGCTGCATGACTTCAACCCCATCCACACGGTTCGAGAACCTCTTGACCGCCCATGTAGGGCTTCAGAACGTCAGGCACGGCCACCCGCCCGTCTTCGAGTTGGTACTGCTCCATGATCGCAACGAGGGCTCGTGATGTTGCGACGGCCGTTGAGTTGAGGGTGTGAACAATCGGTTGGTTTGGATGGCCCGGTTGGCCGTAACGGATGCTCAATCGATTGGCCTGATAGTCCGTGCAGTTGGAACAGGAGACGATTTCCTTGTACTGGTTTGCTCCCGGAATCCAGGCTTCAAGGTCGTATTTCTTGGCCGCCACGGTACCCATGTCGCCGGTGCAAATGTTGACCACTTCGTAGTGAATGCCGAGGCTGTCCCACAGATCGGTGCAATTCTTCAGCAATTCTTCGTGGAGTTCCCAGGAATCTTCAGGTTTTGAGATGATGATTTGTTCAATCTTGGTGAACTGGTGGACCCGCCAAATACCAAGGTCGCTCTGACCGTGACTACCGACCTCTCGTCGGAAGCACTGCGACACACCGACCATCCGCATTGGCATCTGGTCTTCGGGAATGGTCTCGTCCATGAACATCGCCGTGAGCGGATGTTCGGACGTGGCGATCATGTAGTACTTGTCAGGTTCAATCCCGTACATGACGGTCTCGAAGTCACCGAGGTCCGTCACGCCTTCGTAGGCTTCACGGTTCATCATCACCGGAGGCTGGACGAAGGTGTAGTCTCGAGACCGCAAGAATTCAACCGCATATTGTTGAAGGGCGAACTCCAGACGTGCAAGGTCGCCTTTGAGGAAATAGAAGCGGCTTCCCGTAATCTTGGCTGCTCGTTTCAGGTCCACCCACTTGTTCATCTCGATGAGTTCGTTGTGGGTGCGTGGCTCAAAGGTGAAGGTTGGCTTGCTGCCGTGAACGGCGTGGACGGTGTTGCCTGAATCGTCAGCGCCCTCGGGAACGTCGTGATGGAGAATGTTGGGAATGGACATGCGCAGGCGGTCGCGTGTTTGCATGGCTTCGTCCGTCTTTGCCTCCATGTCGGTGATTTTGGCGCCGAGGTCAGCCACCTTGGCAAGAATCGCATCTGCAGCGGCTTGATCACCTGCTTTCTTGGCCGCACCAATGCCCCGAGCAGCCTCGTTCTTCTCACGCCGCAACTGGTCGGTTTCGTGCAGGAGGTTTCGCCAGTTTTGGTCGAGTTCAATCACCCGGTCGATGTTGTCGTGAGGCAAACCTCGTTTCGTGTGATCAGCACGAATGAGGTCTGCATGTTCCCGAAACATCGTTATGTCCAGCATGACCATCACCACGAGATGTTGAAACTCAAGATTTCGGCGCCCATGAAGAACATGCCCCCAATCAAGTACCCGAGAATGGCTCCACCGTTGAGCAACGGCAAGCCTGCCTGCGCTTTTCCACGAGCAACGTACGTCATCAGGGCGAGGTAACCCAACAACCCTCCTGCCAGCGTGGTCATGGCCACTTGGAATGCGGCGCTTGGGTCAAGCCACTGCATGGCAGACAGCACCAACATGCCGGGGAAAATAACGTCGCCCAATCCCATGAACATCGCTTCGCTCTTTTGCCGCGCCGGACGTTCTGCCTTCGTCGTTGAGGCGGTCGGTGCGGGTGCTGGACGCTTGTGCTGTTCGGTTTCTTCGATGAGGGAATAGTCGGCGCCTTGCGGGGCGACCAGCAAAATTGGAAGGCGCAAACCGATCATCGTGTCGGCCAAATCCAACATGTGCTTTGAGCGATAGACCGCCCAGAAGTCATAGATAGCGGCCAGGACCATGAAGAGAATGGCCAACACCGGAACAAAGGTCACGCCGAGCATCACCGAGACCCCTGCACCGAGCAAGACACCCGTGGTGTTGACCACGTACCACTCGCTGTGAACGACCAACAGAATGAGCAACACGGCCGTGAGGGCCAACCCCACGAGCGTCGGTCCCAACAAGAGTTGCAGTCCGTACAGCGGGAACATATCAACGGTGAGTTCCCCTTGATGAAGCGTGAAGACGCCGTCGACTGAGGAAAGCGCAACGAGGTTGGTGTTCTGGTCGTCAATGGCGAAGAACACAGCAACGTTGGAGGCCGGGACGGGGAACACCCCGCGGTCCACCAGCGAGGTGGTGTAGAGCCAGTGAACTTCGCCACCGTCCGCAACGAGCATGTCGCTGTAACCGGATTCATCAAGGTCGGTCAAGCGAACCGAGGTCACCGAATCCACCAAACCGTCGAGGTTCATGCGGTCTTGAATCACAAAGGCCGTTTCATCCGGTTGGGTTCCGTTCCATTCGATACCCGTGATGTGGCCGGCGGATTCGCCCAACATCACCATGCGCTGCAAACGGGTCTCGGACGAGGCCAACACGGTCGTGTAGTTCTCTTCGAGGAAGGGAGAGAAGCCAACATCCATCGCAGTGAATGCGGCGCCCTCTTCCGGTTGGAGGTCAAACACGTAGGTGGCGTTGGTTTGGGCGCCAACACCGTCCCCGATACCGTCAGGGATGTATTCTTCGAGCAAAATCGCAGCCGCCTGCGTCGAGGAGACAAGGAACACTTGGTCCTCGCTCAATTGATGACTCGCAAGCAAACCGCTACGAATTTCAAATCCAGGGAGCCCCCATCGACCACCTTCTTGGACGATCAAGCCCGGATATCCCTCAAAGGTCTGGTACCGAATCAACTCGTTGAATTCGCTGATGAGGTACAAGGAATCACCTGAAAGAATGGCGACCCGACAGCCACCGCCGAGGTTGTCCAAATACTGAGACTCACCGTTCTCCCAGCGCTGGCAGGCGTAACTGTCGATCAATGCACCGGTCTGGGCGTCAACAACCCAAGCGTAATCACCGCTGGCGAAGGTCAAATGTTCTTCTCCAGCCGTCATATGGACAGGTGCTTTTGGATTGTACACGCTGTGGTTGTTGGTCACAGACCACACAGGTTCGGCGTACGCATTGGAGGCGTCCCAAGCCGTCACCTCGACCGTCGTGTTGAGTTCGTCGTCACTGACGACCGCCAAAATGAAGCCGTCGTCGCCCCATACGCCAAGAACGTCGCCGTTGAGGCTTGTGCTGGAGGTCATGTCGAACGGCTCTGGGTCAAAATCCAACACCGCCATGTGCGCCAACGGCACCATGGTGTAGAGCAACGCCAAACTCAGCACCACGTACATTCCGTACTTGATGATCAATTCCTTGCCCCATTTGGCCAGGAAGATAATCAGCGCCGTGAAGGCAAAAATAGCCACGAGTTCAATGGCGACATAGCGAACTTGGGTGGCACCCGATGAGCCAAAGGCATGCAGTTCTCCCACATCGTAGTAGGGTCGAATGTACATCGCCAAGGCAATGGTGGCCACAAACATGCCCGCCATACCGGCCATACCTCGCCATTGTTCAGCCATCAGCGAGGCGAGGGTCTCTCCTTGGCGAAGTTCGTCTTCGACCTCAGCGAAGCGTTGGGAGACCCGTCGGCCACCCTTCCCCTCATCGCCATCGCTCATGGTTGCGCGAATCCTCCCTCTCATATCAGTCTCGCGTTGAGGAGGCGCCCGAAATGGACGGGCAAAGAGGCTATGGAGAACATCCACCAGCACGGGCCATGGACGACCATGCATCGCTTCGTGCATGGCTCAACAGCACCAAGAAGCGGGGCATGGCCCTCGGTCTTGCCAACACCCATCGGGCCGTGCTCGCCTTGGAGGTCATGCCTGACCAATGCGAGGTGGTGCACGTCGCAGGCAGCAACGGGAAAGGGACTTTTGCGGCGACCTTGAGTGCCGCTATGACGTTGGAAGGTGTAAGGCACGTGTTGTTCACCTCGCCGCACCTGATGCACGTGGAGGAACGCATCCGAGTCGACGGTGTCCCGGTTGAAACCGATACCTTCGACCGAGCGCTCGGGCGGATCAAAGAAATGAGTGAACGGCTGGCGATTCCGCTGACCTTTTTCGAAGTCACGTTCCTCGCTGCATTGGTGATTGCTCACACGCTTGAGGTCGAGGCCATGGTGGTCGAAACCGGACTGGGTGGGCGGCTTGATGCAACCCGGGCGGTCAAGGCCGACCTTTGCGTGGTCACCGCCCTGTCCTTGGAGCACACCGATGTGCTGGGCACAACACTGCCGGCCATTGCTCGCGAAAAAGCAGCCATTGCCCGACCAAACCAACCCATTCTCGTTCGGCGACCCGAGGCCAGCGAAGTGCGTGAAGCCGTGGCCAGCGAAGTGGCAGCCGCCGGTCAATCGGCGTTGGGGGAGTCAAAACAACCTGCGCACCTCGAGTGGGTCGATGTGGAAGCAACAGCGACGGCGGCGGATGAAGCGATGACCTTAGCTCGAGCGGCGTGGCCCCGTTTGACCACCATCGCTGACCGAGCCTTTCCCGTGTTCCAAGGTGTTCAATGGCCTGCTCGGATGCAAAAGATCGCCAGTCCGAACCGACCTGAAACCACCTATCTCCTTGATGGCGCGCACAATCCGAGTGGGATGTTGAAGTCCTGCCGGGAATTGATGACTCGAGCCGAGGTGAATGGCGGCCCTTGGGCCTTGCTGATTGGAAGCACGCCGCAAGTGGATATGGAGGCGATGTTGGAACCGCTTGCCGAACTCTGCTCAATCCGTCCCCCTGACATGGTGGTGCTTACCGTTCCTCAAGGAGGAAGGTATCCCGGCGTGGAGGGGCAGGTGATGAAAGCACACCTGGAGAACGCAGGCATCGCGGTTGACCACGTGATTGACCTACCGTTTGATGCTGTCCAAGCACTTGAGACGAGTCCAAGGCCGCTGGAGGCAGTGGTGTCCATTGGCTCCCTCTACCTGCAGGGCAACGTGATGGAAGCCCTCGGGGCGGACGACCAAGCCTCCCTTTCCATCCGGGCGAAGGTATGAAACCCAACCGGCGTTTCATCCAAATCGGCGAGGGCATGAAGGAGAAGCATTTGGCCATCCGCATCCAGCAATGCCTCGCGCTTGCTGAGGCCTCAAATTGCCCTCGACGAAACTTCGGCGCCCTGCTGGTCGACCC
>JBMZJQ010000067.1:0-6384 GCA_049617635.1 Candidatus Poseidonia sp.
CACATCATCCGTGACCTTGGCCTCGCAGCGCCCATCTACGGCATCACCGCCGCCGGTGGCCATTTCGGACGTCAACCCAACGGTCAGACCTTCCCTTGGGAGAAGCTCAACGACGATGTCATCAGCGCCTTCAAAGCCGCCCTTTGAGGTCGTTTCCAACCTCTCTTCGAGAACGTGGAGGGTCAAGCGTGGTCTTGCTCAACCTGTGGTCGCTGGGCCATTTCGTTCAGTGGACCTTCATCGGCCGCTATTTCTTGCGAAACTGGTGGATTTTTTTCGCCCTCTCCATCGGGTGGGAAATTCTCGAACTCTTCCTGCCCTTCGAATTCGTTGAGGAAACCTGGGACAACAAACTCTCGGACCTTGTCGTGAACACCATCGGCTTTGCTCTCGGCCTTGGCTTGCGCTACGACCCGCAAACGTTGGATTAACTCGAGCAGGAAAGCATCGAGCAGCCAACACGGTGACGAGCCCATTCGGGTCGCTTTTGGAACCACTTTTCTTCCATCTCGGGCTGTTCGTCATACGGCCGTTTGAGCAGTTCATACAGTTCCTGAGCCACCGAGAAATCATCCTTCTCTTCAGCCGCATCAATGGCCAGTTGCGCCATCCAATTGCGAAGCACGTACTTGGGGTTCGCCCGCCGCATGCCTTCCCGGTCGGGCTGACCATCAACCCGTTCCCACCAGCGCATCAACCAGGCGTTCCACGCTTCGTTGTCCGGCTCGCCGCCCTCATAGAAAGCGTCGGCAAGGTGGCCGATGTCGGGCTCGGAAATGGAGCACAGGTGGCGGAAAAAGAGCGTCATGTCCACCTCGGTTGCCCCCAGCAGTGCCAGCAAATCGTTGACCAGCGGCTCGTCAGTTTCCTGAAGCGTGCCAAGGCCCAACTTCTCCGCCCACGTTTCGCTCTGGGCGTTCATGGCGAATTCCATGTAATGGTCTAAAATCGGCTGGAGACGTCCTTTGTCCTCCATCAGCGGGGCCATGGATTCGAGCAGACGGGCGACGTTCCATGCCCCGATGTGCGGTTGGTGACCGTAGCGATAGCGGCGGCGCCCCGCATCGGTCGTGTTGGGCGTCCAATCCACGTCAAAGGGTTCGAGCCAGCCGTAGGGGCCGTAGTCAATCGTGAGGCCGTGAATCGACATGTTGTCCGTGTTCATCACGCCGTGGACGAAACCGACCCGCATCCAGTGAGCGATCATCGTCGCCGTGGATTCAGCCACCTCGGTCAGCCACGCCACGAGGCCGTCGTCGGTGCTGGCGTCGTGGTGCGGGAAGTGATGGCGAACGGTGTGGTCCACCAGCGTTCGCAAGGTCTCGTGGTGGCCGTCGGAGACATGGATTTGGAAACTGCCGAAGCGGATGAAACTGGGTGCGACTCGGCACACCACCGCCCCCGGTTCGGGTGCTGGGTTGCCGTTGTAGAGCATGTCCCGCACGACCGCTTCGCCCGTGGTCACCAGCGACAGGGCGCGGGTGGTGGGCACGCCGAGGTGATGCATCGCCTCGCTGCACAGGAACTCCCGAATGGAAGAGCGAAGCACGGCTTTGCCGTCGGCCGTACGCGAATAGGGCGTGAGTCCGGCGCCTTTGAGTTGCAGTTCGAGAAAGCCGTCCTCCGTTTCGACCTCGCCCAGCGTGATGGCTCGCCCGTCGCCCAACTGTCCGGCCCAGTTGCCGAATTGATGGCCACCGTAACGCTGGGCGTAGGGTTGCATGCCCGGGGTGGGCGCACCGCCGCCGAGCACGACCCCTGCCTCTTCAGACCGTTCAAGGTCCAACATCTCGGCCATTTCGGTGGACCAGAGCGCCAAGTTCGGTTTGGGTGCAGGCGTGGGCGTGACCTTCGACCAGCATTTGCCAGGAACTTGACGCGGTCGGCCGCCCTCCGCCTCGTCGCCGGGGGTCTCGCCCAAGAAGCGGGCGTGCCACGACAGGGTCGAGAGCGAAGCGTTGGTCACAACCACCGCCAGTCGGGCGACCTATTCAACTTCATGGGCCTGCTCAGCCTTGCCACTTGGTCCACTCGTCGCTCTTCTGCGCCCGATGATAGTGAACACCGCTGCCTTCGGGGTACTCCAGCCATTCGTGGCCATCGTTGGGGTTGATGCGTCCGTTGACTTCCTTCGGCGGGGAGACGCTGAACACGTCATCGCCGCCGTCCTCAGCCATGGCGAGCTTCTCCTGAAGCAACTCGGTTCGCTCTGCGGCGTTCACCGTCGCGACCAATCCGAAGTAGGCGTCGTTATGAGCGATGTGAACGAGGTCCTCGTGACTGCTGGCCAGCAGGTCCTTGATGAGCACGTTGATTTTCTCACGCGTCTCAGCCTTGATCTCGTTGTTGGTAAAGCGGGCGGTCAGGTCAGCCCTGAGCCCTCGCAACTCCTCTGCCAGCGTTTCCGGTTCCTGGAAGTAGGCTTGAACGAGCGATTGCAAATAGGTCAGTTCGTTTTCCTCCTCCTTGGTCAGTTTCGAGTTGTTGCGGAAGACTTGCACCCATCGGAAGGCCTCGGGAAGAACGGCGGTGGCTGCGTTGGTCTGCAAGAGGGTCAACAACGCCAACATGATGGCACCCAACCCAACGGCTTGGCCCAATTCACTCGACAGAAAACCCTCTTCGCTGGCCACGTTTTCGTCCTCGTTCTGAACGGTGACTGCACATCCCAGCGAATCCACTTCTGTACCAACAGGCGTGCCGGGGCACTCGTCGTCCTCGTCAAGCACACCGTCGCCGTCGGCGTCAAGGATCACGTCCTCTTGCTCGAAGATGTTGGGAATGCCATCGCCATCGTCATCAACGCAGCCAAAGTAGCCGTTGGCCGTGGAATTCCCGAGCACTTGGGGGCAGTAATCCGCCATGACGGCCCCTTCGACGTATTGGCCCACGCCGGAGGCGGCTCGCGTTTCGTTCCACGAACCGTTGCCCCAATTGTCGCCGTAGCCGTCGCCGTCGATGTCCGACCATTGGCTCGCGAGGTTGGTGAAGGCGTCGGGGTTCGTCCCCGTGGCGTTGTCGCCGTAACCGTCGCCGTCGCTGTCCACCCACTGGGTCATGTCGGCAGGGAAGGCGTCTTGGAGGTCGGGGATTTGGTCGCCGTCGCTGTCGAGGAAGTTGTTGATGAACGGATGGCTGTCGCTGTTGTCGCCGATGCCGTCGCCATCGGAATCCATCGTTTCGCTCGGGTCGTTGGGGAAGGCATCGGCGTTGTCGCCCACCCCGTCACCGTCGGAATCCATCGTTTCGCTGCCGTCAAAGGGGAAGGCGTCGCTGTTATCGCCCGCTCCATCGCCGTCGCTGTCAAGGTACTCGAAGGCGTTGTGGGGGAACATGTCGGCGTTGTCGCCGTAGCCGTCGTTGTCCGAGTCCATCGTTTCGTTGGCGTCGTACGGGAAGGCGTCGCTGTTGTCACCGACCCCGTCGCCGTCGCTGTCCATCCATTCGCTGGTATCGTTGGGGAACACGTCGCTGTTGTCGCCCACGCCGTCAAAGTCGGTGTCCATCCACTCGTAGGGGTTGGTCGGGAAGGCGTCGTTTTCGTCGCTGTAGCCGTCGCCGTCCCCGTCAGGGCATCCGTCTCGGTCGATGGTTGAGTCGCCCGCCGTGTTGGGGCAATCGTCGTCCACGTTGAGCACGCCGTCCATGTCGACGTCGTCGGGGGAGATGAACAGGAAGCTCACGCCCAGCGGGTGCTCGGTGCCGTCCTCGCCCCACAGGCTCAGGTTGACCGTTTCAGCGACGCTGCCTGCAGGGGGCGTGGTCACCACGATGGTGGTGTCGTCAACCACGGTGCCCGTGACCTGGCCGTAGGCGCCAAAGTCCACGGTGATCTCCTGCTTGAGGTACATACCGCTGGATTTGTTGGCGTACTTGAGGCGCTGATTGGTGGAATCGTAGTAGGCGATGTGAATCATGTTGTTCTCATCAACGAAAATGTCGTTCTCCAAACCGACGTCACCACCGGTGTCCACTGCCGTAAAACTCCACGGATTCCCTGAACCGGGCACCAGCATT
This sequence comes from Candidatus Poseidonia sp., assembly GCA_049617635.1. Classification (GTDB taxonomy): domain Archaea; phylum Thermoplasmatota; class Poseidoniia; order Poseidoniales; family Poseidoniaceae; genus Poseidonia. The sequence continues at coordinate 4,018 of JBMZJQ010000067.1, forward strand.
CCATACGCCAAGTCATCGGATCCTGAATCGTACATCGAGGCGTGGACGTTGCCAAGCGCATCTGTTTGCATGCGGAAGCCGTTGTATCCGCCAGAGAAGGCCGTGTTGCTCCATGCTGAAGCGGACAGACCCGTGGCGTGTTTGTACTGGCCGCCGCCTGCGTTTGTTCGGTAGAGGATCTGGAGGTTGTTGTCGTGGTCCACGACCATGTCGCTGTAGTAACCCACATCGTTGCCGTTGTCAACGGTGAAGCGTTGCCACGTCCCGCTGATGTTGGAGCCGATCATGAGGTCCCTGTTGCTGTGGTGCCGGTAGGCCACGTGAACGTGGCCGTTCTGGTCAATGGCGACGGTGGTATCGCACCCGACGTACGTGGTTGTGGTGTCAATCGCTTGGGTGACCCAGTTTGAGCCATCGTGGTACTTGAGCATGGCACCGTTGCAGATGTAGCCAGCCTTGGCGTACGAGATGTGGGGGCGGTCATGGGCGTCCAGCACGATGCGAATTTGGTTGTTGTAGACGTTGTTTTGCAAGGATTGGGTGGTCCATGCGGTACCGTCGTAAACGCCATAGTAGAGGTAACCCGTGGTGCCGTCCTGCTTGAGATAAAAGGCAACGTGAAGGTTGTCGTTGCTGTCAATGGTCATGTCCGTTTCACGGCATCCGTTGCAATCCATGATCTTGGTGTGACTCCACGTTGTGCTTCCTGGCGTCAGTTTGGAATGCCACAGTTCGTCGTCGCTCCAAATGACGTGAACGATGTGAATCGTACCGTTTGCATCCACGACCACGCTCGGGGAGTAACCTGCGCCCGTGACGTAATTGATGGTGTTCGTGGTCCACGTGTAGGGCTGACCGTCGTTGGTGACGTTCTTGAACGCCATGTCGAGGAAGCCGGAGCCGGTGATGGTGATGGCCTCGCCCCCGGTGGTCCAGCCGTTAGCGGGCGACACCGTGGCCGAAGTCCCGTGTGAGGAGGGATAGACCGAAACGGCCTCGTTCACGGCCAGCGCTTGAGGGGCTTGAAAGGGAAGCAACCCCATCATCAGAAGCATGGCCACAAGCACGACGGGTCGCATGAGTCGGTCAGCGCATTTCCCAGCATAAGCGTGTTGTATCATGGCCGAAACTTCTGGTAACAGCGGTGTAACTCATCGCTTATCGGCCGACAGGCGAAGGGCTGGCTGGAGTGGCTGCCATGGTGGAAGAATGCGACCCAACCTATGCACGGGTGGACGAAGTCCTCGAATTGATCACCAAATCCAAGGCCTTGCACGTTCTGATGGTGCTTGACCGCGCCAAGTCGCCCTTGCGATTTTCGGACATCAAAACGCAGGTTGAGGCCTCGGCCACCACCGTCTCCCGTCGGCTGAGGGAACTGGAGGACAACGGGTTGGTGATGCGGGATGAGAAGGCCGAATTGAGCACAACGTCTGCCTATCAACTCACGCCGCACGGTCAACGCCTCAGCCCGGTGATGCAATCCTTGTTCGATTGGGCCGAGAACTGGCCAGCCAACGGCCTTGGAGACGCTCATACCGTGACTGGACCCTGAAGGAAAAAGGCCACCCATAGCAAGCCGAGCAGGCCGCCGCAGACTTGGAAGATGCGCTTGCCAGCCGAGCCTTGCGTGAACAGGTGGTTGAGGCGGGCGCCAGCAACGGTCCACAGGACCATAGCGCTCAGGCACATCGTGAGCGTCACGGTGATGATGGTCAAAATACCCATCATGCCGCCGCCAAGCGGTTCAATGAACTGACTCATGATGATGATGACAAAGGCCCATTCTTTGCCATTGACAAACTGCATACCGATGCCGACCTTCAGGCCGAGCATGCCTTCGATGTTGTCCCCGACTTTGATGGAAGCGGGGTCAAAACGGACCATGGCCACCACCATGGCGGCGAGGAAGGCCATGCCAATCCAGTGCAGCACGGTCATGGCGGTGGCCGAGTCGCTCACAGCGTCCACCAGCAGCCCCACGCTGAGTTCAATCGTGATGAACCCGATGACCATGCCCGTGATGAGTTGGACGTTGGCACGGGGGCCAAACATGCCGCTGTGGGCAAAACAGGTCAGTGCGTTGGGTCCTGGCGTCACCAGCCCGATGGCGAGGATGGTCAGCAATTCTCCCAGCGCAACCATGTCCATTGCTTCACCTCCTCAGACGACCCCTTCTTGCTTGAGCGCCCATGCGAGGTAGCGGTATTCGTCCTCGCTGTTGTAGAGTTGAGCGGAGATACGGAAGTAGCGTCCTTCGGGGGACGGCCACGACCAAACGGGCACCTGAATGCCGTACTTCTCCTTCAGGGTGGCATGGAGGGGGTCGCGCTCGTGGGGTTTGACGCTGGCATCGAACGGCAGCAC
>JBMZJQ010000068.1:0-5692 GCA_049617635.1 Candidatus Poseidonia sp.
CATTCAAGCCTCGTCTTCGGGCTTAAGATCGTACACCGATGAACCCTCTTCTTGGTCGTCAGCGACCTTTTCGTCGAATTCATTCCCGTCGTCGTGAGCTTCAACGGCATGGTCGTTCTGGTAGGTCTTTTGATTTCCACGTGTTTGAGCCACTGTGAACAGGACAAGGGCTGCAATGCCGAGAACGAGGGCGAGGTAGATAATGAGAGGAGAATCCTCCTCCTCATCGGCGTACTCCCAAGCGATATCGGTTGAGGTTGCGCCGTCAAGGTTGACGACCATGTCCGAAATTTCGTTGAGGAGGGTTGGGAGAAGGGGCTTGCAGGTGATGGCTTTGTCCCCGGCTTCGTAAGCGTACCAGGTGAAGGGAACTTGTTTGGTCTCACCAGCGTTGAGGCTCACGGTGATTTGGGTCGTTTCCGCGACGTCTTCACCCACATAACACCACACGCTTACGCTCGAGGCAGCCACATCACCCGTGTTGGATACCGTGGCCATACCGGAGATGCTTTTGTTGGCGATGGCTTCGTCGCTTTCCATGGTCACCTCCGTGACGGCGATGAACGGAAGCGCAAGTTCGATGCTCCCCGAAGAAGTGGTTGGCGCAGCGATGGTGCTGGAGAACGTTCCCCAACTGCTGCTGATGGATAGCGTGATGGATGCGTCTTCTTGATGGACCACGCCTTCACCATCCATCCACTCAACAATTCGCTTGTGTTCGTTGGTTTGGCCTGATGGAACCAACATGACATAGCCGTTTTCATCCGTGAGGTCGTTCCAGTTGCTTGCACCCCACCCGATGCCAGAAATATCCAGGCTACCGTTGGGAATGTTGGTGGTCAACTCACGATGGGACAAGAGGCGAATCCAAGCATCGGTGGTGCCACCAGTCCCCTGGCTGTTGGTGTAGGTGATTTGTGCTTGGTCGTGAAGGATGATGTCCTCGTCGGAGCGTGAGCCATCGAAGACGGAATCCACCACGGTGATGGATGCGGTGGAGGCTGCGTGAACGGGAGCGCTCCCTGTCAGCACGGCCGAGTCAAAGGCACACAGCGAAGAGCATGAAATGTTGGCACCTTCAATGTCCGCGCTGGTGACGCTCAACTCACCGTCCACGACGAGGTCATAGGCCGATTGGAACCAATACAGCGGGGCGTTGGTGGCTTCAATATCGGGCGCCATCAACGTAGAAGTATCTCCTCCACTGTGGATGGCTTTGGCCCAAAGGACGTAGGTCGGGGTGAAATAATACGAAGTGAAGGTGATGGAGAGGTCGGTGTTGTTGAGCGGCACATCAAATTGAACGAGGTCCGTCCCGGATGCGTTGATGGTGGTTTCGCCGTAGGTAATGTCGAACATGACTCCGTCGGGGATTTCATGGTCCAACTTCAGTTGCAGCACGCCGTCATCGGCCAAATCGCCGAAGTTGAGGGTGAGTTCGGCGAGAGCGCTGTTGATCATCACCCCTGCATTCAGATCGTTGCTGTAGAGTCCACCGTTGGTCAACACCAATTGACCTCCCTGCTCGACGTTGATGGATGAGCCGGTTTCCATGGTGATGTTGGCGTTGATGGTCAACACAGCGCCGTCCTGAACGGTCACATGACCGTCAAACGTTCCGTCCTCCGACCATGTTTCCGTCTGGTCAACCGTGAGGGTCTCACCCCCGCTGGGTGGGGCGGCGAGTGTGAGGGGGGCGGCCAAAAAAAGCAGGGCGACATACAGGGCGGCCATACGAGATGTGCTTCGCATGATGTGTTGATTGAACCGAGGCGAATAAGCGTTCTTCCTCCAACAACACCCGATATCAGGTCACGAAGGAATTATTCAATGCCGATTGAACCGGCACGTTATGGAAAAAGCGACCGTCGTGGTGATTGGCAGCGGTGGGCGAGAGCATGCCTTCTGCTTGGCGCTTGATGCATCACCACGCGTGGGCGAACTCCATTGCATCCCAGGAAACGCAGGGACGGCCCTTCTCGCCACCAACCATGCGGTTTCCATCCATCCAAGCGAATTGATGCCCCTGTTGCTCGACATCAACCCCGACCTGGTGGTGGTGGGGCCCGAAGCACCCTTGTGCGAAGGGTTGGCTGATGCCTGCGCTGAACACCGTCTTCCGTGTTTTGGTCCCGTTGCTGCACTCGCCCACCTCGAAGGCTCCAAATTGCATGCGAAGGAAACCATGGAGAAGGCTGGCGTTCCAACGGCAGCCTATCTTCGCTTGGACGCTGCTTCCGATGTCGAGGCCGCCCTCGATCGTTTTGCCGGTGAACCTTGGGTCGTGAAGCGGGATGTGTTGGCTGGAGGGAAGGGCGTCGTCGTTACTGAAGACAGAAACGAGGCTCGAACCTTCATTGAGCGGTCCATTGAATCGGACGGCTTTGTGCTCCTCGAAGCGTTTCTCGCAGGAGAAGAGGCGAGCATGCTGGTGGTGATGGACGGAACCGCCTACCGGACGCTTCCCGCCAGCCAGGATCACAAGCGAGCCTACGATGGCGATCAAGGCCCCAACACGGGAGGCATGGGTGCGTATTGTCCGGCTCCCGTCGTTTCGCCAGACGTTCATCAGCGCGTGGTTGAACGCATCGTGGAACCGATGCATCGCCACCTCTCATCACAGGACGTTCCATATCGAGGCGTGTTGTTTGTCGGGTTGATGATCGATCAACACGGCGACCCCTATGTCGTCGAGTTCAACGTTCGGTTTGGTGACCCGGAATGTCAAGTCACCCTTCCACTGGTCAAAACCGACCTCTACACCCTGCTTCACGCCGCTGCGTCCGATGCCCTTCACACCGTTGAATTGGCTTTGCATGACGGCACGGCGGTGACGGTTGTGCTGGCCTCAGAGGGGTACCCCGCCACGCCTGTAAAGGGCCGCCCTATCCGAGGTCTTGAAGCGCTGGAACGGCTGTCCTCCTACGGGACCTCTTGGGTGAATTTCGCAGGCGTGGGGCGAAATCATGACGGAGATTTGATTGCCTCCGGCGGACGGGTTCTCTCGGCAACGGCAATGGGTGACGACCTTGCCTCAACCCAGCGCATGGCCTACGAACTCATGGGCCAACTCAGCCTTGAAGGGGGCCACTTTCGTAGTGACATCGCGCACCGGGCCATTCGGTGATGGGCCTTTATATCTCGAAAGCGCCTTTTTTTGATTGGAAATGAAGGACTGAGGCCCAATGGCTTTCGCTGTGATTCCACTATCTTGAAAAGGGGTTCACAACTCGCCAACGACGCCAGCCTTGAGGCTGGACCGAAAATGAGGGATAGAAATGGAAGAAGAAATGGATACGTCGGGTCAACAGCCCAGTGCCACCATGGGGTTGCTCCTTGCACCTCTGGCCGTGCTGCTTGCCCTTGCCACCACTCAAGTCGTGGGCATTGAATACGACTTGAGCATGAACAACATGATGCCGATGCTCGTCGTCGCCATCGGAAGCATGCTGGCCTTGGTGCCGCGCTTCGTTCAGGCTGCTCGACCGGATCTCGCTTCATCCACCGTTTCCCTCGGCGTGTTGTTTGGAGCGTTGCTCGGAGCCGAGTTGCTTTATTCCTATGCCGGCGTTGACGCTCTTGCTGCGTTGATGTTCGCCATCGTTGTCGTGTTGGGGTCCAACCTCGACAGTCGGGGCCGTCACGAGTGGTACACCGTCATGACGTTCTCCACCGTTGGTTTTTGGCTTGCCCTTGCGGCTGCTGGCGATGCTCTTGAGGCGTTGCCATCCTCGTACACGATGGACGGCGGACAACTCGTTTCCACGATGAATTTGGAACGCCAAGCCACCGCCTACGTGTTCTTTGCGTACTGGACGATGTCGACGGTTGCTGGTTTGCTGGCGGCGGTGTTGGCACGCGGCACCATCAACCCTGCAGGTGACCATGGGTGGTTCGCTTTCCTCGGACAAACGGACGGCTTCAACAAAGCCAACATGCCGCTGGTCGTTGCCTTGGTGGTTTGGGTTCTTGCCTTTGCAGGTTCGCTTTACCACTTCAGCACCGTCGGTGTGGCCGACCAACTCGGCATCACCACCGAAACGGGCTATCACGGTTACATCGGCTACTGGACAGCATTCTTGACCGGCGTGGTTGCCCTCATCGTTGCGGGCATGGTCGCCGAACGGTGGTACACCCGAGCCATGGTCGTTGGCTCCATGTGGGCTTTGTACCAGGTGGCTGCATGGTTTGAGGCTGGTATTTGGTACAACGAGGACCTCGACGGAACTTGGGGCGCCTTGATTTGGCTCGGCATCACGTTCTTCATGGGCGTTGGTATTTACTCGATTGGCAACCACGAAAAGTACGGTGGTTGGGCAAACCTGGGCGAACACGAGCCCTCACAAGCCCGTTTGTTCCTTCGAACGCATGGCGCTGGCATGATGATCGCTCTGGCGTTCCTCATCGGCTTGGCCATCCGCGTCCAATGGTATGCCGTTCCGTCCATGAACGGCTTTGGAACTGGAAGCTGGGACATGACCGGGGGTTCTGACCCTTGGTACATGAAGCGCGTTGTCGACTACATTCTCGCCAACAATGCACATTTGGTGGTCGATGCTGACCGATACTACCCCATTGGTGGCATCAACCCGCGTCCGCCGTTGTTTTCCTGGTCCATGGCCATTGGCGCCATGATCCTTGGCCCGTTCCTGAACAACCCGGACGAAGCCGTTTGGTGGAGCATGCTTGCCCTTCCAGCGCTGTATGGTGCGCTCATCGTGTTCCCCATCGCTGCCATGGCCAAAGACCACTTCGGAAAGGGTGCTGGTGTTCTCGCCGCTTGGTTGATTGCATTCATGCCCGCCCACGTCACGCACTCGACTTGGGCTCTTGCTGACCACGACGCCTTCGTGATGTTGTTCATCTCCATCGGATTCATGTATTGGCTGCGCGCTGTCAAGTACGCAGGTTCTGCCCGTATTACCAAGACGACAACGGCTCATCCGCTCTCCTTCCTTCGTGCATATGCCGATGTTGCAACACACCGCCAAGCGGCCATGGCCAATGCGGTGTTGGCTGGTGTGGCCTTCGGAATCGTGGCACTCGGTTGGAAAGGGTTCGTCGTTGGTCCATCGATTCTCTTCCTCGCTTACGCGTTGCAAGTTGCGCTCAACATGTTCCGACGACGAGACTCGACCACGCTCAGTGCCTTGTTTTTGACCATGTTGTTGACCACCTTCTTGATGGCACTGCCGTTTTATGGACACCCACAACTCGATTTGGTCTTCGACGGCACCGGCCTTCAGCCCTTCTTGTTCATCTTCGGGTTCACGCTGGCCATCGCCTTCGTGACCACCGGATACCGTGACAAGCCGTGGTTGTTGGTCCTTGGAACCTTGGGCGGACTGGCAGGTATCTTCTTCATCCTTCTGTTTATCTTGAAGACGCTCGATATCTCCAACGCCTGGGATGTCTTGTTCACTGGAAGCGGATACTTCACCAAGACCAAGATCTTCGGTACGGTTGCTGAAGCAAACGCACCGAACCGAGCCCAGTTGTTCGCCTCCTTCGGACCTATCACGTTCTTGCTGGCACTCATCATGGGCGGTGGTCTGCTCTGGCGAGGTCTTCGTCACCGCAAGGCAACCGCGCTCGTGTTTGGCGTATGGGTTTTCACGGCCACCTTCATGGCTTGGAACGCTGCTCGTTTCATGTTCAACGCCACGCCCATTATGGCCATCCTCGGTGCCGC
>JBMZJQ010000069.1:0-5586 GCA_049617635.1 Candidatus Poseidonia sp.
TGCTGTTGTTGGCCAGACCCATCGTGAAGGCGTTGAGGACGGTGTCCTCGTCCTTCCTCATGTAGACGGCGTAGGTGATGCACATGCCCATGCCGGCTGAACACGACCAGGCCGATTGGGACAGGCCGTTGATCCACACCGAGGGCTCGAACAGCATGTCAAAGTCCACGGTGAACATGAACAGCGCCCCGTCAAGGCTACCGTCCTCGAGGTCCATCCACAGGGAGAGGAAGAGCGTGAGGAACAGCAGAGCGAAGAGGGAAATCATCAGGTAGAAGTTGACTTTCTCGATGGCTTTGGCGCCTTTCCAAATCGTACCCAGCACGAGCAAGATAACGATGAACTGGAAGAAAATGACCTGCCCCGGAGATTGCAAGAAACTGTTCCAGACCTCGGTGGTGTCCACCTTTTCGCCGTTGAGGGCCCCGGTGATACCGAGTTGGAAATACTTCAGCGTCCAGCCCGAAACCACGGCGTAGTAGAACCCGATGGCGGTGGAAATCCATGCGGTCCACAGACCCATCCAGGCGAATTTGCGACCGGCAAAGATACGGAAGGTCCCGATGGTCCCCGTTCGGCTTCGCTTGCCCATGGCGTATTCGGCGATGACGAGCGGAATCGACCAGACGAACAGGAAGAACAGCCACGGAATGAGGAACGTTCCTCCTCCGTTGGCACCGACCATCCGAGGGAAGCGCCAAATGTTGCCCGTACCGATGGCGGCTCCGATGGAAGCGAAAATCAAACCGAGACGGCCGTTGAATTGGTCACTTTCTGCCATGCAACCACCTCAGTCCCCACTCTGGAGTTCGGCTTCGTACACCTTGTCCTCATCGTCGTCAGAGAGCATGATTCGAAGGGCGACGGCAAGACCGCCCCAGACGAAGCCTGCCACGAGGGTGAACGTGAACAGCGAACCGATGACGCTGCCGAAGGCAGCCCGGTAGGTCACATCGAGAACGAAGTAGTCACCATCCGCAGGGTACTGGTAGAGGTCGGCACCGCCGAGGGTGGACACCGTGGCCTTGTAGTGAACTTCACCGGTGGCGGTTTCCGACACCGGAAGCATCGCTCGCAACAGCGTACCGTTACCAGCGGACAGCGAACAGCCACCTTCAATCATCTCCACCCCGATGCTCTGCCACGGGGTGGTGGACCACTCGCGAGGCCCGAAATCACTCTGCATGCGACTGGGCTTGACCTGACGCCACTTGACGACCGTGTCTTTGACGCTGTAGGGGAATTGCGAGGACACACAGAGGTCGATGGGGATGTCGCCCTCATCGGGGACGTCGATCATCAAGGGTTCCTTGAGGTAGTTCTGCTGAGAAATGTTGGCGATTTCAAGGTCGGCTCGCTCACGAGGTGCGTCGGCGATTTCCGCCATGTAAAAGCCGGTACCGAGGTTGCGAACAGCGATGTGGTCGATGTCGTCCTCATGCTGGTGGAACGCCGTCCCGATTTCGGACGTGTAGCAGTAGGAACCGTGCACCCCGTAGTGCCAGTCGCAGAAGTCACCTGACGTGGGGTAGAGGTCGGAGGACTGCATGTTGGTGTATTGGGTCATGTCCGCCATCATTTGGCCGTGGTAGCGCAGTTGGGCATGGTCGGGGCTTTCACAGTCTTGGCAGTGACCCCAAGGGTAGAGGATGAGTTCCGAGTAGGAGTGGTGGGTCAAGGTCGCCTTGAATTCGCTCGCACCGTCGCCAACATCGTCGTTCATTTCGGTCAAATCTTGGATGAACTTGGTTTCTGGTTCGGAATTGCCGCCCCACCAGTCTTCATCGGTCACACCGTCGGCGTCGTCGTCCTTGCCGTCGACGTGGTCTTCGTTGATTTGCCCGTCACCGTCGTTGTCTCGGTCGTCAACAGGGCCGTTGTACACATCGTTGTTCGAACCGTCCAACTCGCCTTCAGCAGGTGAACAGGTACCGGGAATCAACGGTCCGGTGGCGCCAAGCGGTGCGCCCCATTCGAACTGGTAGTTTCGGTTCAGGTCAACGCCGTCGCAGTCTTCGTCCACCTCTTCTTGGAGGTCGGGAATCGGCGTCACGCCGGTGAAGGTGTTGTCACGGAGGTTCTTCCTCCATCCGCCGCTCGGGCAGGTTTCCCAAGCAGGTGCGGGACAGAAGACCTCGCGGTCGTAGATGTTGCCGTCCACGTTGAGCATGGGGACGAGGTAGATTTCTCGGGAGTTGACCAAATCGGTGATCCACTGTTCCGAGTAGTCCTCGTCCACGCCCTTGTCGCCGGGACCGCAGTTGGTGCCGTCACCGTTGGAGTCCTGGTATTCAGCGGCGAGCGAAAGACAGTCACCGTCATCGTCAAGTTGACCGTCACCGTTGGAGTCTCCCCAGGTGTCTTCGTCGACCAGTCCGTCACCGTCGTTGTCGTAACCGATGTTGTTGTAGGAGAAGGCAATGACCTCCATTTGCATGACCGGAACGGTGTAGGACATCCATTCACGGGCGTGGTGGTTGCCCACGATGAGCACGTCGTGGCGGTCAGGGTAGTTGCCGTTGTCACCCACGAACGGGTTGTAGTCGCCGCCCTGAACGTCGCCAGTGATCTTCAACCAAGGTGAGGCGTAGCCGTAATACCAGCCTTCGTAGGCGTCGGCCGTGACCTCTTCGCCACGTGCGTTGGTGCCCCCGTTGAGGCCTTCGTGGAACTCAAAAATATCCGGGTTTTCCTCAGCCAAACGCTGCATGCGCAGTTTCATCGTCTCGTAGGAGTGGTATTCTTTGAACTGAAGTTGGCGCTCGTTTTCAGATGCCCACGGGAAGATATCGTTGATGTAATCCTCCGACCAGATGTCCTCCGGCGCGTCGCCGGTAGCGGGTTCCTGAGCGTAAGCGTGTTCGGCGACCGGTGCTGCGAACGAAAGCAACAACGGAAGGCAAATCAAGAAGCCAAACGAAGGGCGAGGAGCAGTATGGCGTGAGGCAATGGGCGCGGCTGACGTCATGCTATCGGCCATGCGAACCCGTCTCACCTCTTCAAGCGTTCGCGCCGCTGAAAGGAAAGAAAGGCAGCCCGTGGGGCTGAAAAGCGACGCCTTCTCAAGCCAAAACCTCAATTCATGAGGCCTCGTGGGCGAGGTCATGAACGGTCTTTGGGAACCGGCTGCGGATTCAGCTTTGCGCGACGAGGTGCTTGGCTTCACGAACTACACCCTGTTGGCGCTGGCTGGCTTGGTGGTGATGGTGTTCATCGTTCGGTTGGTGACCATGAAGTTCGCACCAAGCCTGCTTCGAACCATCATCCGTTCCGAGGCCATCAAGAGCAAAACCGTCCAAGACTCGGACAAGGCCCTTGGTACCGCGGTGGGGGTTGGGCTGGCCTATCTGCTGCTCAACGTGCTCATCGAAGACATGGCGAACGATGGCTCACCGGTGATGATGCCCGAATTGGCCGCTTCCTTCCTCCCTGGCGTCCTGCAATTCATCGTCGCCATCGCCTTGGTGGTCTGGGCGTTCCGCTTGGTCAACATCGTTCAGGACATCGTGATGCTCTTTGACAACGACGACCAAATGGACGGCACCGAGAAGACCCTTGTCTCGGCGCTCCAAAGCACGCTTCGCTTCTTCATCATCTTCGTTGGCGCCGTCTTTGTCGCCGACTCGATGGGCTTCGATCTCACGTCGCTCATCGCCGGGCTTGGCATCTCCGGGTTGGCCTTGGCGCTGGCGGCCAAGGATTCCATTTCCAACTTCTTCGGCGCCATCACGGTGCTGCTCGACCGCCCCTTCAAGGTGGGCGATTGGATCAGCGTGGGTTCGGCAGAAGGCGAAGTGATTGAAATCAACCTGCGAACCACCTTGATTCGGACCTCGGCGGACACCATCATCACGATGCCAAACGCCAGCCTCGTCAACACGCCTGTTGAGAACTGGGGCAAGCGACGATGGCGCCGATGGCAAACGCAACTTCATCTCGACATCAACGCCGACGGCGAGGCCGTGAACACGTTCTGCGAGCGTGTGCTCAAGGCGATTGAAGCCAACCCCAAGACGCTCAAGGAGGACGCTTCGTTTTGCCAGGTCTCGATGATTTCAGCAACCTCGCTGGATGTTGATGTCAACCTGTACTGGGACGTTGCGGGCAGCGTTGAAGAGCGCGAAGAACGCGCCAAGTTCATCATTGAAATCAAGAACATCGCTGAGGAATTGGGCATCGATTTCTACGATGGCCGCGTTCGCCAACAGCGCTGATTCAGAACGGTGGCGGCACGCGTCGGCGATGCACGGCATGGGCAACCAACGAGCAGGCAACAGCGCCGGCGATGACCGGTACCTGCGCCGGTCCTGAACCGATCAGCGCCGCTGCGATAGCGGCGTACACGCCGCCCTTGCGAACGGCGTGAACGGTACGCAATTCGCCCAATCGGGCTTGGATTCGGGACACGTCAAGCAGCCAACGGTCGCACCGGTTGGTTTGCTCTTCCAACCCAAACGCTCGAGCCTCGGCCAGCATCAACAGGATGGCTTCGTAACGCCAAATCCACACCCCACCGTTCACGGTTGAAACCGACGCAGGCGAGGTCCAGCCCGCAGGCAATTGAGCACCCCAGGCCGCATAGAAGGCTTGGCGTTCCTCGACGGAGGAAAACGCATCGGCCAGCGACAACCGTTGTTCAAAGCGGGCCATCGTAGCCACACCCGGCAAACGCTCGGAAGGTGCCAGCAGATGGTCAACGAGCGCACGAGGTTGAGGGACAAAAGCGAGACCGTCCGAGGAAGACACCACGCCCTCCAGCGTCAAGTGAAGCGGAGGGAGGCCGACAACATGCTTGGTGTGAGGCGCTCGCCAGAGCGTGGTGGATTTCAAGCCGTCTTCCATCGATTTGAGGCGCTCGTTCCAACGCCGTTCCGTGTTGGGTGTCTGGTGTTGAACCAAACTGGCGTGCACCTTCCCCACGGCCTGCGCCAGCCCTGAGGTGTGGGAGGGATGAGGTTCAACCGAATCACACACGTGCCGAGGAAACACGGCCAGATGGTCACCTCGCTCACTGGCAAGCCCCGCCACGGGGAGCAACACGGGTGCGGAGGCAAGGGCTTCGGCCCACGGCGAATAGAGCGCTAACGTCGAGACTTCTTTGCCGGTCGGGAACGGGTAGAGATGGGCCGTCCAAGCATCGTCCAGTTGGACGACGAGGCCGTGACGGGTTTCCTCGATCACGGTCACAGAGGTCACTGCCTCAGGCCAAGCGCCCCAACCGCCCTCGGGCATCGATGACCACCACGCAGGGTCCAACGCCACCGTGTGGTTCCAACCGTGAACGCGCCCCCAAGGGCTGGGCAACCCGTCTGCAAAGGTCGTGGGGTCGCACGGTTGGTCAACCAAGGCGTGCGGGTACCAACGAGGAGGGCTGGATGCCGTGTCGTCCGTGCCTCCCATGAAGTTGCCACGGTCAGCGTCCCTTCAAACATGACGGCTTCGCCGGTTGTGCGCTTGCAGACCGTGTTGAGGAAGGGGGAGCAATCAAACACCGTATGCGCTCACCCGAGGTTGGAGGGGTCGCATGGGCATCTCGGAACGCATGGGGGATGTGCTCGGCCAAGCGGTCGAGGCCAAACTCTTGCG
>JBMZJQ010000070.1:0-5128 GCA_049617635.1 Candidatus Poseidonia sp.
GCAGCAACGCCACCACGATGCAACCTACGGCGGCCCACATCATCGGCGTGATGCCACCTGAGGCTGGCACGGGCACCGGCATCGGGGCGTAGGCGCTGGGTGCCGCTGCCATGGGGGAGGCGACGGCCGCAGCGGGAGCGGCCATGGCGGGGGCTGGTGTGGCGGCAATCGGTGCTTGGGCCACCGGTTGCGGTGCCTGAACGGGGGCTTGCGACAGCGGGGTTGGTGCTGGAGCAGGAATGGCTGCGGTTTCACCGGGTACGAAATCGGGGTAGTGCTGACGGGTGTAGGCAAGGGCGTTTTCTGGTGAATGGCCCATGCCGAGAACCTGATTGTAGTAGTCTTGTGCGGCTGACATGGACCGTTGTTGAATCCGGCAAGGTATCATGCTTGCGCCGACAGCGGCTTTCTCAAGCGTGTAAACAGGAAACGCAAAGGGTGTTCACCCAAGAGGGAGCTTCAAAGGATTCATCTCCTTGTCAAATCTATGTACCAAAACTGCTCTAAGTACTGCTTGCATGACGCAATTGATGTGGAGCGATCAGCAACTGCTTGAACAAGGATGGACACAAGCTCAAATTGATCAGTATCGAATTGAGCAGGCGATTGAAGAAACGCCGAAAGATGTTGGTTTGACTCAGACCATTCCCGGTGGCGCCCAAAACGCCGACCTCTCTCAATCCACGGCTTCAAAGGGCGGTTTGACCTCGTTGTTTGCGAACAAAACGCAGACCGTTTTGGTGGTCTGCATGCTGGTGTTGTTTCCACTCTCGATGTACTCCACGTTGTTTGCCGAAGGGCCGCAGGGACCACAAGGCGATGCTGGAGAACAAGGAGCGAACGGCACGGCAGGCTCGAGCTTTGCGCTCGTTCTCAGCACTGGAGACCTGCCTCCATGCGACGCGTCGATACAGAATCAAATCTTCTTCATCGCCGATGAAGCAGGGTTCAATGTCTGCCAGAACAACACATGGAGCAGCATCAGCCTCACCGGCCCTCAAGGCCCGCCCGGCCAAGACGGAACGGATGGTGCAGCGGGCCAAGATGGCGTGAACGGCACCGACGGTCAGGACGGGGCCGATGGAGCAGCGGGCCAAGACGGTGCGAATGGCGAAAACGGATTGACGTCCCTCATCGTTTCGAGCGTTGAGCCAAGCGGTTCCAATTGTGCCAACGGTGGAACCCGAGTTGAGACCGGCATTGACGACGACCGCAATGGATTTCTCGGCCCGGCTGAAGTTGACGCCGTCGTGTTTGTTTGCAACGGACTGACGGGGGCTGATGGAGCCAACGGCAGTGCAACGACGACCATGATGGTGGCCAGTCTTTCGGTTGCACCTTCCTACCTTGGTTGCAACGGCACCGGTCAATTGCTGAAACAGGGCTTGGACGATGGTTCGGGCAACGGCATTGCGCAAAACGGCGTGCTTGAATCGGGAGAGGTTCTGATGACCTCACTCATCTGCACGACGTTTGCCGTGGACCAAGTGCAAGACGTCAATGCAGGCACAAGTGGTAGTATCCCGGCGGACTTTGTCACATTGAACTCAACATTGTACTTTACCACCACCAGCCCGAGCGGGGTGTGGTCGCTGGATGCCAACGACACCCTCACGTCCATTTATTCCGGGTTCGCCTCAAGCCTTCGTTCAGTGGGGTCCCTCCTCATGTTCACAGGTTCGGACGTGACCAACGGCATCGAACCTTGGGTGTACGACCCATCAACCGGTACGGCAGGCATCGTATCCGACATCAATCCCGGAACTTCGGGGAGTTTCGCTGGTGGCTATACCCTGCTGGGCACCACGGCGTATTTTGCGGCCCGAGATGGCGCTGGAAACTTTGACCTCTGGGCCTACGAGCACGCCAACACCAGCACGTGGAAAGTTGATGATGGTGTGAACCCGCAGGAATTGGTCGCTGTGGGCCCTCATCTCTACTATTCAACACCGGTCGAATTGCGCATGTGGAACACGACCTCCAACACAGCCTATGATATCGAAATCATGCCGGGCATCCTTGGCTCAAGTCCTTCGGACTTGGTCGTTCAAGGAACTCGTATTTACCTCGCAGCCAACGATGGAAGCGGCGGAGGCATTGAGTTGCAAGCCTACGAGACCACAAACAATTCGACGTGGCAAGTCGCCGATCCTCGACCCGGTTCAGCCACCAGTTTCCCGAGCGATTTCGCCTTCATCGGTACGCGAATCTACATGCACGCCACCGACGGAACGGACTTCGAACTGTGGGCCTACGACAGTACCAACCATTCCGTTTGGGAAGTGGCCGATATCAATCCCGGTTCAGGCCACAGCCGACCTGCCGACCTCACCGTCCATCAGAACACCGTGTACTTCTCGGCTGATGACGGAACAACAGGCAAAGAGTTGTGGGCCCACAACGCCATCAACGGCACCACCTGGCAGGTCATCGACCTTCATCCAAGCGGGGGAAGCGTCGGGGACATCCATCTCCACGAAGGCAACGTGTACTTTGCTGGTGATGATGGCGTGGATGGGACCGAAGTGTGGCGGCTCATCTTTTCACGAACAGTGACCGTCGTCTGAGAGGCTTAGCAGGGGGGCTGTTTGTTCGCTGCTTTTTCGTGACACGCTTCTGGACAGGGTGGTTGAAAGGTTTCAGTCGTGTTACAGAAAGCATATTACTGAGCCTCAGAAGAAAGAAAACATGCGTCAACTGACCATCTACTTGGCCATTGTCTTGATTCTCACTGCATCCTTGTCAGGCTGCCTACGCAACGGAAAGGGCGGTAGCGATGATGAAACCGGTCCCGAGTATGAGCCCGGCCCGTACGGGGTGTTGACCTACGAAGACATCGTTTACGCCAGTGGCCTTGGGTATACGGATTCAAGCACAGAACCATCTGCTGTTCCTTTGAGGTTGGATGTCTATTGCCCGGACAGCAATTCCACGAACAGACCCGTTTTGATGTTCATCCACGGCGGCGGATTTACCGGCGGAATCAAGCACAAACCGGAAATTGTCGAGATGGGGAAGTACTACGCCTCCCGCGGATGGGTCTACATTTCCATTGATTACCGTACGACCGAGGAGCTGGGCGACATCGACGGCATGTCGCAGGATGAGATCCTCGAATACTACAGCGGCATTGCGCCGCAAGCCTGGGTTGAACACACGTTTACTGGTGTTGAATCATCCAAGCAAATTCAGCAATCGGTGGCGATGTATGCGGCCCAACGAGATTCCAAAGCCGCCCTTCGTTGGATGGTCGCCAATGCAGACACCTACAACATCGATGTCGATGAAATTGCGGTAGGCGGTGCTTCCGCAGGCGCCATCACCACCATCGGGTTGGGCATCACCGACCAAGCGGATTTCCGAGATGAACTTTCCATTGATGATGACCTCACCCTTGCCACCACCAACCTGAACGAAACCTACGATGTGAAGAGCATGGTCTATTTCTGGGGGTCCAACCTCAAAGTGGAATTGTACAACACGGTGTACGAGGTTGACCGATACGATGGGGATGACCCTGAATTGTTCATGGCGCATGGCGACGGCAACGACCCTGTGACCCCTTACGAGGGGGCCCTTGCCTTGCAGGACATCTATGATTCATTGAACATTCACAGTGAACTGGTCACGCTTGAAGGCCACGGTCACGGTGCTTGGCACGCCGTCGTGGATGGCAAAGGCCTCTTTGAACTGAGTTTTGATTTCTTGATGGAGCGACAAAACCCAGACATCTCGTCCTCCGCGTGAAGAAAGTTGGCCCTTGCGCACCTGCCTGTCCCCAGGCATCCACTCAGGCTTCCTCATCAGCACCGCTGCTGGATGTTGATGGCAGAGGGTCGTCTTCGTCGGTTGAGATGAGCCCGAGCGCCGCGGTGGTCAGCACCAAACTGGCGACCAGTGAAAGGGCGATCATGGCGGCCGAGAAGATGCCAAAGTTGCTGAACAGTCCCATCGGCGAGAGGGCGATGACGAGGAAACCAGCGATGTCGGAGGTGGCGGAACCGAGCAGAGCCAAACCGCACGCACCACCCACGGCGGCCAGTGCGTCGCTGTGCGACTCGCCGTTCTCACGCCCTTCCCTGTAGCGTTCGGTGACGTGGATGCAGTAGTCGATGCCGACCCCCAGCGAAATCGTGGCGATGGTGACGGTCACGATGTTGAGGGACGAGCCGGCCACGTACATCAGGCCGTAGAGCCAAATGACCACGAGCAAAATCGGCACAAAAGTCACGACGGCTTGCTTGGGAGAGCGGAACCCGATGGACAGGGAGGCAAGGACGAACACCGAGCCGAGGATGAGCGAGGACTGCATCTCGTCTTGCATCGCCGTTGAGGCCGTGAAGCGGGTGATGGGGCGACCCGTGAGCATCACCCACGTGAGGGGTTTGTCTTCTTCCTCTTCACCGGCCTCTTCGTAGGTACCGCTGGAGAGGTTGGTGAACACTTCCAAATCGCGCCACACTTCGGCCACACCTCCCTGCATGCCAGGGAAGTCTTCGGGCTGGGTCATGCCGAAACGAATCTGCATCATGTCGTAGGCCGCTGGCTCGCCGTTCACGTCCAGCCAGGGTTGGGTCGGGTTGAGGTCCACCACGGGCATGATGTACAACTGAACGATGCTCGCTGGAATATCGGGAATGGGTCCGACACCGGGCACACCGTACAGCGAGAGGAAGCCGTAGAAGAACGCCAAACAGTCTCGGTCCGTGGTGTCCACCATCGGGCCACTGCCCGCCAGCGAACAGTTCATCCCAAATCCTTCGGTGTTCGGTTGCCAGCCCGCCGCTTCGAAGGGCGCGCTGTCGAGGACCAAACTGCCTTGCGCAGCGAACACCATTTCGTCGAGGGCGAGGATGTCGATGGTGCCGTCGGGTTGCCGCGTGATTTTGTCGGGCACGCCCTCGGGCAAGGCATCCATATCCTGTCGGAACACGTCAATGGCCGCAAACACCCTCGGGTCGAGCACGTCGCCCAGAATCAGCAGGTTGGCCGGCTCGCCCTCGTCAGCGAAGCGCTTGGACAATTCATCCACGCCGATGGCAAAGTCGGAACGCTCATCGAGGAAATCTTCCACCGCAAAGTCGCCTTCCAATTGCGCCATGCCCATCGCAGCAGGCACGGTGATCAT
>JBMZJQ010000071.1:0-4921 GCA_049617635.1 Candidatus Poseidonia sp.
ACGGATGGAAACAGGGCCTGAAGACGGGCATGTACTACCTCCGCACCAAGGCCGCAGCCGATGCCATCCAGTTCACCGTTGAAGCCTCCACCAAGGAAGACCAAACGGTGGGTGGGCTCGCCGAGCGAGCCGACGACGCTGACAGCCTCGAAGCCATTGCATGCAGCCTTGACAGCCCCGATGACTGTCTGATGTGCGGCAGCTGAGGCCCTTACGGCGAAGGCTCGGTGGCAATGAACGCCTCCATTCCTTGTTTTGCCGGTGTATTCTTTTTAGACGAGGAGGCCGGCTTCAACGCGAGGCCTGAAGACCATGGATGAAGCAACCCTCGTCCTCAACGTGATGCTCTATGTGCTCCTTCCCTTGTGGGGCATAGCCGGAATGTTGGATTGGTGGTGCCACCGGAACACCGAGATTGAGAAAACCTCGGGTCTCCACGAAGCCTATGTCCATTGCTTGATGGGTGTGCAGATTTGTATTCCAGTGGTTCTTTCCTTGTTGTTTGAAGTCAATGTGCTCATCATGCTGCTATGTTTTGCAGCGCTGATTGCCCATGAGGTTGTGGCTCATTACGACGTCCATTACGCCACAGGCAAGCGAGAGATTTCTATTTGGGAGGTGCATGCACACAACTACCTTGCCACCCTGCCGTTTTTCCTTATCCTGCTCATCATCGTTCGAAAATGGGAGGTGTTCCTTGACACAGTGACACTGAATTGGAGCGGTGGATTCGCCATTGAATGGCGACAAGAACCTCTCGGGGCCTCAGGAAATTACGCCATCACGTACATGGTCGTCATGGCCATTTTCGTGGTCTTCCCTTACGTGCAGGAATGGTGGCGCTGCTACGCTTATGAGAAACAACACGGCAAACCTCAGGTGGACTCATGAGCGTGTACATCACCAGTACGGGCGCCTTTTTGCCCGGGCCTCCAATTTCAACCGGTGAAGTTGAGGACATCCTTGGCATGGTGAACGGCCAGCCCTCCTCACTCCGTGTGCAAATTCAACAAGCCAATAAAATCCAAACGCGGCATTATGCCATCGATGCCAATCAACAAACAACTCATTCCAACACCGAAATGGCTTCTGCAGCCGCTGAACAATGCCTTGACCGTGCCTACCTTGACCGCCAAGGAGTCGGTATGCTCGCTGTGGCATCAACCCAAGGTGATCTTCCTGCTCCAGGCATGGCGAGCATGGTCCAGGCCAACCTTGGTTTGCCGGCCATTGAAATTTTGACCACGCATGGCATCTGTTCCTCCTCCATGATGGCTCTCAAAGCAGCCTACAACAGCTTGCGGGTCGGCGACCACGAAGCAGCCATGGTCGTCTCAAGCGAACTCTCGAGCCGGTTGCTCAAGAAACAGCGTTATGAGGCTGCGACTGATTCCACCTTCGCTGCCAAGCGGATCGATTTCAACACGGAATTCCTTCGCTGGATGCTCTCCGACGGAGCCGGTGCCTTACTCCTGCAATCCACGCCCGCCCCCAAAGGTTACAGCCTTCGCATTGACTGGGTGCGAGGTTTTTCTCACGCCCATGCGCTTCCAACTTGCATGAGCGTCGGTTCCGCCGGTCATCCCGGAGACGACCGAACGTGGCAGGATTACGACTCCTACGCTGATGCTGAGCGAGCGGGAGCGCTGCTTCTTCGCCAGGAGGTACGGTTGTTGGATAACATCATTCGAATGGGTGTTGACGGGTACTTACGTTTGGTCCAAGAAGGGGTGAGCGAGCCGGACAAAATCGACCATTTCCTATGCCATTATTCCAGCCACCACTTCCGAAGTAAAATCCTCGAGATGCTGGATGCGGCGGGTGTGGGCATACCCGAAGACCGCTGGTGGACCAACCTTTACACGCGTGGAAACACCGGCGCAGCCTCCCTGTTCATCATGATCGATGAATTTTTGCGGACCGATGAAGTCACCATCAAGGAAGGGGACTGCATCCTCTGTTTTGTTCCTGAAAGTGGTCGTTTCAACACGACCTACATGCAACTCACGGTGGTGAAAAATTGAACGATGGAGAAATTTTGGTTGACGGTGCTCAAGGGACAGAAGAGCTGGCAGCAGGTGATGAAGTTCCGATTATGAATCCAAATGCTCAGGTGTGCCTGCAACATCTCTTGCGCGTGTGGTTGGGATTTGAGCGCGACCTGTCAACCGTGCCCTTGCTTCGCCGTTTGGACCTTGGCACCTATACGATTGAAGACCACCTTTGTTTGCTTCGAAACCTCCGTCAACAAGTGATTGAGGGCTCACGATGGATCACTCGAACAGCGAGCAGTTTCGACCGCCACCATGCAGAGATTCGGTCAACGGTGATTTCCCACGCCGTGGATGAGCACCGTGATTATGAGTTGTTGGAGAAGGATTACGTCGCTTCTGGTGGCCAGCTTGAAGACATCCTTGGCATGGAGCGAAACGTTGGTTCCGAGGCTCTTCACGGGTTTTTGATGTACCGTGCGTCTCGAAACAACCCAGTGGACTTGCTCGGTGCGATGTGGATTATCGAAGGTTTGGGCGAGAAGATGGCCCGCTCTTGGGCCGAGCGCATTCATGAGTTGACGGGCCTTGGAGAGGATTCAACCCGGTTCATGACCTACCACGGTCATAACGATGGTGACCACATGCAAAGATTCTATAGAACACTTGATGAGGTATGCGTGGACGAAAGAACGACCAAAGCCATCGTCAAAACTGCCCGGGTGGTGGCCCGCCTTTATCGATTGCAACTGGAGGAATTGAATCATGACATTGAGTGAACAACCCATGACCAGAAAACAGCGACGGGCCGCTCGAAAGCGGGCCAAGATGATGGCGGGTAATCACGGGCGTATGCCTGCGTCGCTCTCCGATGCCCTGACCGGTGATGGCAGCCTCCCTCTGGATGATGTGGCCAAGGAATATTGGTTGAAGGATTTACAAAACCCTCTGCGCATCATTATTCTCCCCACGCTGCGGATTCTCCTAACCATCACCTTGCACATCACCTATTACCTCAAGCGCTTGTTGCCGATTCAGTTCAAAGCCCACGGGTTTCTTCAGTGGCAAATCTGCTTTTTCATGAAGTACTTCGTGCGACCCGAAGCCAACGTGCTCATTCTTCGGCACTTCCAAGCCGAGAGCAATTTGTTGAATTTTGTGATTGACAATTCTGGTAAAGACGATGTCGAACCCGTATTGATCTATCCGAAGATGATTCGAGACTTAATGGTCCAGACCTTTGTCCATCACGACCAAGGTGTACTGATGACGATGCGAGACCTCGAAGAGCCTGACCGGTCAAACTGGCCCATCGAGGCCGGTGAACTCTCGTGGAAGAATTGGAACCCCGTTCGTGTAGATTATGGCATCCATAAAAAGAAGTTCACGCAATTCTTGGATTTCGAGACAGCCCATGAATTGTTCAAGACATCGTTTTGTTTCTGGTTGACGGCCAAGGAATACGAAGCCGCCATCAACTCCTTCCAGTTCGACCACTCCGTCGGTTTGCTCATCGATGACATCGTTGGAGCCACCCACTTTGCTGACATCGCCTACAATCGCTTCCCTATGATTTTGGTCGGCCCGACAGGACTTTCCTACCGATTTTTGATGCACGGTTTCTTTGTTGAGCACGTCCATGCCCATTTGGAAAAGATGCGTGCATCGCTGGGCTTGGAGAATTGAGCATGCTCACCCGTTGGAGGGACCTCCAGCCGCTTGCATACCTCGTTGCCTATCCTTCGTTGATGGCCTACCAGTGGTTCAACGGCTTCCACGCCGTGTTGTTTGCCATCATGCTCGTGCTCTCGGTGGGTTTGAGCGTGGCACAACATCATCATACCCACCTTCGCTTTTGGAAATCCAAATTCATGAACCGCCTGACCGATTGGCTGTTCTCAATCGTCCAAGGCGTGCCAAGTTTCGTCTTTTTCCCCTCCCACATCGGCAACCACCACAAATACACCCACGGTCCTGAGGATGAAACGCGAACCTACCGCTTTGGTGGTCATCACAACCACTTCATCGGGTACTTGCTTCATCCTTTCCAGGCGTTGACGGTGCTCGTGCCGTCATTGCTTGCTTACATTCCTCGCCGTGCGAAGAAAGGGGACCAATGGCCCTGGATCGAATTGTTATCCATCGTGCTGGTCTCGCTAAGCCTCGCCCTTATCGATGTTCGTGCCTGGCTTTTGCTGGTGGCTCTGCCTCAAGCCCACGGCCTGCATTGGCTCTTGGCATCCAATTACCTTCAACACGCCGGGGCCAGACCGGGCACCGGTCCCGATACAAGCGATGTGGCACCGCACGACGCATCCCGCAACTTCACAGGCTTGGTTAATCTCGTCTGGCTGAACATCGGCTACCATAACGCCCACCACATCGAGCCTCGCACACACTGGGCGGACATGCCTACCGTACACAGGAAACATGTAGCTCAGGTTCCGCCCTGGTTGGTCGAGCGCAGTCTTCTGGTCTACTTCTTCCGAACATTGGTGCTTCAATCCAAACGGAGAAAGCGAGCCTTCAACGATGTTTGACCCAACATCTTCGTTGGTGGGCCTTCTCACATTGAACGAATCATCGTTTGATGGTCAAATTCGGAGGAAACCTTAGATGCAATTTTAGCGAGGTGGGGCTCATGGACGTGAACGCAAAGATTGGCATTGACTCCAAACGAACAACTGCAGCAAGCGTGGCCATCGTCGGTGTGGTCGTGTACTTGGCCCTCGTCCACCTCAAACCCATTCTGATGCCCCTGGCCATCGCCGTGTTGTTGTTCTTCCTCATCAAGCCCATCGAGCAATATATCCACAAGAAGGTGGGCAACCAGTTGGTCTCCTATGGAACCGTGCTGGCGGCGTTCGTCATCAGCATGTACTTCATCTCGATTTTCCTCTATGAACAACTCTCCCTCTTCGTCGAAGAAG
>JBMZJQ010000072.1:0-4267 GCA_049617635.1 Candidatus Poseidonia sp.
CGGGGTCAACGGAGACATTGTTGCTCCGACCTCACCCATGGCTCACCGTGCCGTTCCGCGTGTTATGAATCCAACGCTGGTTGACCGGATTATTCTTTCAAAGTCGTGGAAGACTGCTCGGTGCGGCACAAATAGTTGAAGAACAAACAACCGTTGGATGAAACTATGGAAACCGTTGGCATCATCGGTCTGGGCTATGTCGGCCTGCCCACCGCCATCGGGTTCCACGATGCCGGCTTCAACGTATGGGGCGTCGACGTCTCGCAGCGCACCGTGGACATGGTGAAGGCCGGCAAAAACCCCACCGGCGACCCTGATGTGGACGACATCGTTCCTGCACCCGGCACCGACAACTGGCACATCACGACATCGACCGCCGAGGCCGTGCCTCACTGCGATGTGGTGCTGGTGACCGTACCCACCCCCATCACCCACGACTTGAAGCCCGACCTGTCCTACGTTGAGGCAGCAGGGCGCGCCGTGTTTGAGGCGATTCCAAAGGGCTCGAACACCATCGTGGTGCTCGAATCCACCGTCTATCCCGGCGTGACGGCCCAGACGTGGATGCCCATCGTCGAGGAACTCGGCTTGGTCATCGGCGAAGATGTGTCCATCGCCTACTGTCCCGAGCGCTTCAATCCCGGTGATCCCGCCCACGGCGTTCGCTCGGTGGCTCGGGTCATCGGGTGCGCGAACGAAGACGTCGGTCACGCCTTGGTCAGCCTGTACAGCCAACTCACGAGCGAGGACGTTCGCTATGTCGGCAAGTTGGAAGTCGCTGAAGCCGCCAAGGTGATTGAAAACGTTCAGCGCGACATCAACATCGCGCTGGTCAACGAATTGGCCCGCATCTTCCCCGCCATGGACGTGGACGTTGAAGACGTGCTTTCCGCCGCCGCCACCAAGTGGAATTTCCACCGCTACACGCCAGGTGTTGGCGTGGGCGGCCACTGCATTCCCGTTGACCCCTATTACATGATTCAACGAGCCGTTGATGTCGGTGTTCCAGCCGGCCTCATCACCGCTGCTCGTGCGGTGAACCGGTCTATGCCGAACCACGTGGCGGGTGTGCTCCATGACCTGTTGTACCAAGCGGGTGTTCCGGCAGGCGAAGGGCGCGTGTTGCTCTTGGGTTGGTCCTACAAGCCTGAAGTTGGCGATCCTCGCGAAACCCCGGCAGAGCCACTTGCTGCAGCGCTGCAAGCCAAGAACGTTCACGTGGCTGCATGGGACCCCCATCTCGAAGGTTCTGAACTGCCTGGTTCGGTGGAGGTCATTGCCGACCTTGCGCACGCTGAAAACTTCGATCTCGCGGTGCTTGTCACGGCGCACAAAGCCTGCTTGAGCCTTGACTGGTCCTCGTTGCTGGGGCGGATGCGCCACAACATGGTGTACGACGGACGTCGAGTGCTTGATTTGGAGGCACTTTCAGCGCTTGGTTGGCAAGTCCATGCCGTTGGGCGACCCCACGATTGATACCAACGGCGGGATCGTATGGACTCACGTGAGCACAATCCCGTTGGTCCCGTTGGTTTGTTGTCCTCAATTGGCGTTCTCC
Source organism: Candidatus Poseidonia sp. (assembly GCA_049617635.1). Taxonomy (GTDB): domain Archaea; phylum Thermoplasmatota; class Poseidoniia; order Poseidoniales; family Poseidoniaceae; genus Poseidonia. The sequence goes on from JBMZJQ010000072.1 coordinate 1,559, forward strand.
TTCTCACCTTTCTCGTGGCCTCAGGTATCGTCGCTCCTGATTTGGTCAACAGGGCACTGTTCGAAGGCAACACTCTGAACAGCGGCCGCTACGCTATGACCGGGCCGGGGCTTGAGACGGTTGCTCAACAAGACACGAAAGCCATCATCACGTTAGGCTCCTCGCTGCTCCAATACGCCACCGACGGCGCCTGCATCACCGACCAACTTGAAATCGAGGGGTATACGATGTACAATTTCGCCATCTCAGGGGCCAACCCGTACACGGAAGTGATGCAGATCCCATCGGTGATTGCTGCCGAGCCTCACATGGTCGTGCTTGACCTTGGACCCAACGCCCTTTGGGACTTTTACGAGTCTGATTCTCTTGACGAATACATTCAATTTCGTTTTACGATTCTCAGTCTTTCGTTGGGTTTGAGCGACGATGAGGCGAGATTTGACCACTTTCGAGAGCAGGACCGGGTGTTCATGGCCGCCTCCATCGAAGAGAAGATCATGCTCACCTCCACCTATTCTCGCAAGGCTCTCGACGAAACCCTGTTGCGCGAGTATCACGATGATTTCGGCATTTGGTATTATGACCGTCAAATGCCATCGGTTGGGGGCGAGGAATGGTTGGACTACCTCAAGACACCAAAATTCATGCCTGACAAATTCGAAACGTGGAATCGGTCCACGGTGGACGCTTGGTTCGAAGCCAACATGTCGAGACGTGTTCAGGGTGGGACATACAATCCACTGCCCAGCGGGACCCTTAACCACCTTGCGTTGGAATACAGTATCCGTTCCTTGACCGAAGCGGGGATCGAGGTTCTGCTCGTAGCTTCACCTCACCATCCTTTGGTCTACCCCTACCTGCAACCGGGCCAAATCGACGGTCACAACACGACCCTGACCTACTTTGAGACAACCTACGGCGTTGAAACGTTAAATTGGTTTTGGGAGACTTGGGAGGAAAACATGTTCCGGGATAGCAACCACCTCGGGACATTAGGCCGAGTGAAGTATTGTGAAAAGATGGCTGAGGCGCTGAATACCCGTCTGGAGGCTTGAACATGGACTTTGTCACGCCATCCTACTATCTTTGGTTCCTGCCCCTGGTGGTGATGTTGACGTTCACCGTTGCCTCTCGTCATCGTCGTCGGCAAATCGTGGTGCTGCTGGTGATGAGTTATCTCTTCTTTTGGTTCGCTTCTGGCTGGCATCTTTTGCTCTTGCTGGCCTCAACCTGCGTGGACTGGACGGCGGCACAACGCATGCACGGTCATGAACAACCGAAGTACAGGAAACGCTGGCTACGCATCAGTTTGGTCACGAATCTTTCCTTGCTTGGTGTGTTCAAGTACCTCGACCTTCTTATCGAAACATGGAACCTCGCCTCCCTTCGTTTCACTGATGCGCTGGAGGTGGGCGCTCTCGGTTTAGCGCTCCCTGTTGGCATTTCGTTCTACACCTTCCAAACGATGTCCTACACCATCGATGTTTACCGAGAGAAACAGCCTCCCTATGATTCGTTTCTGGACTTCGCCTGCTATGCAGCGTTCTTTCCCCAACTGGTGGCGGGCCCCATCGTTCGTGCGGACCACTTTCGGGAGCAAATCAGAGAACCGTTGGCCCCCTCAGCCTATCGAATTCGTTTCGGTTTAACCTTGATTATCTACGGCATTGCGAAGAAACTTGTGATTGCCGACAACGTGGCTGTACACGCCAATGAAGTGTTTGTCGAGGGTGAACATCTTGCGAATATTGGACTGATTTGGTGGGCAACGCTTTGCTTTGGGATTCAAATTTACTGTGATTTTTCTGCTTACACCGACATCGCCATTGGGTCGGCCTCCCTTCTTGGCGTTGAACTTCCAGAGAACTTCAAAACACCCTATGCAGCCACGTCCCCTCAAGACTTCTGGCGGCGCTGGCACATCTCCCTTTCGACGTGGTTGCGGGATTACCTCTACATTCCACTCGGGGGTTCGAGAAACGGCCGAAACCGCATGATTTTCGCCTTGATGATGACGATGTTACTGGGCGGGTTGTGGCATGGAGCATCGTGGAATTTCGTGCTCTGGGGCTTTGCCCATGGCCTGTTGCTCATTGTTCATCGCTTTGGTAAAGAAATCTCGTTTGTCCAACGGTTTTTTGACGCATCCGGGCGAATCGGCGTGCTCATCGCATGGGTCATCACTCAATTCCTCGTTTTCTTGACGTGGTTAATTTTCCGAGTCGAAGACACGGCTGTGCTTTTCCCTTCGATGAAGACCTTTGTCGGTTGGGGCGGACATTTTGATTGGGGCGAGATGTACGATTTCCTTCCTGAGATCAAGTTCCTCACGTTCGCTCTGGCAGCATGTTTTGTTCTTCTTCATGGCATTAGTGGAAAACTCGGCGGAGGCAAGGAGTGGCTTGCGAGGCGCCACCCGGTGATATGGGGTGCAGTGTGCGGCATGTTGCTGTGTTTTTCATTCCTTCTTCGTCCTGCTGAAACCATCGATTTCATCTATTTCAGATTTTGACGCGTTTCTGTCCGTCGAATAGGCTTTCAAATCATCAGGCTACCATCCCTATCCTTGGTTTAGAGTTAGATGGACCCGTTGGCGTTCGCAAGTCCATGCGGTCGGACGCCCCGTATCCGAATGACGGCCTGCCCTTTCCAAGCAACCCAATCGTTATACCTCAGCCAATTTTGGCTCCCATCAGCGAGTGTTCCTTT
>JBMZJQ010000073.1:0-4143 GCA_049617635.1 Candidatus Poseidonia sp.
GCTGCATGATCTCAAGGCTCTCCTCAATCACCGTGCCGTCGGGCAGCAAGAGCACCGGCACCGTGCCCTTGGGTGAAATTTCCATCATGTGGTCTGGACGGTCCCGAAGCACCACTTCACGAAGTTCAACCTGAAAGCCCGTGCGCACGATGCTCATGCGCGCCCGCATGGCGTAGGGACATCGGCGAAACGAGTACAGAACGGGGAGGGGCGCCATGATGTTGGACGCTCAGTGGGCGTGTTCAATCAACCCTGCGGCGTCGGCGCCCGCGAGCACGACAGCCAAACCGATGACCCCGATGAGCACGTGAAACAACGCACGGCGTCCCGTTTCCATGTTGTGGATGTCGGGCAACGTATCGACCGTCGCCACGTAGAGGAAGGTGCCCGCCGAGAACAGCATCGCCAGCCCGATGAGGTGCGTCTCGAGGTCGGCCAACGCATAGAACGCCAGCAGCATCATCACCGGCGTGGCCAGCGAAAACACGACCACGTCACGGATGGAATCGTTGCGCTCGGAACGCTCGTGCATGGAAAACACACCAAGACTGAACGCTGCAGGCGCCTTGTGAATCAAGACCGCTAGCGCCACCGTGGCGGTCAACGCCAGATGGCCCGTAGCTGCGGCCGCGCCGATGGCCAACCCGTCGGTGGCGGAATGCAACGTCAGGCCGAGCACCACCATCCATCCAGTGTTGTTGTGATGAACATGGCCGTGACCGTGGTCGTGGTCGTGGTCGTGATGCTCTTCATGCACGGCGTGACCGATGCCTGAACCTTCGAGGATAAGCATGATGACAAATCCACCCAGCAGCGCACCGCCGATCAACAGCGCAGAGGCGTGTTCCTCATGGTCCTCTTCGTTTTCGTGGTCATGGGCGTGAAGAGCGGTTTCAATCTCCTCAATCGCCGCAGTTGCGTTGATGTCGCCCGCTTCGAATTCTTCAATGGCGTGCATCACGGTTACTTTGAGCGATGCTTCTTCGCCGTGCTCATCGCTTTCATGTTCGTCTTCCTCGTGGTCTTCGTGGTCGTCGTGACCACCCAGCATCTCCTCAATTTCTTCGATGGCCTGGGTTTCGTTGATGTCGCCGTGGTTGACCTCAAGGAGAACCAGTGCGATTGAACCAGCGAGCATCTCCTCGCCGTGTTCATCTTCTGCTGTCGCCAATTCGTACCCTTCTGGAATCACGACCAACATGGCTGATGCGATAATAATTCCAGCAGCGATGGAGGTGAACATTTTCAGACGGTCCTGATGCTCCTTGATGGAGGAATAAATGGGGAGCAGTCCAAAGGTCAGGGCAATCACGAGGGTCAGGCCAGCATAGACGAGGGGGGCTTCGCTCATACCCTTCCCTTGAATAATACACATATAAGAAATATTAATAATTTCAGGCGTGACCCGAAGTCCATGAGTCGTGTTCTTTCCTTCAGTGCCGACAATGAATTTGCAACTGCCTTGGACGATCTTGTCAAAGCATCAGGGTACAGCAACCGCAGCATGTTTCTTCGTGATGCAAGTCAACACTTCGCCGAGGTGGCAAAACGGGGCGACATCACCTCGATGAACGAAAACGAGGATGTTGAAGGCACGCTCGTCATCTATTACCAACACGGCGTGGAAAACAAGCTCATCGAACTGCGCCACTCCCATGCCATCACGGTCTCCTCCTACAATCACCAGTGCCTGTCAAACAGCCACACGTGCGTGGACACCATGCACATTCACGGGTCAGCCCATTCCATTCGATCGGCGCTCGAGAGACTCAACAACACCAAAGACATCGACCGTGTTGCCTTCATTGCTGCTCCGATGCGGACAGAAGGATGTTGTTGAGGTCTACAATCGAGCGTAGGTCACTTGTGCAATCGCCACGACCTTGCCGTTGGTGTCCTTCACTTCGGCCTCCGACACGCACAACGTGCGTCCAGCCTTGATGACCCGTCCCACGCAGGTCACGTCGGTGTTGCAAGGTCGCAAAAATCGGATGTTGAAATCCGTCGTTGCCACGTTTTGGTCGGCGCCGATGGTGGTGAGAATGGCAAAACAGGTGATAGAATCGGCAATGACGCCGAGCATGCCGCCGTGAAACGTTTCGTAGATGCCGTCCCATTCCTTCTTTCGCTTGACCTTGGCTTCGCACTCGCCTTCGTCGAGCCGCAAAACTTCCAACTCAAGCGTGTGCATCATCGGAACCGCATGGATGCGTTCCATCATGGCCTTGACTTGTTCGTTGGAAAGCGTTGAGGTCTCCACCACGAACGGCACCGCCTTGCACAACTCACTCGGGTGGTGTCGGTGGAGCATATCCACCGTCAACCGCCTCTTGGACGATGGCCATGTCGGCATCGACCATCATTTGAACGAGTTCCTCAAACGAGGTGCTGGGCACCCAACCGAGTTCCTTCTCAGCGAGGGCTGGGTCGCCGATGAGCAAATCCACTTCAGCGGGACGGAAGAACTTGGGATTGGTGCGCACGCGCACCACGCCGTTCTGGTCGGTGGCGGTGGTGTCGACGCCCTCGCCCGACCAGGTCAAGTCCATGCCCACGTGAGAGAAGGCCAGCGAGATCATGTCGCGCACGCTGTGCGTGCGTCCGGTGGCCACGACGTAGTCTCCAGGGGTGTCCTGTTGGAGCATGCGCCACTGCATCTCAACGTAGTCGCCGGCAAAACCCCAGTCTCGCTTGGCATCGACGTTACCAATCCACAAGCACTCGTCAAAGCCGTGAGCGATGCGAGCGGCGGTCATGGTGACCTTTCGAGTGACGAATTCAAGGCCGCGGCGTGGGCTTTCGTGGTTGAAGAGGATGCCCGTGCAGGCGAACATATCGTAGGATTCGCGGTAGTTTCGGGTGATTTCGAAGGCGAACACCTTGGCGCAACCGTAGGGGGAGCGGGGATGGAAGGGCGTCAATTCGGTTTGCGGAACATCGCGCACTTTGCCGTACTGCTCTGAAGAACCGGCTTGATAGAATCGACAGTGAGGAGCGTGCTTGCGGATGGCTTCGAGGCAGCGAAGGGCTCCCAAACCGGTGATATCAGCGGTCATCATGGGTGAGCGCCACGATTCAGGGACAAAGGACATGGCACCGAGGTTGTAGAACTCGTCGGGTTGCGTCTGGTTGACGGCGTTGTCAATGGAGTTCTGGTCGGCCAAGTCGCCGTTGAGGAGGTGGAAGTTTTCGTTGCCCATCAGGTGGTTGATGAGGCTGCGGCCGGAGGTGGGCTGAGAGACGCGGCGCACCAATCCGTAGACGGTGTAGCCCTTTTCGAGAAGCAATTCGGCAAGGTAGGAACCGTCTTGCCCCGTGATGCCCGTGATCATGGCGGTCTTGCTGCCCATGTTGGATGGCAGATGGTTTCCCTTTTCAAACGGTCGCCTTAACGATGGCCTTTGAGCAAGGGCCAAAACGACCCCTTGGATTTTAAAGACGCCATGACCAGCGTTTGGCCATGGCACTTGAGGGGGAAGGGGCACGCCCTCGTCTTCTCATCGTGCGAGGTTCCTTTTCCACCATGGGCGGTGCTGAGCGTGAATTGCTCCAGCTCATTCGCATGTCCCATGGACGTTGGGATGTCCATTTGGCCACCCTTGACATCTCATCGGAAGCCATCGAGCTGATGCAACCTGCCAAACCCGTGCTCATCAAGCCCTCAGCCCCCCTTGTATGGCCCGAGGGAGCATTCGCAGAAGTGACGGCCGCAGCGAGTAAAGCGGCCGAAAAGGCGTGGGCTGCATTGGACATTCCTTGGGAACAATTCGATGTGGTCCACCTGTCGGTGTGCCGAGGAACGCTCGAGATTCTGCCGCTTATTCCACCGCATCTTCCCGTCAATTATCACTGCCTTGAACCGCCCCGTTGGCTCTACGAAGATGTGCTTCACCGCCACCCCAATGGACGCCCAAAGCGCCCGCTATGGCTCACCAAGTTGGTGTTTACGCGACAGCGTCGCCGGGACAAAGGCTTCGTTCGCCTGCTGCTCAGGCGTCCAAAGAGCGCTATGTTCGGTAACTCGCCGTGGAGCCAGATTCTGCTCGAGCGCACCTACGGCCTGCCTTCAGACCCCACCGCCACCAACGGCCATCCACCTCGACGGAATGCAGCAGGTCGGCCGCTCGAAGGCTCCCACGTGCT
>JBMZJQ010000074.1:0-4133 GCA_049617635.1 Candidatus Poseidonia sp.
GCCTGACGGGCTTCAACCTCCTTGAGTTTGTGCAGAATCTTGGCTCTCAAGAACAGCACCACGATGACGACCGCTACAATGTCGATGAGCAAGATGAGCCAGGTGGATGCGGTCCACGAGTCAAACACGTGAGCACCTCAAATCGGTGGACGGATGTCAACGTCCACATCGCCACGAGGTACACCGATGCACCCCAAGCGAGCGCCTTCCTCCACCAGAAAATCGTCGAGCCCCGGAGGCAATTCCTCAGGCAGCGGTACTTCGCCTAAAATGAGGCTCACCATGCAGGTGCCGCAGGTACCGGACGTGCAGTTGGTGGGAATGGTCACGCCGCAGGCTTGGGCGTGTTCAACGATGGTTTCTCCGGGGTTGACGGCGCACTGCCCGAGCAAGTGAGGGCCACGCAGGAAGCGAATCACCGGTGTGGGCGATGTGGACTGTTCGGGCGTCTCGTCCATCGTCAAGCCGGCTGGACTGGCGGACATGAGCAGCCCTCATCGTCCCTTTTCTCGGGTCCAGCGACCCGTCTGCTTGTTGAAGAACAGGCCGGCTTTCTTCATCCACTTGTTGAACTTGGTCGCCCCAGCACCGGTTCGCAGAATGAAGTCTTCTCGGTCTTCTTGGGCTTGGATGTAGTCCTTGGCGGCCAACGTCTGGTCAATCCAGTCGTTGATGTCCATCAGACCGCCAGCAACGACGCTTTCCTCGACGGCTCGCGTCATCTGGTCGGCGGTGGCGCCGGTTTGTTCGAGATCCTTTCGAATCAGGTCGCTGACCGAGGAGAAGTCCATCGAAGCGGGCTTGGGTGGAACCGGGTTGCGAGGAGGCTTGTCGGGGTCGATGGTGATGCGCTTGTCACCGTCCAAAATCGCCTCGACGCCGAGGGTGAGGGCTGGGGTGAAACTCGTTTCGCATTCCCAGCAGATGAACGCCCAAGCATCGGGCTGGTCGGTGTCGCGAGACTGACGGGGGTCGAGTTCGTCACCGCATTCCGGACAGGCGTGGAAGATGAGGCTGGGGACGTGCTGGCGACGGAAATCGACGATGTCTTGGGGCGTTCCTTCCAACTCGAGCATCTCATGGTCACGTGCTGCTTCCAGGCCGCGGGTTTCCAACTGGTCTCGAATCTTGACCTTCTGGTCGTCTTTGCCCTCATCGTGGAGGCTGTTTTCCAATTTGACGATGAGCTCCACCGTCTTTCCAAGGCGGTTCATGATGAGTTTCTGGGCTCGGAAGGCTTCGACCTTGGCGATTTTCAACCGTTCCTTTTGCTCGGCCAATTCGGTGAGGACGTCCTTCTGCTTGCGCTGGAATTTCATCTCCTCGATGCGAGACTCTTGCTTCTTTTCGGGGGCGAGCACCTTCGACAAGAAGCGCTCTTTCCCGTGAGACTGCGGTCCAGCGGTGATGATTTCGATGACACCTTGGGCGATTTCTTCCTTGAGACCGTAGTTCTCGACCAGCATGTCCTTGTCGATTTTCTTCAAGTCACCGATTTTCAAACCGGCATCAGCGAGTTGGTTGGCCGTGGTGTCGTCAATTCCACGGCGGAGCAGTGCAAGATAAGTGTCCTTCTTTGCCATCCCATTCCCCCCGACAGGTTGAGGCGAGCAGACACTCCTAAGAAAAGTCTCTCCCCGAAGTGTTCAAGCATTCGAGTGCATATGAAGCCTCATGCTTCTTCTTCGCAGGATTCGAAATCAATGCCCAAATCCACCCACTCGTCAAGGTCAAAGGTTTCCGGCCGTCGTTGCAAACGCGGGTCGTTTTGCAGGGCGTTGTAGGCACGGGTCCACCGTGCGGCATGCCAGCCAGGCGCCCGAGCAATGCGTTTTGGTGGTGTGCGCAAGGTGCGCTTGAGTTTCTTTCTGCGTTGAGCAAACGCAGCGTGAATCATGTTCACGAGCAACCGGCGGTCGCACGGCCAATCCGCCTCGTGCGGCGTGAGCCGAAGCAACCGGGAATGAACCCGAGGCATGGGCGAGAAGGCATGGGGCGGCACACGTTCGCCCATATCAACGTCGAAATCCAAGGCGACGACCATCCCCAACGAGCCGACATCGCTTTCGTATTCCATCACCACGCGCTCGGCGAATTCCTCTTGCACCAGCATCACGATGTCCTGAAGCGGTGCGGTGTTGGGGTTGCGATGATGTCGGGTGAGGACATCGATGAGGGGCGAAGAGATCTGGTAGGGGATGTTGGCCACGATGCGGGTGATGTCGGCAGGCCATGCCACGGTCAACGCGTCGCCTTCCAGCAGGACAAACCGTCCCTCTCCACGCTCTTCAGCGAAGGTGGTTCGCAGGTGCTCGCAGGCCCCGCTGTCGAGTTCAATCGCCGAGACCTTGCATCCGGTTTCAAGCAGGGCTTCGGTCAACACACCGGGCCCGGGACCGATTTCAAGAACGTGGTCTTCAACGTCCACTTCAGCCCACGTGACGGTGCGTTCCAACACATCGTCGTGCACCAAAAAATGCTGACCGAGGGCCTTGTTGAACGGCTGCTTGGAACGGAGCGCATCGACGAGTTGGCGTGCGCCTCTCATGCTTTCACCGGAAGGAGGAGGTCGATCAGTCGTGGGTTGAGGGTGCGGTCCTCAATCTCCTCAACAAAGCGCTGAGCCAACAATTCGGCCCCCTTGATTTTGGCCAGCGTGTTGAGTTCGCCCATCGAGGCAAAGACACCAACTTGCTCTCGCGCTTTGACCATGTTTCGAGCCTTCACGGGCCCGACGTCGGGCAACAACTCGTAGGAGTGTTGCTTGAGCGACATGGGTCCTGCCTTGTTGTAGAATTCATCAACGAAGTACTGACCGTGTTCCTCGACGAACAACTGGACCGCTTCGGGGAGGTTTTGGCGAGCCATGTTGGACATCTTGTCGAGGTGGGCCATGCCGACGATTTCGGTGACCTCGTTGCGCTGGCTGGCGTCGGTGCCGATGTAGAGGCGGTGGTTGAGGTTGAGCACTTCGCCGCCCTTCACCTTGACTCGACAGAACTTCATGCCGTTCTCGCTCATGGCGGTGACGATGTTGCTCTTCGTGTCGTGGTCGACCACACGAGCCCAGTTTTCCCCTTTCAGGTCCTCTGGACGTTCTCGGCGAGGTTGGTCTCGCCGGCCTTGCGGGCGACCGCCACGGGGCCCTTGACGACCGCCTCGCTGGCCACCTCGGTTGGTGCCTTGGCCGCCTCGTCCACCGCCTTGCTTTCGCTCGGCTTTGGCCGAGTCTGGCTTGGGTTGAGGTTTGGGCACTTCAGCCCGCCCCATGGGAGGTGGATTCATTTTGAAGGACGAGGGTTTTGGTTCCTCTCGCTTACGCGGTCCGCTGGTGTTGAACGAGCGCCTTCGCCGTGGGTCGGTCATCAAACATCACCTGCGTGGGGGATGCGGAAGGCATCAAATGACCTGGCGCACGATGTCGAGCACAGCGGTGATTTCGCTGTCTTCGATCTTGATGCGCTTCGAACTGAACACCGCTCGAACGTCCTCTGGTTCAGCGGGCATCAATTCAGCCAGCTTGGCAGCGAGTTCGGGGTGCTTGGCCAAGGTTTCAACGTCGAGGAGTTTGGTGCGGAGTTCTTCGAACACTTCGGGTTTGGTGGTCACACCATTACGAGCGTCGCTGGCAGCCCATTCAGCGTGCTGAAGGGCCCACTTTTGTTCGTACTTCAAGGCGCCACGGCGCTCTTGAGCGTCCAACAGCATCTCTCGAACGGTGGCAAAGTCCAGGAATCTCTCTTCTTCGGTCATGGTGTATCCCTCATTCAAGTGGGCGGAGGTGCTCGGGGCGAGCGATCACGGTCTTCTGCATGTTACCGTCTTTAACGGCTACAATCCATGCAACGCCCTGACGCTTCTGGATGAAGCCGGTGCGACCGTGGAATCGGCGGTGAGGCATACCGCCTTGTTGACCGCCGTCAAGGACGATGGCCACGCGGTCGCCTTCTTCGTACTGGTGCATCACACGGCGGATGTTCAAACGGCTGCGTTCGTTCTTCCGTCGTCGCAAGATGCTTCGGGTTCTCACTCGCTGACCCTTTGAGCGCTTCATTTTGTTCGCCTCCAATGCTCTCCATCAGCGCAAGCGCCTCTTCGGAGCAAGTTGCCGACCCACCATCCCCATATAAGCA
>JBMZJQ010000075.1:0-4049 GCA_049617635.1 Candidatus Poseidonia sp.
CATGCTGACACTCCATGCATCGTAACATGAAATCGGCACCGTCGCCCACCTTCTTTTCTCGAAGAATATCGTGAGCCGTGAGTTCATCACATGCTGGACAGTGGGAAGCATTGTCGAGGACTTCTTCCTCTTCGTCCCATTCATCCACCTCTTCCATCGGGGTCCCTCACCTTTGCGCAGAACCCTTTGTGTTTGAACCCTCCGACCTAAGGTGAGGTGCAAGAGTTGATGTTGGAGACCGATGACCGAGGGCCATGGCTGACCTGCCTACGGAGGTTGCACGGGAGGACATTCTCGCTCACCTGTTGTCGAAGGACGACCAACAACCCCGTGATGAACCAGCTGTTGCAGCCAACATTCATGCTCAACTCCAGCACATGGGGCTGTCAACGTGGTCTATCTCGGTGCATCGCCGACTGCGCGATGCCATCGGCCGCCTGCAACCGTCAGCGGTCCTTGAAGTGGGGGCTGGAATTGGGCATCGCACAGCGTGGCTCATGGATCAATTCGAGCGATCAAAACATCAACCTTCAACGCTCACCATTGTGGAGCAGGGCGGTAAGTTCGGTGTGATTCTTCAACGCCTCCTCCAACGTTATGATGCCATGACGTGGGCGAAAGTCGTGGTTGGAGATCCCGTCCAATTAGCGGCTGAACATCAGGCGTGGGGGTTGGCAGCGGCCACGACAATCGAGCTTTCTCAAACTCCCTTTGAAACCGCATACGATGCCATCATCATTGATGCCCCTTCGCCGCAACGAGCTCATTTGGTGTCGAATTATCTTCCACTCCTCGCCCCGAACGGTGTGATGTTCACGGTTGAACCGGACATGCCGAGCGGGGAAGTTGACGAAGGCGATGAAGCCGGTATGGCCCTTGTGAACGGATTCAATCGGTGGATTGAGGTCATCGGTGAAACGAAAAACACGCACCATATTGCGTTCATGCCGCTCTTTGGTGGGACGTTGGTTGCGTGGCTGCCCGTTCAGGCTTGAGTTGCGAGGTCGACCAAGCCCGACACGTTGAGAAGCCCATAGCCGTAGTAATCATCGTGGGTGGTTTGACCTTCCTTTGGAACGGCGCTGTTCATGATCCACTGCTTCACGGTATCTACGTTGTCTGAACCTCCATTCGACGCATCGGCCTTGAGCTCTGGTTTTGCTTCAAGAAGCAAGCATAAGGCTCCAGTGACATAGACGGTCGCTGCACTCGTTCCGTCTGCGATACCCCAGCCACCGGCATCCAGGAGTACGGGTACACCCTCTGCAGGAGCCACCACTTCGGGCTTTTTGTCGGGGTCACCTCTTGGCATGAGGATGGGAAGTGGGAAGAGGCGTCCGTTGTTGTCGCCCTTTGAGGAGCCGGACCACGTGGTGGCCTTGATGGTCACGCCGCCTACCGAAATGACCTGGTCTTCGCTTGATGGATGTGCGACATCCCCGTCATCGTCCTCACCGTCGTTTCCAGCAGCCGCAACCACATAGATGCCAGCATCGATGGCTTCGTTTGCTGCATCTCCGGAACTTCGCCCTGAACCGATGGTAAACGGAAGAATGTTGGGCGCGCCCCCGAGGGAGAGCGAGATGACATGAGCGCCGTTGGCAACGCACCAGTCAATGGCTTCTGCAACGGTCGCATCGTCACCGCTTCCGTCTGACCCGAGGGCTTTGGCTACCAACAGGTCAACATCCTTTGCAACACCTTTCAGCCATCCATTCGCAACCAAGATTCCGGCCATTGAGGTGCCGTGCCCGTGGTCATCGTAGGGTTGCCCGTTTCCGTTGACGAAATCTTTCCACCCCGAGATGCGAGCTCCTTCGAGGTCGCTGTGGTCCGGAGCGATGCCTGAATCAACAATACAGGCAGTAACACCCGCTCCCGTCAACGATGCAGATGGAGGATTGATGAGTTCGTTGTAGGTGGCGTGCCGTTCAAGAGCAACCTCACTCGGCCGAAGTAGGATTGCTCCGTCACTCATGACCACGGCGGCAAGGTAGCCCGCAGCCAGAATCATGGTGAGCCCGAGCGTTATGCTCACAATGATTTTGATGATTCGTATGTCGGACGCTTCTTCCACCGTTTCAGCAACATAGGGTCCTTTTGGTGTCATCGTGCCCGCATACTCCTCGGGAGTGGGCCAGGGCAAAACGACGTCGTCAACCATGGTCTCAACCTAGCGTGTGAACTATTTCATTCAGTGTATCAACAAACCGGCGCACGTCTTCCTCGTTGTTGTAGAGGTATGCGGAGGCTCGAAGCGAACCTTGGGGGTGCCCACGGTCGGCAAACCACGAGTGAACACAATGCTGACCGCTTCGTACCATCACGCCTGCTGCTTCATCAAGGAGAAGGGCCACATCGTGAGCTGGTAGCCCGTCCATGAGAAGGGAACAAATTCCACCACGCTGGCTGGGGTCTTCCGGTCCAATAATGGAAACACCGCTCAAATCTTTGACACCGTCGGTCATGATGCGATTGAGCTTCACCTCATGCTCGTGAACAGCATTCATGTCAAGTCCAGCGAGGTAATCAATGGCAGCCCCTGTGGCCATCATGCCTGAGAAATTGCCGAGACCGCCTTCAAATCTCGCCGGTGGTTTTGCCCATGTAGCCTCAGTATAGGTTGACGATTGAACCGTCTGGCCACCCGATTGGATGGTTCGAAGGTTGTCGAGGAGGTCGTAGCGCCCCCAGAGGCCTCCCATTCCAGATGGGCCGCACATCTTGTGAATCGAGAACGACAGGAAGTCGATATCGAGGGCTTGAACATCGACGTTCATGTGAGGTGTTGATTGTGCACCGTCAATAGCCACCAAGGCATCGTGATCGTGGGCCACTTTGGTGATCTGCTCGATAGGTACGGCGACACCATCCAAGTTGCCAACATGACTCATGGCGACCATCTTCAACTTCGTTCCTGCCTCAGCACAAGCGGCTTCAAACGCTTCCATGTCGAAGGTGTTGTCCTCATTACTTGCGACAACGCGGTGGTCAATGCCTTGTTCCTGCTCAAGTTGGAGCCAAGGCACCAAGTTCGAATTGTGTTCTCGGTCCGTCGTCAGCACGACGTCCCCTTTCTGCCAAGACATCCCGTGAGCGATTTGATTAATGGAGTGGGTGGCATTGCGAGTAAAGACAATTTCATTGGGCGTGGCAGCGTTTAGGAATGCTCCCAACTTGGTTCGTGCATCCGAAACTGCTTTTGAAATCGCCGTGCCATAGCGGTGAACTGAGCGACCACCGCAGCCCGGTGTTTCGGTGTAGTAGCGATGGATGCTGTTGATGACGGATTGTGGCTTGAGTGTAACACATGCGTTGTCAAGATAGGCTGGAGGATTGTCTCCTTGGAGCGTTGGAAAGTCGTTTCTGCAATCGTTGAGCATTCACCATGCCTCCTGGTCGGGTATGTAATCAAGGGCGGGTGCATTCACACCGCATGCTGGACAGGCAATTCTCTTTGGCATCTCGGTCTTGCAGGTTTGGCACGTATTACCGATGATCACCAATGTGCCACAGCCGCTTGCCTGGCAGGGATAAGCCAGTTCGCCCGAGGCGGCACGGACCACGTTTGATGGGTGGCCACAATCCGGACATGCAGCGGCTTTTTTCGACTGTGGGCGAGCCTGACCGGACATTTCGAGTGAAGCATCAACGGCCGCTCGCGTTCGCACTCTTGCTTGGTCGCCAAGCATTCGTTGCGGGTACCACAGGACAAACAGGAAAAGAGGTACGGCTGGGAGGCCAGTGAGCAAATGGAGGATGAGGAATCCGATGTTTGGGTCACCGTAGGATGCAATATGATGCAAGCCGGCCCATGCTGAAACAGTGATCAGCACTATCCATATGCCAAACATGGCCGTCCATCCCCTCAGAGAATGTTCAGCGAGGGCTGCTTCCATCACTCGGACATCTTCGTGGAGATGATGCACCTCAACATGCAAATCTCGGGTCTCAATGACAGCTTTCCAGAAAAAGAACAGGAAGAAGAAGACAATCAACATGATCAGGGTGCCCTCCATCATGTTGGCGAGGTTGAAACCAAAGGGGAA
>JBMZJQ010000076.1:0-3922 GCA_049617635.1 Candidatus Poseidonia sp.
AGCCTTCGTAGCAGTTGAAGCCGACCATCTGGATGAAGGCGGCCACGTCGGGGGAAAGCGCTGCAGCACCGGACATGCAGAAGCGGATGTTGCCACCGAAGCGAGCACGTACTTTGGACCAGACGAGTTTGTCCCAGAGTTTGTCGAAGAAACCGCTGGGTGGAACGGCGTCGCACTCGACACCTGCCTTGGCGATGCGCTTGGCGGCGGATTTCTGGGCTTTGCCGACGAAGACCTTCTTCAGGCCGGTAGCAGCCTCAAACTGAGCGTTGACACGGTCGTAGAATTTGTTCCAGACACGTGGCACAGCCAGCAAGACCGCGGGTTTGATCTCGATGCACTCGTCGGCAATCTTGGTCAAATCCGAAATCAGGTTGATGTGAACGCCGCAACGAATCATCCAGTGCAGGTCAAAGGTGGACCCGAAGGAGTGCGCCCAAGGCAAGAACGCAGCGTTCTTGTCGCCCACGTAGATGGTGAAGGCGGACTGTACACACAGAATGTTCGAGAGCGTGTTCCAGTTCGAAAGCATGACACCCTTGGGGTTGCCCGTGGTACCGGAGGTGTAGATGAGGGTGTTGAGTGCGAAGGGGTCATCGGCGATTTCGAACGCGTCAGCGCTTCGACCAGCAGCCACAAAGTCGGCCCATGCATGAACGGCCACGCCTTCGGGGGGCAGTTCGTTGGCGGGCTCGCCCCCAAGGAGCAACACGCCGCAGGAAGGCCAACCGCTGGCTTCGCTTGGCATGTTGGCAACGAGTTTGTCGAGCACAGCCGTGTCGGCAACAGCGAGGAGGGCGGGCGTTGAGTCACCGAGGATGTAGGCCCACTCCGTACCGTGCTGGTGCGTGTACATGGCGGTGTAAGCGGCACCAATGCCGTTGGCGCCGTAGGAAAGGGCGGCCCATTCCACGGAGTTGTTCAGGATGAGAGCAACACGGTCACCGGCCTTCACGCCAACAGCGGCGAGTTGCTTCCCAACAGAGGTGGCCAGTTCGCCAAATTCGTTGTAGGAGATGTGGGTTCGCGGCATGCCGGGAGAGGGGATGTAGCCGAAACAGGGCAAATCACCGAAGCGGTTCACGCTGGTCATCAGCATTTGGTACAAAGTTCGGGGGTCGTCGCCCTCGGGCTTTTCCCACTGTCGGTCGTCGGGCTGGCGTTCCCATGCAAGTTCAAAGGGTTCCATGGTGCCCCAGTGTCGCATTGAGCATTTGAACATCACCCCGTTAACCGATGAGGACATTTCGGACGTTTTCACGCCAATCTGCCCCATCGTTGCGGTTTGCCAGCGGGCTGGCAGGACTCGGATGCCAGCAGGTGGTGATCTCAATCGCTCGTCCGTCGCTCGTTGTCCCCGGCCCTCTCTTCCCGGCATTGAATGCCAAGCGAGCGCGCTTTTCGGCGTACTTCCCCACACCGACGATGCGGGTGATGCCCATCGCGTCAACGACCTCACGAAGGTGGTCGTCGCAGGCTTGGAGCACCGGTTCAATCAGCGCTTTGGGCAGGTTGTCGGGCGTGATGTTTTGGCCGCGTTCACCCAGCAGCAACAGCGGACAGTGGTTCACAACGAACAGGTTGGAAAAGGTCACCTCGGGCGTGCCGTACATCTCTTCCATGAGGTTCCACAACCGTGTTCCTGAGACTTCCTGGCGTTCAAGTCCCAAGCCAACGATGGGCCGTTTGGGATGGGCGTTGGCTGGGGTTTGGAGGTCGCACGGCGTGATCTTCAGGAAGGCTTTGGCCACCTCGGTCGCCCCAAACGGCACCCCGGATTGCGCCATGCCCCACGGTCCGGGGTTCATGCCGAGCAGGAGGGTGGTGGCGCCAAGGCCGCCCCACTGCTCGATGTACTGTTCGTGATGGGCCCATGCGTAGTCCAGCGGGTTGGTGGCGTGGGCAACCTCACCCGAGGCTTCGAGACCGGCGATGGCCTCGTCGCACGCAGCCGACAAACGGCGTGCCGCCTGCTTGAGTTGGTTCACCGTGTTCACGCCCGTTCCTTGCGGAGGGGCATGATAGTGCTTGCTCAGTCGTCTTGGCGGCGGGTCAAGCCCACGCCGATGGCGATGGCGAGCAAGGTTCCGACGGAACCGAGCGCCGGTAGGCCGTTTCCAGCACCGTCTTCAACATCCGAAACCGTGGGCAGAATCGTCACGGTATCGCTGTCGGTGTTGCCGGGTGCCTGGCCGTCGCTACCACTGACCACACACTGGACTTCATCGCCCACCGCATAGCCGGTCGAGATCGAATCGGTTCCAGAAGCGATGGTGTTGCCGTTGACGTTCCAGACCACGGTGGTGGTCACCGAGTCACCATCGGCATCGAAGGTGGTGTACATGCAGGTCAGGTTGTCGTCGGACTGCGGCATGTTGGGTGAAATCGTCACACCCGAGATGACAGGTGGTGTGTTGATGGTCGTGTTGTTGCCGTTACCGCCCGTGTTAGGGTCACAAGCATCACCGATGCCGTTGTTGTTGACATCGGACTGGTCGGTGTTGGCTACACTGGGACAATTGTCGCCGTTGTCGCCCACACCGTCGCTATCGCTGTCAGACCACTCGGAGGGGTCGTACGGGAAGGCATCTTCCGTGTCGTTGACGTTGTCGTTGTCATCGTCCCAATCGCAAATGTCTCCGAAGGAGTCGTTGTCCCAATTGGCTTGATTTGGATTGGAATACCAGTAGCAGTTGTCGCTGTTATCGCCCACGCCATCGTTGTCATAGTCACTCCATTCGGTAGGGTCAGTGGGGAAGGCGTCCAAGACGTCTTCCACACCGTCACCGTCGCTATCGGTCGTGTTGTTGCCTCCGGTGTTGTTGCCTCCGGTGTTGTTGCCTCCGGTGTTGTTGCTCCCCGGATTCTCAACGGTGATGCATGTGTCGTCTTGGTACAGCCAGGTGGCTGAATAGTTGGCATCAAGGTGGAACAGGTTGCCGTAGAAGCAGTACGTGCCGTAATCAATCGGGGCACCGTCAACGGTGTAATTCTGCCACTCAATGCTCGTGTTGGTGTAGGCCATCCATGTTGAGTTGCCTCCGTCCACCATGGACTGACTTGCGTCGTACAGACCCCAATCAAGGTAGTACATCTCTCCAATCACCAAAGCAGTGCTCGAGAAACTTGCACTCAATTCGTCACCCATCGCATAGGTTTCGTTGTTGGTATCGATGTCCAACTCCCCGCTGGAGAGGTTGCCGTTGCTCGCCACGTAGGAGAAGTTGTACACTGAATCGGTGACGAAACTCCATCCGGACGTAGCACCGAGGTTGTCCCAAACCGAAAGCTTGGCCAAGAAGGCGTAGTTCCCTTCGTCAAAGCCAGCGTGGTTGACGGTGAGGGAGTCGGAGGTGCTGTTCACGTACCACGAGGTGTTGCCCTGCGCCACGATGGTCCAGTTTGAGGGATAGTACACCGTCCATTCGATCATGGTGGTCGAGCCGAGCAGGTTGCAGTAACTGTTGATGGTGCTCTCAAACATGTTGCCGACGTTGAAGATGCTCTGCCATGAATAGGCGTAAACGGCCGTGAGATTCGAATCATAGCCGCAGCCGGAGTTGTTGTTGACAGGATAGACCGTGAAGTTCACCGAGTCGGTTTCCACCGTCACGGAAAAGCCAGGGTAGGCATACAACGTAGCAGAGAAGGTGTAGTTTCCTGCGGTAAGCCCCGACACGTTCCAGTTGTCGGAAATGCCCGTCGAGGCGGTGGGCGTCCAGAACATGGAGGTGTTCGCCACCACGGTTTGACTTTCGTCGTAAATGTAGGCGTGAATCCACATGGAGGTGTTGATGAGGTCGCAGTAGGTGCTGATCCACGAGACGAATTCGTCCCCTTCGTACATCTGAACGGCGGTGTAGGCCATCAGCATGGTGTAGTTCACGTCGTAGCCGCAGCCGGTGTTGGTTTGGTTGCCTCC
>JBMZJQ010000077.1:0-3796 GCA_049617635.1 Candidatus Poseidonia sp.
GAGGACCGCCTTTCTTGGGACCAGGAGGGCCGCCGCCGGGGCCGCCTTTCTTGGGACCGGGAGGGCCACCGCTCTTGCTCGGGCCGGGGGGGCCGCCTTTCTTGGGTCCGGGTGGGCCACCTCCTCGCTTCGGTGGAGGCGCTTCGGCCTCCTCTTCGCCATCTTCTTCGAACATCGCACCGCAGTGAGGGCACGTTGGATCACTTTCTTTGACCAACCCGTCGCAAATCTCGCAAGCGAACATGTCTTCATCGACCGCTTCCTCGCCAATCTTCTCGGTTTTTCCGTCCTTTGAACGGAACATGGTAATGCTACAACTCAAATCGTAGCCCTTCAGTGCGAGCTCGGTTTGGATGGCCTGTTCAAAGGCTTGGGTCAAATCCTCTGGTGAATCCAAAACTCGCCCGTCGTCCACGTACGTGACATTGACCTCAAACGTGTCGTCAACGAGCTTTGTTTGGGGTGCTTCAACGGCGACACCGCGTTTGCGAGCCACACGACGAATGGCCACCTCCGAAATCCGACGAAGGAGCGCGTCGTTGGGAGCGTCTTTTCCTTGACCACTGAGCGCACCGGCCATGATTTCTGCGGCTGCATTTCCGCCTTCGACGTTGCCACCTCGCAAGTGTGCAGGAAGTTCGCCGCCTCCGAGATTGGCCAAAACGGAGGACGCGGGTGATTGATTCATCGACAACCATTGGCTTCGACGGTCTTCCTTGACCGCACGTTCGGCTTCAGCCAAGCGATTCACCATGGCGTCGGTTGGAGAATTGGCGGGGTTGTGAGCGATCTTTGTTCCTCCGGCTGACAACGGTGCTGCGTTGTTAATGTTGGGAACTGCACCGCTGGCGAGAGAAGGTCCTCGATTGACATTGGGCATGTCGTTCATCGGTGCCACGTTCGAAGTAGGCATAACGTTACTTTGTGGTGGGAAACCTTGTTGGGGTGGGAAACCACCTTGGACGGGTTGTTGTGGGTATTGCCCAGGTGGCAAATTTTGATGCTGTTGGAGACCTTGCGCCATGCCTTGAAGCATGTCGGGAGGAACCTGTCCCATTTGGTTCATGTTGGCTTGCTGTTGCATGCGTTGTTGCTCACCAGAGACAGGATCGAAGGTCCGTTGTTGCTGAGGGAACGGAGGGATGTTTTGCTGGGGCGGCGGGGCAAAGCCTCCTGCCATAGAAGTGTCTTGACGGGCACCGCATTCCGGACAGAACATGCTGTCGGCAGGAATCGCTTCGCCACATGCACCACAGTTCACGGTCTCCCCCCTCGCACTTCACTGGTCGTGTTACCATTCCTAAAGGCTTGCGACCGATTGGGTTCAAAGACCGACAAGAACACAATCTTGAGCAAGAGCGAAGCCCCTTCACGCATATCTTCATGCGGAGGACAAGGCTGGCAGGATTCGGAGGGATGCTGATGCCGGTGTTGGTGAATGAAAACATCGACCGTTTGCTCGAAACAACATCGCGTTCGTTTTACCCCACCCTGAAGTATCTTCCAAAGAAAATTCGAGGTCAAATCGGCCTCTTGTACTTGCTCGCACGGGTGGCCGACACCATCGCCGATTCCAAGCACGGCGAGACTGCTTTTCTGCTTGACCAACTCAAAGCCTACAACGATGTTGTGCAGGGTCGCAGCAGTGCGTTGCCAGACTTCACGGAGCTGGCCGATGTACAATCCAACCCTCACGAGGCCACGCTCTTGCGCCATGTACCGGAGGTTATCGAAGGGCTCGAAGTCTATGGTCCGGAAGACCGTGAGCGCATGCTTGAATGCCTGGACATCATCGTAGGCGGCCAATGTCTGGATTTGGAACGGTTCGGCCCTGCCAACGAAGGCGGTACCGTGCAAGGGCTTGGAAACGACGAGGATTTGGATGATTACACCTTTCGGGTTGCAGGCTGTGTCGGTGTCTTTTGGACCAAAATGTCCCTCGCCCACATGATGAAACTCTCACCCGAAGACGAAGCGGTCTTCATGGAGCGTGGAATCCGTTTTGGCAAAGCCTTGCAGATGATCAACATCCTCAGAGACATTCCACAAGACCTTCGTTTTGGCCGATGTTACATTCCCGTTGACGCCCTTGAACGTGTTGGGTTGCAACCCTCAGACCTGCTCGATGATAGCAACCTCGCCACGTTTCGACCACTCTACGACGCCTATCTGGACTTGACGAACGAGCATTTGGAAGCCGCAACCGAATACATCCGTATGATTCCCGAAACCCAATTTCGGCTGAAAGCGTCGTGCATGTTGCCCGTTTTGATTGGGCAACGCACCGTGACCCTCCTGCGAGAGGGGAACATCCTCAATTCGGAAGAACAAATCAAAGTCACGCGCGACGAAATGAAAGGCTATGCCCGCAAGTTGCTCAGAGCGTTGTTCATTCCCGGTGGCGTGCGCCGACTCATGGAAAAGAACAAAGACAAGTAGTCATTCTATAGAATAATATAGCAGAGTAAGTTTTAATTTACTTTTGAGCAAAGAACGGCGCTTTGTTCACACCTTCAAGAGGAGGTCTCATAAACAAGGGACGCGAGGGGCAAGCGGTTAGGATGCTAGAACGCCGCAAACCGCTTGACCTTCTCTTCCCCCTCAAGGGGAATGCGTCAAGCCGAAACGGCGAACAAGAAACCACCACCCCAACCACCCTCGACCGTGTCCGTGCCGGTGTTACGCTCGCCAAGGACGCCGTCAAGGCCGTGAGCGTCACGGCCATGGAAGCTCTTCGAGAAGGTGCATCCTTCATCGGTATCGTCGGCGAGAAAAACGAACTCGTCGATCCCTTTGCTCACTTGGATGCCCCGATTTGGTCGGAACAGCCCCCGGCAGAACTTCACAAGCTTGCTTACCGATACTGCGAGGAACTGACCATGCGTGAAGCGGGCAACTTCTACCATTCGTTCAAGTATCTGCCCGACGATCAACGCTTGGCCATGTGCGCCATCTACGCCTTCTGCCGACGTGCAGATGACATCGCCGACGGGGACTGGGCAGACCGATTCCCCGGAAGCCAAGGCGAAATGGACCCTGAAGCCAAGGCGTACCGAGACCAACTTGAGAATCTCCAAAACCAAGGAACCATTCTTGATGAAGAGGCGTACCTCAACAAAATCACACAGTTGTTCTTCTTCCGCAAGAAACTCTCAACCTGCTACGGCGACGTCCACTCAACCGACCCCGTGTTCCTGGCCCTCAAAGACACCGTTCAGCGATACAACATCCCTCGTGACGTCTTCGACGACCTCATTTCCGGCATGGAAGACGACCTTTACAACAACCGCTATCGCACCTTTGACGAACTCTATGTCTACTGCTACCGAGTTGCTTCCGTCGTTGGCCTGATGTGCATTGAAGTGTATGGCTACGATAACCCGATGGCAAAGAAGTACGCAGAATCATGGGGCATCTTCATGCAGTTGACCAACGTGTTGCGGGATGTCGGTGAAGACATTCAACGCGACCGCGTGTACCTCCCACTCGATGAATTGGAACGCAACGGCATGACTGAGGCGGAACTCGACGGTAAAATCGTCCTCAACAAGCATTGGGAACCGTACTGCCGCCACTATGCTGCCCGTGCACGCACCTACCTCGAAGAAGCACGCGCCCTGCTGCCGCTTCTCCCTCGGCGTTCACGCTACTCTCCCGCAGCAATGATCGCCTTCTACGACAAGATTCTCCGCCAGATTGAGAAGCAGCAAGGCGATGTGTTTACGCAGCGTGTCAAGCTCAACAAGGTGCAAAAAATCTCACTCGCTGCAGCCGTGTACCTGCGTCATCGATTCCT
>JBMZJQ010000078.1:0-3498 GCA_049617635.1 Candidatus Poseidonia sp.
AGTCGTCCTCCAACTCGTCGTCCGTTGCGTTCATGTCTTCCAAGAAGACTTCCAAATTCACGCGGTAGTGGTTGCTTGGGGTTGCTCGGCCTCGGGCACGTGGAATCCATCCGCGTCGGATGGGGCCTCGATGGGCTGCGATGTGCGTGATGACCATTTCTTCAGCGTCGATGTCTTCGTACTGGAAGCGGGCATTCTCCATGGCACTCTCGATGAGTTTGATGATTGCACGGGAAGCTTTCACAGGGTAGCGGCCTGGACCGATTCCACCCTTACGGTGACCGACCATGGACGGGCCAGATCGGCGCTTGCGCTTGTTGCCGCTTCCAAGACGGTAGGGGACAGCGGCAGCCTTGCGGCGAATATCGGCACGGTCCGAGTCGATCTTCAAGACTTCATTCAGGTAGGCGACAGCCTCGCCTGCAGTCTTGTTCTTGACGGCTCGGCAGACCTCAAAACAATGCTTGACGTGCATGTCCACGTTGGTGGCTCGTGCGGTGGCAAGACGGTTGCCTTGAAGCAACTGGGTGTAGCCGCGTTGTGGGAGTTGGTGACGACGGGTGCGTCGGTCCATTCGGTTTCGATTTGCCATCATAATCACCTCACTTCAACGGAACGTGCTTCGACGACCGGGTAGCACCAACACCGGGACCGCTGTGGGTCACGCCTCGGCGAGTCACAGCGAACTCTCCGAGGTAGTGGCCAATCATTTCGGGTTTGATTTCAACCTCAACGAAATGCTGGCCGTTGTGAATAGCGATGCGACGACCGACGAACTGCGGCAAAATGGGCATGTCTCGTCGGTGGGTACGGATGGTCTGGCTGCTGGAACGCTCAACACGAGCAAGGAAATGCTCGTTCTCGCGGGACATGCCACGGCCGAAACTGCGTCGGGCCCGGGATGGCAGAAGACCGACGATGCATTCCTCATCGTCGGACCAAATGGGCATGTTGTTGAGTTCTTCCATGGTGTAACCCCGGTAGGTGAATTCCTTCTTCACACGTGCCGAGGTCGTCGAGAGGCGCTTTCGTGCCTTGCGTCGACTGGCCTTGGGGGTCATAAACGACTTCTTCTTACGTGCCATACATCATCACCTCAAATTTTCTTACCTCGTCCACGGCCGGTACGGCGTGGTGCGATCAGCCCGACCTTGGCACCGGGTGGGGTGCCTCGAGCAACGGAGTTGGGGCCGTGAACAGCCTGGTGGTTACCACCGCCGTGTGGGTGGTCAACAGGGTTCATGGCGACACCAGAAACGTGAGGGTACAACTTTCCACGAGCCTTGGCCTTGTAGTAGGCTGCACCAGCGGTTCGCATTGGCATCTCGTCTCGACCGTGACCAGCGAGCACACCGATGGTGGCTCGGCAGTTGGCAGGAAGTTCCTTCAAAGCGCCCGAGGGCATGCGAACACGGACTTTGTCCCCAATGCGGGATTCGACCATGCAAGAGTTACCAGCTGAGCGGGCGACTTTGCCGCCGTCACCTGGACGAAGTTCGAGGTTGTTGATGGCGGTTCCTTCAGGAATGTTCCCGATTTCTGTGATGTTGCCGGGACGAAGGGCCACATTGTCACCAATGGCCACCTTGCTTCCGATGGCAATGCCCTCGGTTGCGGCCACAAGCGTGGTGTCACCGTCAGGGGTCTTGATGCGAGCCAGTGGTGCGCTGTGGACCGGACTGTGAACGAGTTCGGTCACCTCACACACGACGTTCTTGTCGCGAGGCATGCTGTTCTTGCCGGGGAAGCGGTGGCTGGCCACACGGTACCGTGGTGACGAACCTTTGCGTTGTGCACGAATTCTCTTACCCATGATAGATCACCTCAGAATGCTCCCAGACGCATAGCAGCGTCTTCTGCGTCGTAGCCTTCAGCGAGCTTGACCGATGCATGCTTGCCGTGCTTGGAGTTGCGAACATTGACCTTGGCCACCTCAACTTCGAAGATGGTTTCAACGGCTCGAGCGATTTGTGCCTTGGTGGCACCGCGTCGAACGATGAATTCCAAGCGTTGCTCGGTGGTTCGGGCTTCCATGGATTTCTCCGTCAGCCAGGGTTGAATGATGATGTCGTATGCGTTCATGATTTCACCTCAGTTCATGGCCTCCAAAGCCGCTTTTGTAAACACCGTGAGACGTCCAAGATCGCCACCGGGTGCCAAATCCTCAGCACACAGGTCCTTGGCAGCCACCACATCGACACCAGGAAGGTTACGAGCGGCTTGTGCCAGTCCCGACTTCTCCTTGACGACCAAAAGAATCGACTTGGGCGTCTTGTGGACGCGGCCACGCATGGTACCCTTACCAGCACGAATCTTCCGACCGTTTCGAGCTCGGTCAAGGTCCATGCCAAGGCCAAGGCCGTCAAAGATGGCGGCGGCCTTGCGGGTGGCTGAACCGTGGTTGAACGTCTCGATGTCGTACTCGGTGGATTTACCGTCAACGACTTCGGTGTAGTTACCCAAGACGATGGGCAGGTGCTCGACGTGCTCGTCAAAGCGGTGTCCCCGAGCCGAGACGGTTTCCATCGAAAGGGTCGCGGCCAGGGCTGCGTTGCGAGCAGCAGTGCGTTGCTTGGCGTTGAGTTTGCGAGACCAGTCTTTCTCGACCTTGGGGCCGTGTGCACGGCGTCCACCGAGGGTGTGTGGGTTTTGAGCACCGCGGCGAGAGCCGGTTCGGCGCATGATTCGAGACACACCTCGACCCTTGCCCCACCATTCAACGGAGTGCTTCATACCAGCCATAGGGCGTCGCTTTCCGACATGGGCTCGAGAACCGTAGGCTTGGCGTCGGTTGGCGCGGCTTGAAGCGACGGCCAACTTGACGAGATCTTCACGGACTTCGGCGTCGAAGGCAGCGGGGAGTTCGACCTTGGAGCCGTCGGTCACTTCAACAGAGAAACGAGCAGACAACTTGCCTGCGTCCATCTCGGTTTGGGTCACCGTGTTGACAATATCCTTGGTTGCGACCTTCATCTTCAGGCCCCCTGCTTGGATGCCGTACTCACGTACGTGATTTCGTAGTCATGGAGGGCGTTGTTGGAGCGCGTAGCGTCTCGGAAACGAATCAGGCGCTTTGCGGGTCCTGGAACACTGCCCTTCACGAGGATGTAATCGGATTTCACTTCCCCGTAGTGGAGGAATCCACCGGCGGGGGTGATGGAGTGGTCTTCTGGGTTGGCCACACGGAGAATGCGCTTGTTGTATTCGGTGCGCTGATGGTATCCGGTTTGACCGCCTTGTCGGATGGTCTTTCGGACGTAGCCGTCACCGAAAGCACCCATGTTTCCGTGTTGTCGGCGCTTCTTGGAGTTCTTGTGCGATTGGAGTTTACCACCAAATCGCTTGATGACACCTTGCCAACCGTATCCTTTGGTGATGGCGACGATGTCGGTCATGGCACCTTCTTCGAATGCGTCAGCGAAGGAGTACTCCTCACCGAGCATCTCGTTGGCCCAGTTGAGTTGGTCCTCCATGCTGCCACCGGTCAAGCCCATTTCC
>JBMZJQ010000079.1:0-3484 GCA_049617635.1 Candidatus Poseidonia sp.
CCGAAGAGACTCGCCTCGCTGAAGAAGCCCGCCTCGCTGAGGAAGCCCGCCTTGCCGAGGAAGCGAGATTGGCCGAAGAGGCTCGCCTCGCTGAAGAAGCCCGCCTCGCTGAGGAAGCCCGCTTGGCCGAGGAAGCACGTCTTGCTGAAGAGGCACGTTTAGCCGAGGAAGCCCGCCTTGCCGAAGAGGCTCGCTTGGCCGAGGAAGCCCGCATTCAGGCTGAGTTGGAGGCGGAAGCTGCGGCAAAACAAGCGTACTGGGATGCTCAAAACGCCCTTCCAGCCGATGAGGCGAAAATCGTACCCGATTTGCCATCCAATGCGACCCCCATCGCCGAAACCGACCAAAACGACGGCGGTTTGGTGAAGAAAATCGCTGCAGCCGTGGCTGGGCTGGGGCTCTTGGGATTGGGCTTCATGTTCTTGCTTTGACGGTGAAGCAAGTGATTTTGAGGGATGAGTCCCACCGCAGACCATGACCCTCCAGACCGGCGACGCCGCACCACCGTTTGACCTCCCCAACGCCAACGCCTCGCAAGGCGAACCAACGATGTCCTTTGACGACGCCACCGGAGAAAACGGAACGGTGGTTGTGTTCGAATGCAACCATTGCCCCTACGTCGTCGCGAGCGTCGGTCGCATGAACGCCATGGCCGAAAAATGTCAGGGGCTTGGCATTGGGTTCGTGGGGATCAATTCCAACGACCCCGTCGTTTACGAGAACGACTCATACGAGAACATGGTCAAGCGAGCCAACGACGGCATGCCTTACCCCTATCTCCACGATGAAACGCAAGCCATTGCTCATGCTTACGGGGCGAAAAGGACGCCCGAATTTTTCCTCTTTGACCGTCATCATCGACTGGTGTACCAGGGCCGAATGGACGACAGTCCTCGACACCCCGGCGAAGTCACCACGTCTGAATTGGACGACGCCATCGTTGCGATGCTGGCTGGGAGCCAACCCGAGATCACCTTCACCGACTCCATCGGGTGTTCGGTCAAATGGAAGGCGTGAGCACCGTGACCGGTTGCCGCCGCCAATGCGACTGGGACGAGAACATGGTCTGCCGTTCGTGTGGCATTGACTACGCTCCCCCGAAGAACGAGGAAGAGTAACCTCAGTACTGCTCGAGCACCAATTCAGTGGTGGTGCTGGCAATTTCATTGGGTGCAGCGAGCCACATGCGGTCCAGCAGTGCACGAAGCGCCATGGTGTCGTCAACGTGAACCAGCGCAACAAGGTCGGTCTCTCCCGAGACCTCGTACACGATTTCAACACCTTCCCAACCGGTTACTTCAGCAGCAAAAGACCCAATTTCAGAACCCGGTGCGACTTTGATACGAACCAAAGCGGTCAGTCCGACACCACCTTCGCGGATCGTGTAGCCTCGAATGGTTCCGTTTTCTTCCATTGAACGGATGTGCGTCCGAACGGTGCGCTCACTTGCACCCACTTGGGATGCGAGGTCAACGTAGGACATGCGTCCATTTTTCCGAAGCTGGGCGAGAATGGCCCGGTCGATTTCAGCAATACGAGGCATGACCGCGCCTTACCTGTGTGCTATATCAAACCTTTTCTCGCGTTAAAAGCACAGAAAAGAAAAGATAGTTGCATAATCCATGGCAATTTTTTCCCGAAACTGGAAAATCCATCCAATATCCGAGGACTCAATCCATTCGTCGGGTTCAAAAGGAAGCCACTCCGTGCTCAAACTATGCCAGAACAGGAGGTCAGCGGTGATGCCGGCCTCCAGTCCTTCCTCGACGATTTAACGCGCTGCCGCCTGCCTCCTCATCAGCACCAGTGGTTCCAAGTGGATGTCGCCACCATGATGGCCAACACCCCCATTCACTTCCATGAATTGGACAAAGAGAACGGCAAATCCTTGCTGTTCCTCAACGAATCGCTCGTGATGTTGTGCCCCGAGCAACACGTGGTTCACCACTTCCCGCGCCATCTTGTCCATTGTTTCGTGGAAGATCGCCGCCACCATCTCACCGTCGACGATGACACGCAATTCAGAGCAGAGCTGTTTTCCATTTCCCCCCTTGAGGAACAACTGTGCTGGGTCGAACATTCCCCAAGCGTGCACGATGTTCCAACTATCCAGTCCAAAGTAGCCAAGTGGATGGCTTGGCTGAATCGCTCGTAAGGTGGCCCGTTTCATTCAAGGCCCCTGTGCCCTTCGCCTCAAACAGGGAGCCACATGTCAGGCCACATCTCCGGTTTGGATGCTCGAATGGTGTTGGACAGTCGGGGTCAGCCCACCGTCGAGGTCGACTGCTTTGTGGACGGCGCCCTGCTCGGTCGAGCCATCGTTCCTTCCGGTGCATCCACCGGTGCCTACGAAGCGCTCGAGTTGCGAGACGGTGACCAAACCCGATACCTCGGCAAAGGCGTCGACCAAGCGGTCAACAACGTCAACGACCATCTTGAGGAAGCCCTGGTTGGCTTGCCGGTGGATGAGCAACGTCTCATCGATGAGGTGATGATCGAACTTGACGGGACGCCCAATAAATCGAACCTCGGCGCCAACGCCATGCTTGGTGCCTCCATGGCGTGTCTTCATGCTGGGGCAGCGCACCACGAACTTCCACTTTGGAAGTACGTTGGTGGTGTTGCAGGCGGTTTGATGCCGGTACCGATGCTCAACATTCTCAACGGCGGTGCCCACGCCGCTTCCAACGTTGATGTCCAAGAATTCATGGTCATGCCGCACGGATTTGACACGTTTGAAGAAGGTCTGCGGGCGGGTGTTGAAACCTACCATGCGCTTAAGGCCGAGCTGAAGAAAGACGGTCTGCTTGGTGGGATTGGTGATGAGGGCGGTTTTGCTCCAAACTTGCCCACCAACGAAGACGGCCTGAAGTACATGGTTCGTGCCATCGAAGGGGCGGGCTATTCCACCGAACAAATCGGCATCGCGCTCGATGTTGCTTCAACCGAGTTCCTCAAGGACGACGGGTACCACATGGAGGGCAAGGTCCTCTCCTCGGATGACATGGTTGAGATGTACGCTGGATGGCTCGATACCTACCCAATCGTTTCAATTGAGGACGGCTTTGGAGAAGACGACTGGCGCGGATGGGCAGCGTTCACGAAAGCCTACGGTCATCGCGTTCAAACCGTGGGTGACGATTTGTTCGTCACGCAATCCGAGCGTCTGGCCCAAGGCATTGAATTGGGTGCCGCCAACGCCATGCTGGTGAAATTGAATCAAGTGGGCACGGTTTCGGAGACACTTGAGGCCATGGACCTCGCCACCACGAATCGAATGAACAACGTCGTTTCTCACCGAAGCGGAGAATCCGAAGACGTGACCATCGCCGATTTCGCTGTGGGCACGCGAGCAGGTCAGATCAAGACGGGTGCTCCTGCTAGGTCCGACCGGGTGGCGAAGTACAACCAATTGCTCCGAATCGCTCAGGATGTTCACGAATACCGTTCGCCTTTCAACTGAGGCGGGGCCGAATCAGAGGGT
>JBMZJQ010000080.1:0-3223 GCA_049617635.1 Candidatus Poseidonia sp.
CAAACCACATCATCAGCCAAAAGGGGAGAATGTAGAGGCTGGAGAACCAAAAGAGGGCATCGATGAAGGCGACCATGTCAAGGTCCACCCGTCTCCATGATGTTCAAGGCTTCTGCCAGGACGGTGCCGTTGGCCCAGTATGTCTTGGAGGTCCAAACGAGCCGGCCACCGTCATCAAGCACCTGCAAGGTTGGCGTGACCGGTTGTTGGAAGGCCCGGTAGAGGTCAACATCGGTCATCCGCCCCGTGTCGGCGTCGATGACCTTGGTGGACTCAGCGGGGAGCAGAAGCGGCCAAGGGGTGTAGTGCGAGGCGTCCTCAGCCCCGTAGCGTTCTGCCACGGAATCAGCCGACTCAAAGGCGGCGTAGCGATGAACAGAAATCACGTTGGTCGTGTTGGAGATGTTGCCCGTTTCCATCTCCTGTTTGATCATCTCCGTCCAGTCGTGGCAACCGCTGCAACCGGCAGCCACCCACAACAACAGCACAGGTCCGTCGAAGCTGGAGCGCAGGTCGTGCTGCTGCCCGAGGTCAACATCCCGCCCAAACGTTGGGGCTGAGAACGATAGGGCTTCAGGAACGGGCGTGAGGGTGGCCTTCTCCTCCTCTTCGATGATGATGCTGTCCATGGGTGCGGTGCAACCTGCCAGCATGGTCAACGCTACACAGAGCACGATGAACCGTTCCAACATGGAAACCAATGCGTACGGTCAGTATTTGAACGCCTGTTCCTACCAACCGAAGTTGACCACCCAGTAAACGGCGTCCCACCACGTGCATTGGATGGACAGCATCACGCTTCCAGCCATCACGGTTCGTGCTGAGGTCAAGCGGTCTCTGGCTTCCCACACCAGCACGCCAAAACCCACGGAGGCCAACCCAGCAATCCACAGGACGCCAATGACGAGCAGCATGCCCGTGGTGCTGGGGGATTCGATGTACAGGCGAGTGAGGTCAATCCAAACCAACGAGGCGATCAAAAACGCCGCATAGAGGGCGAACAAGCGCTCCACGCCTTTCCCGTCGTTGTTGGCCCAGGGCCAGTGCAGACCGGCCACCTCTTCTTCACTCCAACCGAAAAAGAAGCGATACCACATCAACAGGTACCCAGCGGCCGCCACAAACATCCACGGTACGATGAACGATTGCATGCCGGTCGAAACCTCGCCCCAATAGACCAAGGGGTCCTCAACAGCACCCACGCCACGCCAGTACGATGCCAAGATGAGCGGCCCTACCAGCGTGGTGAACCAAAACACGGTTGAACGCTTCATTCGCTCTCACCCAGGGCGTTGGCGGCGTTTCGCTTGAGGAACGGCGAGTACAACGCCGGAAGGATGAGCAGACTGGAGAGCAGGGCCAAGGTGATGGCGACCACGAAGGCTTGGCCGAACAAACGGAGCGGCAACAGTGCGGAGAGATTCAGCACGGCAAAACCACCTGCTGTGGTCAGGGCGGCACCTGCCATGGCTCGTCCCGTGGTGGCGCTTGACCGGGCCACCCATTCGGAAGGTTTGGCCAACGGCATGTGTTCGGCTTCTTCTTCGAGTCGCGTGGTGAAGTGGACAGCGTAGTCAACGCCCAAACCGAGCGAAAGGGCGCCGATGGTCACCGTTTGCGAATTGATGTTGTAGCCGGTGTAGCCCATCAATCCGTACACCCAAACCACGACCATCATCAGAGGAATCCACGAGACGACGCCTCGCTGCAAACCTTCCTTCAGGCTGCTGTTCCGAGAGGTGTGAATCCCGATCAGCATGAAGAGAATCACAAAGGCAACGATGCCGGTGGATTGAACCGAAGCCGATGCAACATCCGATGTCGTTTGGGCGTTGATGAGGCTGCGTCCGCTCAAGCGAAGCGTGAACCCGTCGGTTTGCTCAGCCAGTTCATCAAGGGCGTCTTCAATGCTCTCAGCCAACGCAACGGTGGCGGCCCAGTCGAGCGTATCCGCCTGGAAGGACAGCACTGTTTGCTCCCCGTCCCTGGCCAACAAACTCTTGGTCGATTCAATTCCGGTGGCGTTCTCTAAGGCCCATGCTTCCAAGGCCTCCCACGACGCCTCATCACCGTTGTCGATACCGTCCATCAGGGTGTCCAACGCCGCGTCGTCCAGTCGAGCTTGCTCGAGCACGTCCCACACACCGTTGGGAAGGCCGCTGACATCGTCTCGTTGTGCGAGCATTTCGGAGGCCATTGTCCAAGCCATCAAGCCATCAGGACTCATGACATCGCCGTCAATGACCACGTACAACGGCGAGCGACTGGTGCCGAAGGTGTCGCTGATGAGCAGGAAATCCTGAACCACGGGCACGCTGTCGTCCAATTGGTCGCGCTGCTCAAAGGCGACATCCAGTTGCTGGAATCCACCGATCATCGGCAGCAGAAGAACAACGGCCAACACACCGACCAGCGCCGGGCGCTGGGAAAGGTCGCCCATCTTCGTGGCAAGCGGTCCAATCTCAATTTTGCTGGCCTTTTCCAACGGGAGGCGTTTTGGCGGCAACATCAGCATCAGTGCGGGGAGGGCGGAGATGCTCAGGAGATAGATGAGAAGCAGGCCAATGGCGATGACCGTACCAAACACCTGAAGGAAAGCAAGCGAGGACAAGCGGAAGGAGAGAAATCCGACGATATCGGTGGTGATGGCGATCAGCAAGGCAATCGACGTCAGCGTGGTTCCTTGGCGGATGGCGCGCTGGCGCGATGCGCGATCAAAGTCCCGAAGCGTGATGCGCCCCTCAGGGGCGCGTGTTTCGTGTTCCTTGAGTTCCTCCCGGACGCGCAGGACAACGTGCAGACCGTAGTCAACCCCGATGGCCAACAACAGCACTGGAATTGAGTTCATGGCAGCGTTGAACGTCATGTCCACGCCCATGAATTGAATCCAACCTGAGAGCCCGTAGGTGGCGGCGATGGCGATGACGGTCAGTATCAACACATACGCCGTGTCACGAAGACTGCGGAAATTGAACCACAGGATAACGCCGAGGAGCACCAACGCTGCACTCGTGAGCATCCCGATTTCCTTGCCGATGGTGGCCGAGGAGTTTTCTGCAAATTGGGCGAAGGAAAACGTACGCAGGTCGTCTTCACCGGTCGTTTCAATCAGGGATGCTTCCAAGGATTCAGCCCAAGCGGCCAGATCGGCTTGTACATCCCCCAGTACATCGTAACCGTAATCCAACGGTTCACTGGACACCGCCAGCGTCACCAACACCGG
>JBMZJQ010000081.1:0-3167 GCA_049617635.1 Candidatus Poseidonia sp.
CCGCAAAGTCGCCTTCCAATTGCGCCATGCCCATCGCAGCAGGCACGGTGATCATCAGCGCCACAGCGGCGATGATGGTGGCTGTTCGCCGTTGGCCGGAGCCCAACGTGACCTGCCGCAACCACTCGGGGTTGACCAGTGATTTGACTTCCGCTTTGGCTCGCCGTTCCTTTCGTGCCTCCAACCAATCGTCCACGCTGACCCGAATCAACGGCGCCCACAGGCCGGTGAGAATGAAGGCGGCCAGGATGCCGAGTGCCGCCTCGATGCCGAACGAACGCAAAGCGGCGATGTCGCTGAACAGGTTGGCGGCAAAGGCTGCCATGGTCGTGAGCGACGTGAGGGTGATGGCTCGTCCCACGCGGGAGAGCGTGATGCTGCCAGCCTCGTGCGATGTCTTGCCGTTGGCTCGCTCCTCTTTGTAGCGATGAAGGGCGTGCAGCGAATCGTCGATGCCCAAAGCCAGCACGAGAATGGGAAGGAGGTTGGAGAATTGTGAGCGAGCGATGAGGCTGAGCCCCATCCAACCCGTCAGGTTGGCAAAGTGACCAATCAGCCCTTGCATCCACAGCAGGGCAGCGCCAAGAGCAAACATCACGATAGCGACGTCCGACCAGCGACGCAGGCTGGCAAACAGCAGCACCACGATGGCGATGCCCATCATCGCAATCAGTCCGGCGCTGGACTGGAGTTCCCGGTTCACCTCGACGTTCACGCCTTGACCGAGCAGGAGCGTAACCGTGGTTCGGTCGTGGGTTCGTAGATGGCCTTCCAAATCCATGTAGGTCCATTCGGTGGCGCAACCGGCACCATTGGCTTGGAGTTCAAGGCAACCCGCTTCGGTGTACTGGGGAGGGTGAAGCACCAACTGGCCGTCGGCCAGACGGTACCCGCCGACACGGAAGCCTTCGTCGGTGAACTGAACGTCCTTTTCTTGGTGGGCGTCTTTCCACACCACTTCCCAGCCCATGTTGTCCAGTTGGGTGCTGTCAAGTTGCACCAGCAGCCAAGTTGAGGAAGCGGTCCAGCGGCCCTTGCCCCACAGGGCATTGGCCCACGTGCCGTCGGGCATCAGTTCGCCGTAAATCGGCCCTTCTTGGTGGGCGGTGTAGTCGGCCTTGAACCCACGGTCCAGCGATAACCAGCGCAGGAAGTTGTTGTCCGAGGCCTCGGCCATACGTGCCGCCGCCATGTCAATGTGGGCTTGGGTCACGTTGGCGTCGTCAAATTCGAGGCAGTCAAGGGGAAAACAGTCCGACCAGTTGGTCGGTGGCTCGGTCACCACGCCGAGTGTGGTCAAGCCCGGTTGGGTGAGAATCGAGGTGTTGTTCATGAAGCCTCGAAAGTGGTCGGAGAGGGAAATCGCGCCGTTTGATTGGTGCCCCGTCACGTCGTTGACCAGCGGTTTGAGCGCCGGCCCGAGCGGATGTTCCAGTACCAAGTTGAGTTTGGTGTCCAATTCTCGAAGCACGGTGAGGTTGAGGATGCCACCGGTTGGGGCGTCGATACCGCTCCACGGTTCGCCGGCCTCCAACATTTCAGAAGGTTGGACCAGCGACGCGTAGTCGGGCGCCCCGTCCTCCATTCTCGGCACGGGTTGCCAGTCCGCTTCCTCCGGCACGAAGGCGGGATCTCGAACGGAAACGAGGAACCCAAGGATGATTTCGGAATTCGGGAACTCTTCATTGATGAGGGTCTGAGCCGTGAGTTCGGGCGACTCCATTTCGTACGACTCCATGTCGATGGGTTGCAGGGCCGTCATGGCGCCGGGAATCATCAGCAGCGTGAGCAACAGGACGGTGACGTGGGCTCCCCTTCGACGGGGCAAGAGCCACGCAGCGATACGGTCGTAGCGACGGCTCATGGTCCTAGCCCGCCAATGCACCTTTTGAAGGAATGTTTTCGGCTCATTTCCTTTCTCTTTTTGATTTTGGAAACGAACACGACCCTGAGCGCGACGAACCTATTATGAACGGGAATTAAGCCGCCGAGGCTAGGAGAGAGCCCCATGGTGACCCTTGACGACATCATCGACCAAGCCAACGCCCTCGACACGTGGGCGCAGTGGTCGCTTGGTGCAGGTCTCACCCTGTTCACCTTGCTCGTTGTCCGTTTCCTGATGAAGAAGGTCATTCTTGACTTCGTGAAGGCGACCTCCTTCAAGTGGGACGACCAACTCTACCGACCGGTCACCCAGCGACTTTACTCGTTCATTTTCTTCGTTGGCACCCAACTCACGATGCTGTGGGTCATGGGCCGAGAGCACGAACTGAACGAAGCCCTCGACCCGGTGTTCAGTGCCATCTACATCCTCTTGACCACCTCGTTGGCCAGCGTCGCCATCAAGATCATGATTCCTGTCATCATTGACAAGTTCTCCAATCCGGGTTCCGTCACCGTTTCGGGCAGCAACTCCCTCGTGGTGTTCTTGTTCCGTGCTGGCGTGTGGTTCGGCGGTTTGTACCTCGCCCTCAATGAGTTGGGCTTCGAACTGCTCGGACTGCTCGCTTCGCTGGCCGTGTTTTCGCTCATCATCGGTCTGGCCATGCAGCAGACGCTCGGCAACATCGTCAACTCGTTCATGCTTGCGCTCGACCAGCCCTTTGAAGTCGGTGACCGCATTGAGGTGGAGGGTCATCTCGGCTCGGTCGTCTCGGTCGGCATTCTCTCCACCAAGGTGTTGACCATCGGGGAAAACCTCGTCGTCATCCCCAACAACAACCTCGTCAACTCCACGGTCATCAACCACGCTCGTGGTGGTGGCGACGGACAGGGCCGCCGCATTTCGCTCGTGCTTGACATCGGCGTTGAATACGACGAAGACATCTCTCACGTGAAGTACACCGTGCTCCAACTGCTCCGAGAGTGCCCTTACATCATCGATTCGCCCGAGCCCCGTGTGCTGCTCAACGAACTGGGCGAGTACGCCAAGATCTTCCGCATGTACGCCTGGGTCGAGGACTACTCTGACGAATTCGTCGCCAAAGACTGGCTGTTCAAGAACATCGCCGAGCGCTTCGAAGCGGAAGGCATCGGCATCCCGTTCCCCACTGCTGTGGAAATCGGTGCCACCCACAAGGAGTCCTACAACAAGCAGCGCAAGGCCACCAACGTGCGCCGTGCTCGCTTGCAGATGATCAAGGAAGACAAGGCCCTCGAGCGAGAGC
>JBMZJQ010000082.1:0-3083 GCA_049617635.1 Candidatus Poseidonia sp.
CAGCGTCTTGCATGTTGTAGCCGTGAAGCGACATGATGGCGACGATGAAGTTCTGGCCACCGGGACGGTCGTCGAAGTGCGTGGTTTCCATGGCTCGCGTCTTGGTGATAGAGCGCTGTGGGTAGTGAAGGATGTGAGCACGCGTGTCGGGGCGCATGCGGTAGTTGGCACTTGGAAGGCCGAGCGATTGCTTGACCATGGCCGTACCACCGGTGACACGTGGCGTTGAGTTGTGCTCGGGGTAAGGGATGAGCGATGCACAGACGCCGAGCACCAGTTGCGGGTCGATTTCGCAGTGCGTGTGTTCTTCTGTGTAGAGCAGATCCACTTCGAATTCCGTGGTTTCAATCTCGCCGTTTGGCATGCTGATTTTGGCGCGGAGCTGAGCCTTCGTAGCACGCGGTTCACCGAGGTTGGTCCATTCAACGTCCTCGTACTTCACGACACGGCCAGCCAGGCCAGCGGAGTCGCCTTCGGGTACCGTTTCTGGAAGAACGAAGGGTCGTGGTGCGATGTAGAGGTCTTCCTCTTCTTCTGCGTCGACCCATTCCACCACGCCTTCAATGACCAACGAACGGAAGTTCATTTCGCCGCTGGACAGTTTGCTGAGGTGTTCTTGGGTGAGCCGAGGAGAACCGTCGTAGAGAATGAGCAAGGGTCGCAAGATACGACCCTTGTCGGTGTTGATGAAGATATCTTTGTTCTCAACATCGTGGCGAATCGAGACTTCAGAAGGAATCACGCCACGACGTCGAGACGACTTGAAGTGGCTGACCAATTTGGTCCCGCGCTTGTGAATGCCGTAGATGTCGCCGTTCACGTGAACACGGTCACCGTCCGTCCAGTCGTCGGGTTGGTAGACGTCGAGTTCATCAAGACGTTCTCGGATTTCGATTTCGTTCACGTCTTCGGAAATGTCGATCATTTGAGCAGCGTTCTTCACAAGTCCACAGTTCTGGCCTTCGGGTGTCTCGTTGGGACACAACCGGCCCCACTGGGTTGGGTGAAGGTCACGAGCCTCAAAGTGTGGTTGACTACGAACCAGAGGAGAGGTCACACGGCGCATGTGAGAAAGCGCAGCAAGGTAGGTGGTGCGGTCCAACAATTGACTGACACCGGACCGGCCGCCGACCCAGTTTCCTGTCGCCAGTGCGTGCATGATCTTGGAGGTCAAGACATCGGGACGAAGGCAGGACGTGATCTTGAGTTCACGCTTTCGGTTGTGGTGGCGCTCAAGTTGGTACTTGAGGTCGCGGGCCAATTGACCGGCGGAAACACGGAAGAGGTCCTCGATGAGGTCACCCGCAAGACGAACACGCTTGTTGGCGTAGTGGTCCTTGTCGTTGGGGTCGCGGCCTTCGATGGCCATTTCCAACACTTGGCGAACGATGCGACCCAGGTAGATGGCTTTCTTCTCACGGTCGGCAACTTGGTCACCAAGGTGGGGAAGGAGTTCACGGTCCAGGAGCTGGTTCACGCGGGCTTCACGGTACTCTTTCTGTTGGCCGGCAGCGAACTTCTTCTCGAGCCACTGATGGCTCTCGTCGGTGGTCACGACTTTGTATTCCTCGTTGTCGTTGACTTCGTTGATGTTGGCCACGATGAACTTGAAGGAATCCGTGTTTCCGGCGATGGCCTGGAAGATTTGCTGGTCGTTTTCCACGCCGAGGGCGCGCATCAGCAACACCACGGGGATGGCGGTGGTACCGGCCGTGCTGATCTTCACCATCAGCATACCGTCACGACGCTTTTCGATGGTCAGCGGCTTGCGCATACCGTCTTTTTGTGAGAAAATCTTCGCCACTTCAGTTTGCTTAGCGTAGCGCTTGTTGATTTCGACAGTGACTCGGTTCGGGGCCAAATCCTCCATCGAGATGAGCACACGCTCGGTGCCGTTGATGATGAAGTAGCCACCTGGGTCGAGGGGGTCCTCGCCGCGCTTTCGGAGAAGTTCGTGCCAGGTGGTTTTGTCTTCCGCCGAGGTGGTTGGTGAAAGAACTCGGTCACCTGCGATGTGCTTGGGATGGAGGTTGCATCGCTCGGAGCGAACCATGATCGGCATGGAACCGACGGCCACACCTGCTTCGGTAGGTGACGGCACACCGTTCCGCTTGATGGTGAAATCGATGGTAACTGGGGACATGTAGGTGAGCTTGCGCAGTCGGCATTCCATTGGCGTTGAAGGGTTCAAAGCACCGTTGGCCTCCTTCACGGTTGGCTGGCCGAGTTTGACGTTCTTCAAGCGAATGACGATGTCTTGGTCGTGGACGTCGAGTTTGATGTAACCGCCTTCGTCATCGTCGAAGTCTTCGTCCGTACCAACGCGAATGTTGCGGATGATGCGCTCCATGCGGGAGAGAGCGGTTTCGGAAGCGGGGATACAGTCGTTGTAGGAAGCGAGTTGGTGGTTGACCAAGCTGCGTTCTTTGAAAAATGATTGAATGATTTCCTGCATGATGTTCCTCTCCTTCAGTTCCCCTCCACAATGAGTCGGTAAGCAACGGTTCGTCCAGCCGAAGGGGATTGACGGACGACCTTGAGCACACGGTCAGCAATCCAGCCGGCGGCCAACGGACGGTGATCGGGGTCGGCCATGTGTGCAGCAGAATCTTTTGCTTCTTCCGTTTCCTTGATGACTTGCACCACGGGGTCGGTGATCAGGATTTTTGGAAGCAATTCCTTCGCAAGTCGGTCTTCGCCCGTTTCAGGGTCGGGTTGCATCATGCGCCATGGGGCGAGTTCGGCCATTTCAATGGCCAGTTGTTCATCAGGCGTGATGTTGGCTGCACCCACGAGTTCCTGGTGGGGGACCAGTTCGTGGTTGAGTGCGTTGAAGCGAGAGGTAATTTCTGGGCGGTCGATATCGTCGATGGCCTTGGCACGAATGGTGATTTTCGTGCTCTTCTTTTGAGCACGGCGTCGAGAACCCTGCTCTGCGATGATGTTCATGGTGTTGATGAATTCCTCGGCGTCCTTGGAGATGCCCAAGGTCGAGGCCACGTCGTCGTGGGACATGTTCTTGATGTCCGTCATGTTTCGGTCGGTGGCCAGTTTGTGAGCGTATTCTTCAGAGACGCCCAGTT
>JBMZJQ010000083.1:0-3046 GCA_049617635.1 Candidatus Poseidonia sp.
CGGACCGTGTGGCCAAATACAACCAATTGCTGCGAATTGCCGCTGACGTTCACGAATATCGCTCGCCGTTCAATTGACTGGAAAAATACCGCGCCTTAAGTAGCGGTTGCGAAGCCTTTGGGGTATGAACCGTGCACTTACATTGTTACTTGTTGCCTGCCTGAGCCTTTCCACCCTCACGTTCAGCGTCGCCGCTGACGAATCCGAGGACATCCCCACCAACGCCGCTGGAACAGGCGTACATGACTCGCTGGTCTCGGCGCTCGACCACGTGAACCTCACCGCCACGCTCGCTGGTGATGGTCCGTTCACGGTGTTCGCCCCGACCGACCAAGCTTTCACCGACGCAGGTATTGACCTCTCAACCTTTGACACCGACGAAGAAAACGAGACGCTGGCAGACATCCTCCTTTACCACGTCTTAGACGGTGCTGTTGATTCAGCAAACGTCACCGACGGGCTGGTGGCCACCATGCTCAGCGGCGACAACGTGACGTTCACCGTCGACGGAGAATCCGTTTCCATCAACGATGCCAACGTCACAACGGCCGACGTGATGGCCAGCAACGGCATCATTCACGTCATCGACAAGGTGCTTTTGCCACCTGCGGACGAAACGGAAGAGGTTGAAGAACCCGAAGAGGCCGACCCCTTCGCAGGCATTGATTGTGCAGCCACCGTCGGTGTGGACGGCTATGCCTTCTCACCAACCGTCGTGAACATTGAGGTCGGTCAAACCGTCTGCTGGTCCTGGACCGACGCAAGCATGCCACACAACGTCCGGCAGGTCGACGGCTTCAAGTCCACGACCTACGTTGAAGGCGGCGTCACCTCAGGCGAAGCAGCCTCAACCGTGGCGTTCTCCTACACCTTTACCGAGGATACCACGTTTTACTACGCCTGCGAGCCACACATTGGCCTTGACATGTTTGGAGAGATCGTGGTTGGCGACGGTGGCTCGACCTCTGCAGCTGAAGAGACCACCGACTCAAGCGAGGACACACCCGGCTTCGTGGTCGTTTCAACGGTCATTGCGGTCATCGGTGCGTTGGCGCTGATGGGCCGGCAAGGGCGCAACGACCTCTGATCAGGGCGCGTAGCTCTCAACCGTCGGACCCTCGTAGCTTGCGGCGGTAGCGGGCAAACCCTCGGTCGCATACGCGAAGTTGCGAATCGTTGAACACCGATGCCTAGGTGGAATGAACCGATGCGAAAGCACATCCTTCCCGTGGTTGTGTTACTCGTTGG
The DNA here is from genome assembly GCA_049617635.1 of Candidatus Poseidonia sp. Lineage (GTDB taxonomy): Archaea > Thermoplasmatota > Poseidoniia > Poseidoniales > Poseidoniaceae > Poseidonia. Next base: position 1,249 of record JBMZJQ010000083.1, read on the forward strand.
CTTGTTGATGGCCCGTCAGTTGTACCCCTATGTATCCGGAAACGACCCAAAAGTCGTCGATGGTTATGAAGTGAACCTCGTGACCTCCAACCTTGGCGGCCCTACATGTTTGGTATGGGCCAACGATTCACACTTGCTCGTCTGCGACCGTGATCGGGGAGGCGTGATGGAAGTTGAGATTGAAACCGATGAGCGACGAATGCTGCTTACTGGCCTTGACCGACCGCACGGCCTCTTGATTCACGACGGACGAGCCATCGTTTCGGAAGCAGGCACACTCACGTCCTATGCCATCGGAGAAGACGGCCTCTATTCCTCTCCCGTCGTCCTCGTGGAGGGGATCCCTGTCGGCAACCACCAGACCAATTCCGTTGAGGTCATGCCAAACGGCACGCTCCTGTGGCACAGCGGTTCAACATGCAACGTCTGCGATGAAGCCGATGTGCGCAACGCCGCCCTGTTGTGGGTCAACGCCACGACCGGGGAGCACGGCGTGCTTGCGAGCGGTGTTCGAAACTCCTTTGACGGCGTGTGGGTGGAAGGACACGGGTACTTTTTCACCGATAACGGACGTGATTGGGACGGCGACCACCCTCCCGAAGAACTGAATTTCCTTCAACCCGGCGAGAGTTACGGTTGGCCCGACGATGCGCCCGAGACGCCCGTACCGGAAGGCACACAGCCCCCCGTTGGAACCTGGACGCCGCACACGTCGGTCAACGGCATCGATGTCCGTCCCGTCCACTCGTCCCTTCCTGGCCTCGCTCCGACCGAAGGGTTCACGCTCTACGCCACTGTTTACGGTTCATGGAACACCGTGGTTCCACAAGGCCATGAAATCCTCCGAATAGACGTGCGGGAAGGAGATTCTGGAGTACCTTACACGACCGACATCACCCGATTTGCCTGGGATGCAGGGACGCCCTTGCCGCTCGTATTCCATCCCGACGGCACGTTGTACTACGCCACGTTTGGCAACGGGGGTTCGCTGTACACCATTGAGCCAGAGACGGAAGCCCGGTGAAGTTCCAGTCACGCCAAGCGGGCAGCGAGGGCTTCGACCGGTTCACCCGATGTTGCCAAGGAGCGAATGTAGCGAGGAACGGTGTGGTTTGATTGCTCCAAATCGAGAAAATCACCGCACCACTCAAGCGATGTGGTTGGAGCGGCTTTCGTTTCCGTTGCAGATTCTACGGTCCACACCGAACAGCCGCTTCCGTCTTCTGAGGCGACTTGCAGACACCACGGGGCGGAGGAGAGGTTGTGTTCTCCTTTCAGGTGATGACGCTGCGTGTAGCGTACGATACAATCGTCCACAATGTGGAGGATTCCTGCTTCGTTCAGCATCTCGAGGACCTCTTCGTGCTCGGAGCCCGGTTGAAACCAGAGCAGGGGCATGGAACGAGGCTCAACATTCACGATGAGTTCCAACACCGCTTGTTTTGCTCGCTCGGGAGCGAGGAAAAAGACCACCACTTCGGGGTGGATGCCGTCTTCAATGGATGCCCGTATCGGCCATCCCTTTACGGCTCCTCCAGCGTCGTTTGGGTGAACGGGCACGAGTCGCCAACCCTTGCCGTCCAGATCGTGAATCGCTCGATGCGCGGGCCTTTCTGCTTTCAAACCGGCACCAAGAATGTGGATGGAAGATGCCTTGCTGACCAGACCTTGTATGGCAGGGTGAGCATCTCGTAGCATGGTTATTTCTCACGCCGTTTCCTTTTCAAACGGTGTTCATCCCCTCAAAACAGCAGTATAAAAACGAACTCAACTGTAATGAAACCATGAGCGAATCATT
>JBMZJQ010000084.1:0-2771 GCA_049617635.1 Candidatus Poseidonia sp.
CGCAGAAGGCGCTTGATGCTGCAAAAGAAGTGGAAAGTAGAGGCGTGCTCATCGGCGCGGGTTTCATCGCTGGAGAATCCATCATGGGCGTGTTCATCGCCGTCCTGATCGTCGCCAAGATTGACCTCCCTGACCTGTTTGGTATCTCAACCCTGAATGACATGTTGTCCCTGGCCTTCTTTGCTTGGTTTGTGGGCGTCTTCATCTGGCTCGCTTCTCGTGCCTTGCCAAAAGGTGGAAGTTTGGCTGGCGATACCGTGATGATCACGGCTGAAGCGGTGCGAAACACCATCGATGCCCTCGTACCCAAAAAGCAAGAGTAGCGCTCCATTTGGAGAAACGAGGCTTGCACAACCATCAAAGGCCATCCTCGCAGGCTGATGTCTGCTGGTGAGACCATGAGCAACACAGACGACCTGCGAGAACTTGCGAGGAAATGCCGAGTCCACATCGTGAACATGGTTCATCGGGCCCAAGCTGGCCACCCCGGAGGATCGCTTTCTGAAATTGATCTTCTGGTGGGGCTGTACAAAACCACGCTTCGCGTGCGCCCCGACGAACCCGATTGGGAGGACCGGGACCGGTTCATCCTGTCGAAGGGACACGCCTCTCCGGGCATGTACGCCATTCTGGCTGAAATGGGCTTCATCACCGTGGATGACCTTGCATCGTACCGGGTGCTGGGCGGCATTTGTCAGGGCCACGTGGACATGAAGTGGTGCCCTGGCGTTGACTTCTCAGCAGGTTCGCTCGGCATGGGACTCTCCTTCGGCATGGGCTCGGCCATCGCCGGCCGCTTAGCTGACAGCGAACGCCAAGTCTACGTGATGCTGGGCGACGGCGAGATTCAGGAAGGCAGCGTTTGGGAAGCGGCCATGGCGGCAGCTCACCACGAGTTGGGCAACCTCAACGTGATTCTGGACCGGAACCGCATCCAGAACGACGATTTCTGTGAGGAACAGATGCGCATGTTTGATATTCCTGCCAAATGGAAAGCCTTTGGTTGGAACGTGAAGGAAATTGACGGCCACAACATGGATGAAGTCGTTGACGGCATGAACTTCCTTTCATCCACCAGCGACGGCCCTTCCATCCTCATCGCACACACGGTGAAAGGCCACGGTGTTTCCTTCATGGCCGACAATCCAGCCTTCCACGGAGCGGCCCCCAACGACGAGCAATACGCTCAGGCCATGGCTGAACTTGGCGAGGTGGTCGCATGACCAAGATGGCAGCCACGCGAGACGGCTACGGTGAAGCCCTGTTGGAGCTGGCCAGCAACCCGAAGGTCGTTGTCCTTGAGGCCGACCTTGGCAAATCCACCAAGTCGCTCCACTTCCGCAAGGCACACCCTGAGCGCACGGTCTCGTGCGGCATCGGAGAACAAAACATGCTGCTCGTCGGTGCTGGCCTCGCTGCTTCAGGCTACATTCCGTTTGCCAGCACCTTTGCCATCTTCACCGAGCGTGCCTTCGAGCAGATGCGAAACGGCGTGGCGCGGCCCAACTTGGCCGTTCACCTCTGCGGCAGTCACGGCGGAACCCACACGGGTACGGACGGTTCCTCAGCACAGTCCATCGAAGACTTGGCCATTTACCGAACCCTACCGAACGTGATCGTCATGCACCCCAGCGACGTGGTATCCACCAAGGTGTTGACCATGCAGTTGGCGGAGAGTGGCTCGCCCTCCTACACACGGACCGCTCGAAACAAGACGCCCGTGCTCTACGAGGGACGCGAGAATGAGATCGAAATTGGAAAAGGCATTGTGCTCCAAGAGGGTTCAGATGTGGCCATCATCGCCTGCGGCGTCATGGTGTCTCAGTCTCTTGAAGCCGCTGCTTCCCTGGCCGCTGAAGGCATCAACGCCACCGTGGTTGACATGCACACGCTGAAGCCCCTTGACGGTGAACTCGTGGACCGATTGGTCGCCAGTTGCGGCGCCATCGTCACCGCAGAAGACCACAACGTCATCGGCGGACTTGGAGGAGCAGTGGCTGAACACTTGACGGCCAACACCTTCGCACCGTTGGAGCGGGTGGGCGTTCAAGACCGGTTTGGTGAATCAGGACAAGCTGACGAGATGCTCGAGGTCATGCAAATTTCCGCCCCCTTCATCGCAGAAGCAGCCAAGCGTGCCATTGCGCGCAAGTGAAAATCGGCGTTTCCGGACGCAGGGGAGAGTTCATAGAACCTCTTCATTGAACGAGCATCATGGAATTCTTCCTTGACACTGCTGACGTTGACGAAATCAGAGAAATCGCCGCCTGGGGCATTCTTGACGGTGTGACCACCAACCCCTCGCTCATCAAGAAATCCGGTCGTGATTTCAAGGAAGTCGTGCGAGAAATTGCCGGCATCTGCTCCGGTCCCATCTCGGCTGAAGTGACGGCCATGGACACCGCCGGCATGGTGGAACAAGGGCGAGCGCTCAAGGCTGAACTACCCCCGAACGTCATCATCAAGATCCCCTGCACGCCTGAAGGTCTGGCAGCTACGAAGATCCTGACCGAGGACGGCATCGACACCAACGTGACGCTCATCTTCTCCGCCTCTCAAGCCCTCATGGCTGCCAAGGCCGGCGCCACCTACGTTTCCCCGTTCATTGGACGCATCGACGACACCGGCCACGACGGCATGGAACTCATCGCCGAGATCATGAACACCTGGGCCAACTACGACCTCGACACCAAGGTGTTGGCCGCCTCTGTTCGCCATCCCACCCACGTGCTTCAGTGCATTCAACTGGGCGCTCACACGGCCACCATGCC
>JBMZJQ010000085.1:0-2611 GCA_049617635.1 Candidatus Poseidonia sp.
TCAGCGGGGAGTTGACGCTGGCAGGCGATCACCTGCAAATCCTGACCAACTGGCTGAAACCTTGAGTTCCGTCATGGGTCGTGGCCTGAATGGCCATCCTCAGTTTCCTGCGGCCTCCGTCGGCGACGAAGGTTGGGCGATGAGACCTAATTCATGTTCTCGTTTCGCAAGATGACTCGCTTTTGAACGGTGGTGAAGAGGCCAACGCTGGCGAAGATGATGGCCGACACCAGGGCGATCATGGAACCGCTGCCCGTACCGAGTTCGGCCGAAAAATACAGGCCGATGAACACCGACATTAACCCAAAGAGTTGCGCCCACGCCATGCACGAACGGAAACTCTTGCCGACGAGTTGAGCGGTCGCTGCTGGAGTGACGAGCAGCGCCGTAACCAGCAACACGCCGATGACCTGCACCATGCTGACCACGACCGCCGCTGTGAGCACACTGAACACCAAACCGATCTGCCGAACCGGAATGCCTTGAACACGAGCGGCCACAGGGTCGACCGCAGTGGCCAACAAACCACCGCGCATCAAGCCGAGTAACACCAGGGCGATCACACCAATGATGCAGATGAGGTCAAGGCTGGCTTCATCAATGAGCAACAGGTTCCCGAAGAGGTAGCCGTCAATGTCGGCCCGAACGCCACCGCCCCACAACCGAAGAGCCACCAAACCAAACGCCAGCATGCCGGTCAAAAAGATAGCAATCGCGGTATCGCCGGTGAGGATTTCACGTTCCTGAAGTTCGTGAATGATGATGGCGGCGACGATGCTGAACGCCAAAGCGACGAGCATGGGGGAATAGAAACTCATCACCAAGCCCACGGCCACACCGCCAAAGGACACGTGGGCCAGGCCGTCCCCGATGAGGGCCATGTTACGAATGAGCAAGAAGCAGCCCATCGCCGCCGAAACCACGGTCACCACCACGGCGGCGAGCAGGGCTCGTTGGAACAGTTCCATGGTGAAGAAGAACGGGAAGATGTCGCCGGGAATCAACGGCGCAATCCCTTCCATCAGGGGGGCAACCAACTCGAGCAGCCATCCACCAACCATCCTCATTCCGCCTCCTTGAGTTCGCCGACGGTGATGGTCCGAGGGCTGTGATCGTGCGTGCACTCCGCTTCGCTGTGATCGTGATGATGCCCGCCGTGGACGTCGTCAATGCCGCGCAAGGACGCCAATTCTTCGAGCGAAGGGAAAAGCGGCGGGGGTCCGTCAAACCTGATGGTGTCCTCGAGGTAGATGAGTCGGTGAGCTGTTTGCCGCATCGCTGTGATGTCGTGGGACACCATGAGGATGGTCTTGTTTTGGTCGTGGCAGAAACGATCGAGCAGCCTCAGCAGGGTGTTCCTCGACGCTCGGTCCAACCCCACCAAGGGCTCGTCAAGCACGAGAAACTCTGCTTGACTGGCGAGCGCACGAGCGATGACCGCCCGCTGGCGCTGCCCACCGGAGAGTTGGTTCACATCTCGGTGGGCAACATCGGTCAATCCAACCATCTCAATGGCTTCATCCACAGCAGGGTGTTGGCCAATGCGAGGTTTGAACCACGTCCGTTTGTTCATCGTCCCGAGACTCACGAGTTCTCGAACGGTCAATCGAACCGACTTGGGAAGGTTGGCAGCGGCTTGGGAGACCCACGCCACCGAACCGATGACCTCGTCTGACATCGGAGCGTGGCCTTTGAGTCGAACCGACCCGGCATGGCACTTGAGCACCCCGAGAATGGCCTGGACAAAGGTGGATTTTCCTCCGCCGTTCGGGCCCACGATGCCGACGAACTCGCCGGCCTCCATCGTCAAACTGGCGTTCTCGATGACGGGAACACCGCCGCGGTGAACCGTGATGTTGTCCACCACGAGCAGCGACGAACCATCGGCCATGTCCCATCCCTCGGTGCATTGTTGGTATCAAAGCAACGCTGGTTGGTGAGGCGTTGCGAACGACTCTGGGGGGCTTCCTCAGCAACCGAGACCGGCCTTGAGGTTCTCCAAGTTCTTGGTCATCAAGGACATGTAGTCGTCGTTGCTGTCCATCGGTGCCATTTCCATGGTGTAGAGGGTCAGGACTTGCACACCGTTGGGCATGGCGTCAGAGACGGTCTGCTGAACCAAACTCTCCACGGCGGAGGCATCCGTGAATTCCTCAACGAAGAGCACGGTGATCTCATCTTCCGAGATGCGCTCCACCACTTCAGCGATGTCCTCGGCCGAGGGTTCGCCTTCTGGGTCCAAGCCGTGGACGGTGACAAACTCGAGATCGTACGCATCGGCCATGTAGGCGTAGGCGTTGTGGTTCGCAGCGACGGTGGTGTCCGAACAAGTACCAGTGGCACCGAAGGCGGCTTCGTAGTCGGCGTCAAGTTGGGTCAACTTGGCTTTGTAAGCGTCAGCGTTCGCCTTGAAGGTGTCAGCGCCGTCGGGGAAGGCCGTGCTCAGCACGCCTGAAACCACGTCGATTTGTGCAGCGAAGGCCATGGGGTTGAGCCAACTGTGAGGGTCGAATTCGAGGGCCTCTTCGTCACCGTGGTCGTCGTGGTCGTCCTCGTCATGGCCGTCCTCGTCTTCGTCGTGGTGCTCGCCTTCCTCTTCGTCGTGGTGCTC
>JBMZJQ010000086.1:0-2583 GCA_049617635.1 Candidatus Poseidonia sp.
ACGTTGTTTACGCGCTGCTGCACGTGCCTTTGCACTCACTTTCTTCGCCATGTCGATCAACTCGGTGTGTCTTGCGGGGGCTACCCCACTTGCAAGTTGCCGACTCACCTCCCCTATTTGAATGGGCCTCATCGCGAGAACGCTGGCGTGAACCCCGATTCGGCAACCTCTTGACCCTCCCCCGCCACCCGAAGGTTGTGGGGCTTCATCACATCACATGGAGAGCGACGGCCAGTGCCGTTTCGAACGTGGACGTGTTGGCCGAGGCCATGGCATGGCTCATCGGGGATGAGGAGGCCGTGGAACTCGACCGAAGCAGTTCATACCACGGGCCCGAAATGACCCTCCTGAAGGCTTCGACATCGAACAAGCGAAGAGCAGCGCGTTCCTTTGCACGGCTTGGTGAGGCCAACCTCCGACAACTCATTGAAGAATTTGAGCAACGGGTGGACCAACACAACGTGCTTCACTTTCGGCTCAGCATGGACTCGCTCATCAGGGGTGAACCGGAACTTGTCAACACCACCGGAACCGGGACCGTGAAAGGTCAAGCGAAATTTGAGGTGTATTCTGGTCTCCCTGCTGATCAACAACTTCAGGCGACGTTCGACGAAGCGTTGGAACTGGCGGCGAGGAATGGTGCATGAAGTCTCCTCTACGGCGCCCATCGTGTGTTCTTCTCGTTGCCATGCTGTTGATGGCGTGGACACCGGTGATTCAGGGCGACACCAACGACAACGAATCGTTCCCCAACGCCACGCCCAGTTGCCATGCCGACCGCACCAACTGGACCATGGGCCTGATCTATTGCAACGGAAATGCATCAACGGGCTACACTTTGTTCTCGCCCATTCCCTCCAACACCACCTACCTCATCGACCATCTGGGTCGCTCTGTCCACCACTGGACATCACCAGGTGAGCACCGGCCCTCCCTCTCCGCCTACCTCTTGCCTGACGGAGATTTACTCCGTACGGCCAACAACGCCGCCGACTCGGTCGGCAACTTCTCCGGCGGGGGAACCTCCGGCAAAGTGGAACGGATCGCGTGGGATGGTACCCTGGAGTGGTCATGGACCTACGACAGCGAGCAATACATTACCCATCATGACATCGAGCCCATGCCGAACGGCAACATCCTCATGATCGCTTGGGAGGACAAAACAGAGGCAGAAGCCCTGCAAGCAGGGCGAAACCCCGCGATTGCCAGTGACTCCCCCGGCGGCCAAAACAACGTTTGGCCCGACCACATCATCGAGGTCAAACCGATGGGGACCGATGATGCTGAAATTGTGTGGAAGTGGCACGCTTGGGACCACTTGATCCAAGATTACGACCCGACCAAGGACAATTACGGCTCGGTGGAAGACCATCCCGGAAAAATCGACATCAACTACGTCGGTGGAACGGGCAACGCTGCTGGCCGTGCCGATTGGATGCACTGCAACGGCATCGACTACAACCCGCACTTGGACCAGATTGCGCTCTCGTGTCGAAGCATGAACGAGGTATACATCATCGACCACAGCACAACCACAGAAGAAGCGGCAGGAAGCATCGGCGGCCAGTCCGGGAAAGGCGGCGACATCCTCTACCGTTGGGGCAATCCTCAGGTGTACGACAAGGGCCTTTCAAGCGATCAGCAGTTGTTCGCTCAGCACGACGTGCAGTGGATTGAGGCAGGCCATCCGGAAGCGGGCAACCTCATCGTCTTCAACAACGGCAACGGCCGGTACCCCGCCTATTCTTCCGTTGACATCATCCGACCTGCCCTCGACAACGGCACCTACGTCTTGGAGGACAACGGAACCTTCGGCCCCGACCGGCCTGCGTGGTCATGGGACCAAGGCGAATCCATGTATTCCGGCGCCATCTCCGGAGCGCAAGCCTTGCCCAACGGCAACGTGCTGGTCACCCACGGCACGCAAGGAACCCTGTACGAGGTGAATCAGAACGGCGACATCATCTGGGAGTACATCGGACCCATCGGTGCAAACGGCCCGTTCAATCAAAGCGAACCAATTCCTGAAGGAAATCGTGCCGGAAGCACGGCCAATGCCATCTTCAAGGCCACGCATTATTCGGAAACATTCCTGAACGCCACCGGCCAAACCCTTGTCGCTGGCACCTACCTCGAGACCTGGACCGACGCATGCCCCGAAGAGGATGCCTGGGGCTGGGACCGAGACGGGGATGGCTGCATCGATGATTCGGACGGTGATGGGGTCACTGACCCTCTGGACCGGTGTGAGCTTGGCGATGACGGTATCGACGTGGACCAGGATGGCATCCCAGATGCTTGCGATTCGTACGTGGATCAAGACGGCGATGGTGTTGTCGACGAGAGCGACCGCTGCGCGGGCCACGACGACAATGTGGACGTGGACCTTGACGGTGTGCCTGACGGCTGTGATGCGTTAATTGACAGCGACGGCGACGGGGTTGAGGATGATGTGGATGCATGCCTTGGTCACGATGACCGAATCGATGTTGATGCAGACGGCACGCCGGATGGGTGCGATGTGTTGGTCGACAGCGACGGCGACGGCGTGGCCGACAAGGACGATGCCTGCGATGGCGATGA
>JBMZJQ010000087.1:0-2537 GCA_049617635.1 Candidatus Poseidonia sp.
AATCGGCGTGGATGTCACCAACGTCCAGCCACACCACGTTGCACTTGGCTTTGATGAGGGCGGCCACCGACGGTTGGGTGCGGCCGTTGTCGCCGTGAACGGTCTCCTTGACGTAGGTGCCCGATTCGCATCGGAGGGTGAACTCGATTTCCCGCTGCCCGTTTTCATTGACCTCGATGAACGGCGTGTGCGCTTCGAAGACGGTGCGCTTACGGATGAGGTCGGAGCGCCGGTGGGCCACCCGGTCGGGCGTGCGTTGCGCCAACTTGATGCCGTTGAGGCCCTCGATAACCTTCAGAATGGTCTCGTCATCGGGCAACTCAAATTGGACCGGGGCTGGCGGAAGGGCTTTGATGATGCGAGCGATGAGTTCGTCTTTCTTGCCGGTTTTTGCCAAACCGTGTTGTTCAGCCAGAGTCACCAATTCCGGTTTTTTCATCGCCTTCAATTCGGCCTCGCTCGGTCCGCTGGGCGGCACCTCGATGGTGGTTTCGAGCGGCTTGGTTCGGTCAGCATCTTTGTCGCCTCGTCGTTGTCGTCGTCGTTTCTTGCTGCGGTCTTGGACGTCTTCCTTCGTCATGTCAACGGGCGCCGTGAGCACCGCATATTCCGCTTCATTCATCGGCTCGAGCGTGAAACGGATGGTGTAGGATTTCTCAGCGGGCGTGTCCTTGATGCGAACCACTTCGCTCCGCGTGGAGGCGCGCATCGACGACACTTCGACGGAACCTTGGGCGGCTTCGTTGATGATCTCAGCGAGCTTTTCAGCATTGAAGGCCCGCTTTTTGGGCTCTTTGATCTCCATCACGAACGGACGGCCTCGTCCCAAACACCGCACGTCGATATCCTCACGACCCATGCCGTGGAAAGCGTGTTCATTACCTTCGAAAATGTCCAGCATCGGGTTACCGATGAGGTCCTGCACACTGCGTTTGTACTGCAGGCCCGTTTGGTCGCATCTCTCGCAACCCCGACCTTTGCAGGCTCGACACGGCCAGCGCGTCTGAGGAATACCTCGCTCCAGTTTGCGGTAGCGTCCGTACACATAGACCGCACGAACATCAAGTTCAACGGTCAGGGTGAGCACGTCGATAAGGGCCAAGATGTCGGGCTTGTCGTTCACGATGGTGACGTTGTCCAAGCGCTCGCTGAGTTGCTTTCCAATGACCTCCACCAGCGAGGACTTGAGGGCATCGGACCCGCCTGCACCGAAGCGTTTGCGAAGGTCTTCCTCTGTTTCCATCTGGTCTTTTGGGAACCGAGCGCCCAGTTGCAAACGAGTCACGTCGTAGGGTTGGATGGCGTCGTAGATGATGTCAGCGAGCACATCAACCTCTTCGAAGAGGTTCTCACAGAACGGGCACAACGGCTCGTCTTCACGCGCCTTCGCAAGGTGCTTGTCTCGTTCAATCACCGAGGCCCGTACACCCGCACCGGCTTCCTCGAAACTCTGGCCGTACATGCGCTTGCCACCGACCCGTCCGAGACACGCATCGCAAATCCCTTGACGAACCAGGTGTTTGTGACCGGCGGGCGAAGGGGCGCGAGGAATTTCCTCGACGTGGGTGCCCAACTGCATGGCCACTTCGATGGCGTGGTCTTTGTCGACTTCCTCAACGGCTTCGACGTCGTCCCACAGCGAATAATCCGTTTCCCCAAAACCTGCGGTGGCGTATTGCATCCAGTCGTCGTCATCGTCCTCTTCATCAGGGCGCTTCGCGTCGTTTTCTGTCATGATGCTCACCACTCTCCTGGGGCCAACCCCGGGGACAGCAACCCTTGGGCGGGCTCAACCCTTCATGAAGTCACCGATGCCATGGCACCGTTCACTTTTCTTCAAGGAGGGTGATGACGCCGGCACCGATGGCCAAGAGGCCACCGAGCACGGTCATCCATACGCCCATGCCGGCGCTGGTGTCCGAGTCGGTTTCGGGAAGCAACACCCACCACACGATGACAGCGAGCAGCATCAACGCACCAGCAGCAATGCCCGCCCACTTGGCGTGTTGTTCGGCATTGGCGGGCAGGTTACGTCCCATGACACCCGCACCGAGCATCACGGCACCGAGCAGAGCGCCGAGCGAGCCAATCCAGAGAATGATGCCTCCCTTCGTGCCGGCGGCGGGAATCTCGAGGCAAGAATCACGGCTATCGGCCAAATCTTTCATCGTCGCTTCGTCACCCGTGGCAAACGCCGCTCCGAGTTTGTAGGTGTTTTCGCACACGTCTTCGATGTTGCCCACGATGACGTCATCGATGTCGTCGACCGTGATATCTTCCTCCGCCGCGGCCTCCATGTCCTCAGCATACAGCGAATAGGCCATGGCTTTGCACATGTCCACGGCTTCTTTTTTCGTCATGTTGAGTTGGGCATCGGCCTGCGCCATGCTGCAGTCGACGCGAACGGTGGTGAGGCCGAAACTGCTTCCCTCGTTGTCGTTGTCCACGATCCACGCATGACTGAATTGCCCCATGATGGACAGCAGCAACGCCACCACGATGCAACCTACGGCGGCCCACATCATCGGCGTGATGCC
>JBMZJQ010000088.1:0-2440 GCA_049617635.1 Candidatus Poseidonia sp.
GAGGTCGAGAAAGACCGCTTCCACGCCCTCAAGGCTCGCGTCCACGCCGTTCATGCGCCCGCCTCGGCCATCGCTCCCATATCCCTGCCGCTGTTCATGGGCCTCTATGGGCCCATCTCCGGAGGCTTCAGTGGAAGCGACCTTCGGTCTTGAGGCGTTCGTAGTGCGCCATGTCCCGTTCGCTAAACTGCGCCGCAGGGTGGCCACCGATGATGGCCCCTGCGGGGACGTCCTTGACCACGCATGAGGCGGCCTGGACGATGGCCCCTTCACCGATCGTCACCCCCCCAAGCACGGTCACGCGCGAGCCAAACCAGACGTTGTCCCCAACGGTGACCGGCAAGAGGTCGTAGGTCGCATCGTAGGGCAAGGCGTCGCCATGGTAGCGGTGGTTCTGGGTGATGATCAGGCAATCCTCGCCGCTGTGGAAGTTGTCACCAATGCGTAACGTTCCAGTTCCGTTGACCCTGAGCCCGTTGAAATTGACGTTTTTTCCCAGATGGGTGTCCCTGTTCAACTCCGTCGGGCCGTGCACCCTCAGGCTTGCAGGGTCATCACAAGACGCGATGGTGCGCAGCACCCTTCGCTTCCACTTTGACCGGAGCCACGTCGTGCGCCATCGCCAGTACGGCCCGAGCACACCCATGGCCTCGCCTCAAGACCGTGACGGATATCCCTACCGCCCTCCGACGACGGAGAGCGTCAGTTGACGGACGAAACGCTCAACCTCCATTGGGGTTCTACCTCGTGGGTTTATCTGGTGTCGTGTGCAGAAGCGGAGTGGGATACGTCTTCTCCACGCGCGCACGACGGCTTACCATTGCGGAGTGAATCGGCTTGGATTTCTTCAGCTTGGAGAACCTTCGGTTGGTGTACGGGAAGGAATTGTCTTTGGCCAAGTCACACGTTCAGGCGCAAAAGAAACCCAACAATGGAAATGCCTTGACCAAGGAAAAGCGGAACAAGATGCTTCAACTCAACATCGATTGTGTGCACTGTGGCACGCTGTTGAGCGGGAACAACTACAACACCGAACACATCCTCGACGTGAGCCTCGGCGGTGAAAATACGGTGGACAACAAGATGCTGATGTGCAAGATTTGCAACTCAGCTCGGGCAGAGCTGAAGGTCTCGCTCCTCGGCAATCAACCCACCATGGCAAAGTGGGACCTTGTTGAGGCCTATGTTCTGTGGAGTTTCATCACGGTCGATCATGGGCATGCGCACGGCGCAAACATTCCGCAGGTGCATCAGGAGTTCCTTCGTTTGGCTTCGGGCGGTCGGGAACGGGAACGCAACGGGACCCGCTGGTTCGCCCGTGCATCGAACACGTCGCTTACGGTGTCATCGGAGGGGGCCGGGGCTGGACCTACACGTCCAACACGCGAGGCTCGTTTGCCCGCCCGCCGCCGTGGATGGCTTGGTTTTTCTTTGCGTGAATGGCTTCGAGGTTCGGCACAGGACCGGCGCCGACATCAACGGGATGCACCTGCCTTGAATCCCCTGTCCGATTCGCAGCCAGCAAGCGATGAAACGCAGGTAACCCTCGATTCGGAATCGGAACAAGACGGCGTGTCCACCGCCACCCTGAGGGCCATGGTTCTGGCTCAAATCCCAGCCTATGGCGAAATCAAGCAAGCCCAACTCGGCAACCAGGTCAAACACAGCGATGCGCAGCAACGATCTCTCCGGGCCTTGTTCCTCGGCCTCGGGTACGCGAAATCCAAGTCCATGAACACCCTTCTCGAACATCTCCTGAAAGGTCAGGCGACGTTCCGTGACGAAGGCACGGTGAGGTACTGGTCGAAACAGACCCTGCCGCAGCCACCGCTTGAGGAGCGAAAGCAAACGGTTCAACGGCTCTTTCGCCCACATCTTTCTTCGAAGGACTTCATCCCCATGTCGACCCTTCTGGGCCGTGTCAGGTACACCGATGCTGAAAAACGCTCCACAAAGACCCTCACGACCCTAGCCGGGTACCCAAAGAGTTGGGGTCTGTTGAAGATCCTGATGGACGCGTTTGGAAGCGAGATTGAAGTTGAAAAGGACGAAGCCGGTAAGGGCTCGGTTCGGTTGAAAACTTCAGAGGAACCCTTGAGCAAAGAGGCCACCACATCTGCGGCTGAGAAGCATTTCATCGCAGCCGTCGCGTTCAAGAAAGCGCTCGCGACGTTCCTTCCTCAACCCGGCGAGCAGCGCTCCCTCTCCCAAATTTCCAACGTCGTTCAACAAGAGCACCCGGCAGAATTGTCGCTCAAACGACTCGGCGTCGAACTTGGATACCCTTCGTCTTGGACGGCGAGAAAAATGATCGAACACGCCTTTGGGGACAGCGTTGTGTTCACGGGATCGGGGCCTGCCACTTACATTCAATGGGCCGAGGGTTCAGAAGAGCAAGGTCCGGGCCATGAAGAGGGGTGAATGCAGGTTCTCCTGCGCC
>JBMZJQ010000089.1:0-2419 GCA_049617635.1 Candidatus Poseidonia sp.
AAATCATTGACACAGGCTATGGATTGGAACGTTTTTGCTGGGCAGCGGCAGGAACACCCACCATTTACGAGGCCATTTACCCCGAAACGGTTGCATGGCTCAAGGAATTGTCAGGATTTGAATCGGTTGCCAACCAGTGGCCATCCTTGGATTTGGACCGATTGCTGAGTGAAATGTCACGCCTCAACGGCATCATGAACATTGAAGCCGGTGTTGACGGTGACATGTTGGTCAATATCTTCCTCACTCGTCTTGGTGAGCGTGGTCTTGACATTTCCAGTGAGCAATTTTCATCCATCACCGAGCCGCTTGCCAACATTTACGCCATCCCCGACCACCTCCATGCGCTCTGCAATATGCTCGGCGATGGTTTGGTGCCCTCAAACGCGAAAGCGGGCTATCTGGCACGCATGCTCGCTCGTCGAGTCCTGCGAATGCGTGACGAATTGGCGATTTCTGTCCCGTTGTCAGAATTGGCGTCGCATCACCTTGAGGTGAACATGGGCGGGCAATTGAACAAGCAAACAAAGGAGGGTTTGCTGACGATTTTGGCCCTTGAGGAAGAGCGCTATGCTGAGATGCTCAGAAAAGGAACCAACGTGATACAAACCCAACTCAAGTCCTTGCCGAAGGAAAGTGATTCCATTCCTGATGAACAATTGTTCACCATGAACGATTCCCATGGCCTTGCGCCGGACATGGCCATTACGCTCGCCCGACAAGCAGGTTGGGCGATGGTCAGCCTCCGAACTGGATTCTCAGCAGAGATGGCCGAACGCCACGCACGGATGGCCAAAGAAGCCGCCAAGGGCACCGATGATTCATCGCATGGCCTCCAAACCGGTGGCCTTCCTCCAACCGATCCGATGTACTACGATAGGGTCTACGAACCTACGTTTGAAGCCAGCGTGCTTGCATGTCTTGCCAGCGAAGGTCAAGGCCCAACAGGCTCCAGCCATGCCATGGTTCTCGACTCAACGTTGTTTTACCCTGAGGGTGGTGGACAAGAAGGCGATCACGGACACTTCATTCAAGGTGATGTCAAGGTCAATGTCCTTGATACGCAAAAGGTCGGCGACGTCATTGTTCACTACACCGACGGGGCCCTCGCTGCGGGCACGAACGTCGTTGGCCATCTTGATTGGAAACGCCGTAAGCAATTGATGGACCACCACACCGCTGTTCACATCGTTGGTGGTGCTGCTCGTCGTCTCTTAGGACCCCATATTTTCCAGGCCGGTTCTCACCTTAGCGTGGACAGCGGTCGTTTGGACATCACGCACTATCACCGATTGACGCGGGCTGACTTGGACGCCATGGAGGACATGGCGAACGACGTGCTCAGTGACGTCAGCAACACGGAAAAATCTCAGTTGAATCGAAAAGATGCGGACATCATCCATGGCTTTGACCTCTATCAAGGTGGAGCGCCCAAAGGCGATTCCATTCGGATTCTGAAAATTGCCGAACACGATATTCAAGCCTGTGGAGGCACTCATCATGATGAACCCGGACAAATTGGTTCAATTCGTATCGTTCGCTCAACCGCTGTTCAAGACGGTGTTGAGCGCTTGCACATCGTGGCTGGAGATGCAGCGCTGGCCTATGCACGAGCACAAGATGAACTGGTTCGTGCGTCGAGTGAAGTGTTCGGGGTTCACGGTGATGACTTACCAAAAGCAGCCGCTCGATTCTTCAAGGAATGGAAGGAACAGCGGAAGTTGATTGAACAACTCGAATCGGAGATTGTCCGTCTCCGTACAAGCGGAGGTGGCGATGCATCCACCGATGTTGACGGTGTTCGTGTGATTGTTATGGAAATAGACGGCGACCTCAAATCAATGACGACGATGCTCAAGGAGTTGACACTGGACGCTGCTGTGCCAACCCTTGCCGTCCTCGGTTCAAAGGACGGTGGTGGAAAACTCATGATTGGCATCACCGAAAACACGGTAGCCAGCGAGCGCTACAATGCCGTTGATTTGCTTCGGTCAATTTCATCTCACATTCGTGGAGGCGGCGGTGGCCGGCCGACCTTTGCTCAAGGCGGTGGCTCACACGCAGAAGGTCTCTCGGCAGCTTTGGATGCCGCACGAGAACAATTGGGGCTCTGATCAAAGCAGGCTTCTGAGCGCTTCCCTGTCAAAGTGAGAAACAGCTTGCTGGTAGGCTTCGTTTGCAGGAAACCATGCGGCTTCAGAGATTTCCTCCGTTTGTAGGGTCAACTCGCTGAGGTCGCCGTTCCACGTAGAACGATAGGTGAACGAAACAAAGGAAATCCCTTCGTCATTAAACACCCGTTGCGTGATTACAGGTTCGATATTGTCGAGCACAATGGTCAATCCAAGTTCTTCTAGGGTTTCCCGAACGCATCCAACAGCCGGATGTTCGTCGTGGTCCATGTACCCGCCGGGAAGAG
>JBMZJQ010000090.1:0-2316 GCA_049617635.1 Candidatus Poseidonia sp.
GTGTTACGCATGGCTTCTGCCAAGCCGTCAGCATCGTCGACGTCGACGAGGAGGCCATCCTCCTTTCGGACGATGTCGTTTGGACCACCGCTGCGGGTGGCGATGACAGGTCGACCTGTGGAGAGTGCTTCGATCAAAACGATGCCAAATGTTTCGTATCGGCTCGGGTGGACAAAGGCATCAACTGCTTGGAAAAATTCACATGCTCGTTCGCGGGGTACGGGGCCAACAAACTCGACTCTGTCATCCATTCCGTATGCAGAGGTCAGTTCTTCCAACTGTTTGCGAAGCGGGCCGTCACCAGCCAACCGGAGTTTTGCATTCGGGACTTTTTGGAACGCTTGAAGCAACGTTTTGTGGCCTTTGTCTTTCACCAAATTGGCCATGTATCCAAACGTGAATGTACCGTTCTTAGGCAGGGGCGTGAAAGGGAATTTTTCAACATCGATCATGTTCGGTACGGTGGTGAATGTTGCCGCATGAACGCCAAGGGTTCGTTCTATATCGTTGGCCAATGCGCTGCTGACCGAGAGGAGTCGGTTGGCTGATCTCAAGGCCAACGCCGCAGTGATTCGTTCCCTCGGTCCAACAATGCCTCTGGCGAACACGCTCGAATGGACCGTCACGACATAGGGGATGTTTTCCCGCTCAGCGATAACTCTCGCCATGACGGCCCCCCACATCGTCGCTTTGGCGTGAATGATATCTGGGGGCCCGTGGACCGCCTTGTAGGCATCGTACATCTTGAGTGCTAACTTCTCATGGGATCGAACGAATGAACGGTATACTGAGGGGATTCTGTGCAATGGACCTGGTTGGAACAACCGTTTGCTTGCTCGGACAACGGTCAATTCATTTTCTACGGCCATTCCAATCGGTCGGCTTGGTCCTTTTCGCCAAGTTGCAGATGGGAGGTGGTGAAATCTCGCATGCAACACGCCTACTTTGTGACCGATTTCTGCAAACATTTCGGCCTGTTCTCTGAAGAAGGTTCCCAAGAGAGGAGCGTCTGAACTCGGGTACCAAGAGGGAATGAAGAGGATGTGGCGTTGAGTCAACGGCATCACCTCTCCTTCTTCACCCACCGGCGGTCAGTACGCTTGTGGACACGCTTACACATCGCCAATCTTGTTTAAATGATTTCAATTCATTTGTCAAGAAACCTTTCCAAATCAAGGTTGTACTGCTGAACCGGCCTGCTGACCATCACCCAAAATCGCTCGCTTCCCGTCCTATCGGGCTATTCAAGGGATTGGTTCTTTAATGATGGAGCCGGTATCAACACCATGACAGAAAGGCCTGAAGGGGGTTCGTTTTTCAAAAAATGGGCCATGAGGCAATACTGGAGAATGCAACAATCTCAGGCTGTCGTCAGCCTGTTGTTGTGGGGGACAACCATCACGCTCCTCGTTTGGCCTTTGATCCAATGGAGATTCACTGCAGAATGCACGTCGGGAGTTTGCATTTCCGACGAATTTTTTGGAATCCCGAGCACGTACTTTGCACTTACTGGCATCTTTTTCACCGTCATGTTCGCCGTCCTCACCATCGGATTTCTCTACGATCAGGTGTTCTCTCTTTGGACAGAATGGCGAAGTGTCGATATGGAACGAAACCCCTTCGTCACTTATGCGCTGGCTCCAGTTTGGGTCATGACGATTGCATTGCAAGCTGAGGTCCTCAAGCGCACCTCGCCTGAAGATGAAGCCATGGTCGAACAAGCAGATTGGTACCTTCGATGGTGCGAAGCGTACACGGAAGGTGAAATGTTCGCTCGTGCTGTTCAACGCTGGGACAAAGATTTGGGTGAGACGCCAACATTTTGGTTCACAAGCGATGAGGCGATGGAGCGAGCTCGGCAGACTTCCTTTGAGGACGAAGCTTGACACAGTCATCTCGTGAAACATCCGAGACTGGAACTGTTTGCTCATACGCATCATCGCTGAAGTTTGAGCGATTTTCTTTCCGAAAAAGCACACATTGAAGAACAGTCCAATGCTACCGTTACCATGGCCCTCCCTTTTCGCCGAAAAGGCTCCGAGGGAGACGACGACCCCCATGTGGATTTGGACATCGAGGACATCCTCGATGAAGCAGAGGGGGAGCCAGCACCCGTGATTGCTGAGCCGCGTTCCGAAGAACCCCCTTCAGATGAGGAAGAACTTGACGAACACCAGAAAATGCTCAACAGTGCCCTCACGGTCATTGATACGTGCATGGATTTGCGCCGTGGAGAAAACATCCTCATCGTTTGCGACCCCACGACCACCGATATCGGACAAGCCCTGCATGACGCCGCAAGCATGCGATCTGACC
>JBMZJQ010000091.1:0-2205 GCA_049617635.1 Candidatus Poseidonia sp.
TCATGCTGCCTTCGATGACGATGAACACCTCGTCGGTGTGGCCGTGGTCGTGCCAAACGAATTCACCTTGAATCTTGACCAATTTGAACTGGTAGTCGTTCATTTCAGCGATGACTTTGGGCGACCAGTGATCCGAAAACAAACCGAATTTTTCTGTGAAATTCACGACGCTCATGAGCCCTCCACAACGGCGGCTTTACTTGGCTCTATGCCTCACAGAGGAGGTTGCCACGTTCCGGCGTTTCGGGCGAAATCAAGCACGTGGCAGTAGAGCGTGGTGATCGTTTGCATCGGGTCTTCCACGTGAGCCAACTGGTCGGCCGTGAGCAGGGGTGGTGCTCGCTTCCATGCGGGTTTAGCGTTGAGCGAAAGTGGGAATTTGAACAGTGCCGGGCCGTTGACGGGGAGCGTCCAGCGGGTGAGCCACGGCCGTTCCACCATCCCGGCATCTTCCATGGATTTGAGGACGCTATTCCACCCGGAACCGCCGGTTTTGGATTTGATCAACCACGACGGGTTCACCGAGGTGTCAATGATGTAGCCGACCTCGGCAAGCACGGGCGCCATCCACGGGGCAATGTAGCCGTTCGGGGCGCGAAAGTACGGCCGAAACGCCGGACCAGCATGGGTCTTGAGCAAGGCGGTGGAGGTCTGCAACATCGTTCGAAACCCATTGACGTCCTCGCCCCAAGCAGACCACGAACGATGCGTGTGACCGTGACAGCCAACGGTCAGACGACCTGGAAAGGCTTCCAGTGCGTGCTGGAGGGCGCTCGCAAAATCAGGATTCTCCAGCAGGTCGGTGATCACAAACAGGGTGACGGCACCTTGGTGACAGGTCATCCAATCCACGAACCCGGCCCAGCCCTGTTGAAACTCAGGCGAGAGGTTGTCGCTCGGCCCGTAGAAGGGCTGAGTGCTTCGGGTGGGGTGACCCTGATGCTTCGGTAAATGCCTCAGGTCGTCGGTGTCGACGGTCATCCATGTTGGCATGTCAGGCCTCCGGGCCCAGGTCAACCAAATGGAGGTGGTGAGGCACCGTGCGCTCGTTGAATTCGATGCCGATGAACTCCGCCAACCGTTCGCCGTTCCAGCGTTCGCAGATGGCGCTGGCCGTGGCCAGCCCTGCTTCGTTGTGAGGATGGACGGCGATTTCCACGGTGGTGGTGTTCGCCCGTTGATTCAGCCAGGAAAAGATGGTGTCAACGCACGCCGATGCAATCGATTGGCGACGGTACGCTCGACACACCCAATAGCCCAGGTTGAAGTCGGCGTGAAGCGATTGAAGTTCGTCACCCAACCCCACAAGGCCGACGAAGGTCTCGGAATGGACGTCGTGAATGGACCAGAAGTGCAACAGGTCCGTCCCCGATTGGGCCTCAATGTCGTAGAGCATGTCCCTCAGTTGGCGGCGAACATCATCGTTTGGGTCGAGCCAAGGCAGGGCGGTTTGTGCCGCTTCGGCATCCTCTTGGTACGCTTCAAACATGGAGACCAACACTGCGTTGGTCGCTGGACGGAGAACGATGCCGTCGTTGACCCGAAGTTCCGGTGTCTGAACCATGGCCGTCCCTCATGTCAAAAGTTGAGCCCTTGCTTGTTGAACATGTGGGTCGGTTGGATGAACGTAGGCCGCCATGTCAAGGGTCCACTTCATGTGCTCGTGCCGCCCGAGATGTTGCATCAACACCGAGACGTGAAGCAGCATGTCGAGGTGATCTTCCAGATGCGGGCCAAGATGGTCGAGAGCGTTGGCGGCTGCTTCCATGCGTCCGTGCTTGACGTGCTCCATCGCGCTGACCACCTCTTGGTAGACTCGCGTTGGCGTCCAAGCCTCACCCTTCGGCCAGGGCCAGATGCGTTGGCTCTGCTCGGGTGCGGGTTCGGCCACGTCAGCTACCGCAGACTCGTCCTCCGGGAGGTCGGGAAGGTCCGGCGTCTCGGGAGCAGTAACATCAGCGGAAGGCGATAGGGCAGGGGTGGCGGGCACGGAGGTGGTAACATCTTCAGCCTGAGGTTGAGAAGCGGTTGGGGTTGGCGCGACGGGTGTTTCTTCGAGGAAATCAGGAAGGTCAGGCGTTTCCGTCGCCATGGCTTGAGCCAAACTGGCGCCTTGAGGCGGTGCTTGCGAGGCAAGGTCGGGCAGGTCTGGGGTGGCGTTGGGTGCAGGACCCACTTCACCGAGCAAATCGTCGTCTTTGGGCG
>JBMZJQ010000092.1:0-2169 GCA_049617635.1 Candidatus Poseidonia sp.
AGCGCACCCGTTTGAAGAATCGTGGCCATGGCACCAAAGAGGGCCACTTGCCCCTCATAGCCGTCCACGTCATCGAGGTATTGTTGAGCCTCTTTCTCGTCAGCGAGGTCGTAGTCGGTAATGTTGGGCTCCGAAGACGAGAGCGGAAATTGAGCAAAGACGGTGGCAAACACCAGGAGGGCTGCACCGATCATCAACCATTTTTGGAAAGTGTACATGCTCCCTTTTGCCATGCTGGCTGCTGGAGGCTGGTAGGGTGAGGCTGCTGCTGGCGGGGGCGGGAGCGGTGCTTGCATGGTTGAAACTGGGTGAGCGGGAGTATGAATGTTCCCAAGCATCAAACACTGAAGATGCTGCTTGCCTGGTCGAGAACGATGGCGGTGAAAAATGAGGCCAGGCCGGCGACCCAGGTGAGTTGAATCATCTGCCCTACGGCACTCATTCGCGTACCACCTCGCAGTCGCGTTGCGATGGATGAAACGGCCACCACTTGCATCAATATCAACAACGAGATGATGATTTTGAACATCCGAATGTTGTCCTCAACCGATGATGCATCCTCCATCACCGGGAGTGCGATGCCTCCTGCAAACTCCGTGAGCATGCTCACATCCGTGTCGACCAAACCGCTGGCCACACCTGCAATGGCTTCCCCCAATTGGAGAACAATGGCGGTGGTGACATTGAGCGATGCGACGCTTGAAATTAACAGACCAAGAGCTACACCCCACATGGTATTGGCGGAAAGAGAGCGGCGGTTTCGCAACGATAGGAGGTTTCCGACGCTCCTCGAAACCATTTCAGCGGTTCCAGCAGGCTGGCCGGAGGATTGGGACCCTTCGATGTAGATACGGGTGTAACGGGAAATAACGGCGGAGTTGGTGTCTGCCGTGAAGTAATCCCACGCTCGGTCGGAATCAATACGAGTGGAGAGTCGCTTTTCCAGACGGTCAATTGAGTTGTCCAGCATACCAAAATCAATCCCTCGTAGGGCCTTGATGGTGGCCGAAGGCTCAGCCGAACGTGCTTGTGCAGTTCCACCCAGTGCACGTATGAAATCGGGATACGTCTCATCGCGCCGTTGAATTTGATTTTCTTCTCGTCGGACCATCAACGCAGGGATGAGCAAGGGGGAAAATGGCACGGCAATGAACAAGAGGCCGTATTTATCCCATTGCGAGGTGATGACCTCCCATGTCCAAATGAGCGTGAACGTTGCCAACACCACAAGTCCGAGGGAAACAGCCCCCGAAAGCAACAACGAGCGACGGAAATTAATTCGGAACGGTGTGTCCATTTCGTCTCGAGCAAAGGTAGCATCCTTGGGAATGGTCGCACGGAAAGCAAAAACTGCCACCACTTGAATGAACAAAAACACCAGTGATGCTAACAGCAAAAACCGCAGTCGACTGGCGACTTCGATTGGCGTATCGTTAACGCCACCCACTTCAAAGAGAACGAGGTGAATGCCAGCAATGACCAAACCGAAAAGACCGGCTGTGGTGAGCGAGACATAAATTTCCTTCAGCGTATCCACGGATTCCAAGCGGGTGTCATAGAGCGTATTGTATTGCTCGGCGACGGTTTCTTGCTCTGAGCGCATGAACTCGTCAATGGGTTGTCCAGCCTCGATGGAAAAGGCCATCCGGTCAAGGAAATCTGACCAAAGCGGACTGGGGCTTTGGTGGGCAACGATACGGGCCGCTTCGGGGAGCGAAGTATGCCACTTGTCAACCAGTGTCTCAATACGCTTCACCTCTGAAGCCAATTCACCGTAATCTCGCATTTGTTTGAGAATGTCAAAGATGGACTGAGCGCCCACTTCTCCAATCGACAAAATGCCCATGCGCGTGATGAACATGTGCATTTCTTCTTCAATTAGCGTGGCTGAGCGCTGGACTTCAAGCAAAGGAAAGGCCACTGCGGCAAGTGTTGACATGGCGGTGAGTAGGAGAACGAAAAGGACACCTGTGAATCCAGCAAAGAGCGCTCCTTCTGCCAAACCACCGGTTAGGAAAACAACGATGATGGCGATGAAAAAGGTCGCCACAACGATGGGTGCGACATAGAGGGTGAGAAAGCGAGGAACGGGCATTTCCAGCCGACGCAGGGCGATTTGCCAAATCGGCATGCGCTCCATGTCTCATCATCCTCAGTTGTGGTTGACCC
>JBMZJQ010000093.1:0-2163 GCA_049617635.1 Candidatus Poseidonia sp.
CCTCCACGGCTCGGTGAGCGAGTACGACCATCTGTTCCTCAAGACGTTGCAATTCGAGAGAGGAAGACACCGCTTCTGCGGCTGAGGCATTCATGCGCGCGTCAATGGATTCCTCAAGGTCAACAAGGACATCCACGGTCCTGCCAAGGTCGCTTTGACCGAGCGGGTCATTGGCTCGAATGATGTACTTCTCCCGTTCATTGACGTCCAGTACCGAAGGACGACCGGGTTCAATTGGGTCCACAGCTTCTCGCAACGCTCGCTCCAAGGCGCTCACATCCTCGCCGAGTTCTTCAGCATCCCACACCGGCGGTTGGTAATCGTCTTCTTCCCATGGCTGCAACGGGCTGTGAAGGTCAATCCCGCCTGCTTCAACGGACGAGTAAACACTGTCCAGGGCTTCACCAACCAACCGAGAGGCGACGTCTTCAACCCGTTGCTGTTCCTCTGGCATGGACGGCTTGGGGCGACCGCCCAAGAGGTCCGATACATCGTCATGGTCCAAGAGGACGGCACCGTTTTCCAACGCTAGGGAAAGTTGTTCGAGCCGTGTTTCCATCGCACGCCAACTGCGTGGTTCCATCCGGCTCAACTGTGCAAGATGACGGTCGGAAACAAGGAGGTTGCGTTGGGCACAACGCCAACGAGCAAACGCCATGAGCGTGGGCGGTTGTGGGGCACCGAGCTGAACCTCCAAACACGAGCGAAAGACCTCTTTCAACCGGGAGGGAGGCATCGTTGCGACGGCATGACGCCCGCCAGCGACGACTTGAATCCCGAGATTGAGGGCGTGGTCGACCAAGACGCCAAGTTGGTGAGACCATGTTTCATGGCTTGCAAATTCGTGAAGGTCGTCAATGACGAGGGCGGTCGCGCCCGGCAAGGCGTTTTGCCACTGCGTCTCAAGGCCGTCGATAGAGGCATCTGCCGCCGTGATGGACAGAACATGGCCCTCTTGCCGACGAAGCACCGCTTGACCCGTAGCGTGCAGAAGGTGTGAACATCCAGCTTGAGGTGCTGCGACGACCATGAGTGGATTGAGGTGCCCGGCAGGATGGTCGATGACCTGTTCGCAATAATGCGTGGCGTCAACGTTCTCCTCGGCCGTGAACCACTGTTTGAAGGTCAACGACGACGACCAAGCCAACCGCTTTGGCCATTCCGCATTGATGCCCAGCACCCGTGTAGCATGATGAACATCGTCGGGGCCGGGTGAAGCCAACCCGTCCTCCAAAGCGCTTCGAATCTCACCACGCTGCTCGCTGAGGATTTGGCTCCAGACGGGCGTTCCATCGTCTTCTACGCCCACGTAGAGATCGCTGCCTTCGGTTGGAGGCTGTGAGGGCGCAGTTTCAAGCCGTTGTCTCAATTGTACCAAGCGCTTGGCCACATGGGATGCGTATCCAGAATCTTGGTCAAGGAATGAATGAGGCGCCTCAACATCCGGTCCGAGGATGCGGTCGGCGATCATGTCGTAGGTTGGTCGCTGCGGCACACCAACGTGTTGAAACAACGAAAGTGTTCGTTTTGGAACGCTGGATTTCCCCATCAAGATGTTGAGTTTTGACAAGGCGGGGCGCTCTTCACCCACGGATGCAGGCTCCTCAGGTTGAGGGGCGCTGATTTGCTGACGAGCATAGATTGAGTCCGCCAATTGCCGTTTGGCATCTTCGAGTTCAGCACGCAACTTCGTACGTTGCTCGGTCATGACTCATCACCGCTGTATCGGCTCAGTGCTTCACCGTGTTCGTTGTACAGGGCCGTGGCATCCATACCGTCAGGTTCCTCAAAGGTCGACCAGCGCTCGTAGGCTTCATCGATATTGAGAACGGCCTGTTCCTTCGATGCCGCCTCCCTGGAATCCTTCGACGCAGCGGCAACGGGACGGAGACTGTTCGTCAAAGGTTCACCATCGGCGGATGACGGTAATTCCACCGTTTTTGGAAGCGCAGGAAGAGGGAGTTGAGCGCGTTCAATGTCTGGAGAAGCCGATACGTTGTCCTTCAAGGCCTTGGTGCTGAGGGGTGTGGCCATTTTTTCTTGCCGTTCGAGCGCTTTGACCTGCTTTTGGGAAAACACGTCCATGTTCTCCTTTCGATAGGCTTGCTTCGCAGTCGGTTTGACCGGCCAGTCGGGCAGAGGTGAAGCACTGTTAGCCACCGC
>JBMZJQ010000094.1:0-1886 GCA_049617635.1 Candidatus Poseidonia sp.
CGCTTGTTCGCGATTTGCTTTCCGCTCATCACTCCAGCGGGACGGGCGAGCCATACCGTAACATTCGGCCAACGGATGATGAAGATTTGTCAGTCCTCATCATCAAATTTCAGCTCACGTGCACGTTGCATGGCGGCATCGTCGGTGAACCAAAACGTCGGTGTTTCACCAAGGTCTTGGTCCCACCGCTGAACGGCCCGAGCAAACATCTCACCCTCGGCGTAGGATTTGCACCACTTGAGGAACCATTCCGCCTGCTCCTGCATGGCTTCGTCGCCTTCGGATTGGCGGCGCAACATTTCGGCTTGGAGCGCCGTAATCATCATCCAATTGGGCGTCAGTGCGTAGGTGACGTAGGGATTACGCTCCATGTCGACACTGCGCCATTCGGTCCACAAGGAGAAGACTTGGTCGTACAGATAGCCAATGGTGAGCACGCCCAGCATCACCGTAAGGAAGATGGTCAAGAGACCGAAATACGTGGCTGGAATACCTGCGAAAGAATCGTTGAAACAAAGAGCATCAGCACAGTTAGCCTCGAAGCGCCAGCGGACATACGGCCACACCAGGAGCGTAATGGTCGTGCCCCAGAGCAAGAGTCCGACCACGGCTTGGGATTGTTGCATGCGCCAGTACTGTCGCATGGCCCACTTGCGAAACACGGAGGGTGGCGTTGATTCAGACATGTGAACAGAACCACGAAAAAACCCTCACTTAACAAGCCAACCCCTTACGGCCACCCCCTAGAGGCTGTTTCATATCGAACCGCTCAAGCGCCGTTGGTTCAGGAATCGTCGTTCAACCACAGGCCACCGGCAAGTTTCTCCCACTCAATGGATTGCGGATAACAGGAATTATGGTAGTTCGTAAATTCACCAAAATACCACTTGCCGTTGGCAAGAAACATGTCAACTCGGGTGTAATCGATATCCTCAGCCAACCGCTCAGCGATGCGGACGAGTTCGTTGAGGAGGTCCTGACCGAGCACCGTGACGATTTCATCGGGGGTGTCCGTTTCGCTCCACCGGGTGTTGGTCTGGTGAATGCGTTGACCCTCAAGGGTGTAGATGGATTGGGAATGTGAAGACATGCGGCCGATGTCGTATTGGATGAAGCCGGCTTTTCCGTTGAAGACGTGAATCTTCCAGTCGTTGGGCAGGTGGTTGTCGTCGGTGAGCAATTCTTCAATCATCACGCCTCGAGGTTTGATGTTGGCAGCGCCCCACTCCAACGGAGCCGGAAATTCTTGTCGCAAACACCATCGAAGGGATCGTTCAATCCGCCATTTCGGCCAGGGTCTCCCGTTTTGGTCGCGCCAGTTTCGGATAACACGGTAGCGGTTGTCCGAGCGAGAAAGCAACCGAAACTTTCGATGGATGTTGGCCAGTGGAACAGGACCGTTATCCATGATGAACAAGGCATCGCCTGACCAGTGGTTGGTTTTGATGACGCAACGATCCGGAAGGTTGTCCCAATCAATGTTCACCTCCTCCGACCAGTGATAGAGTTCGGTGAGGTGACACACCTCCTTGGAGGCTACAAGTTCACGGGAACGGTATTTGTCCTCCATCAAAGGAAGCAACGGATTCCGGTCTTCTACGCACCGTTTGAGGAGCAGTTGGGTGAAGTACCCTGCCTTGGACGCATCGAAAGCGTGCCACGGATGGACACCGCCTGGGAGCAAGTCGGGCATCGGTTCAACGAGGCGAGACGTTCGCTTTATTCTTCGCACGAACGGCCTCAGCCCTGGCGACCAGCGTCAAACATCTCCCTCAGGCTACCGTCTTGCAACATCTCGAGAGCAATGTCCGACCCGCCGATGAGTTCGCCGTGAACGAAGACTTGCGGCATGGTGGGGAAGTCCGACCAGGCACAAATGGAAGGGA